>JANWZM010000267.1 GCA_025054635.1 Thermoflexales bacterium
CTTTGGACGATACAGCAAGATGGGCGAGGTGCTGCGCATGATTTTGTCGGCAACGCTGCCAAGCAGCAGACGCTCCAACCTGCGTCGAGCGTGCGTCGTCATTGCGACGAGCGTGCCGGCGAGGCTACGTGCCTCCTCGAGAATGCCCTCAGCAGGAGAGGGCGCAGGGATCGCTTGAACTGAGGTGTGCAACGCTTGGGGCAGTTGACACCGTATGGCTTCGAGGTAGGCGCTCGCCTCCTCGAGATGCTGGGCAACATGCGGCGAAGGCGACGCCCAGACAACCCCGAATTGATTGACCTGCACTCCCTCAAGACAATCCACCACTCGAATCAGCCGCAGTTCTGCACTGAGCAGCTCGGCGATCCGCGCAGCGACAGGCAAAATTTGCTCTGCCATCAAGCTGCCATCGAGCGGGACGAGCACGCGCTGCAGGCGCGGCAGCAGCGAGTGCATCTCGGTCGGGCGAATCAGTAACACCGGCGCATGGCTAACGCGCACAAGGTGGTCAACAACACTACCAAGCCAGAGCCGATCTAGCCCGCCGCGACCGTGGGTGGTCATCACGATGAATCCAACCTGCTCCGTTTGCGCGCAGGCAGCCAGCAGCTCGGCTGGGCTTGCCCCTGGCTGCTGGAGCACGCGGTAGGTGACCTCGATATGCCAGTTTTGCTGGAGATGCGACTGGACCTGCTCTAGATAGGCAGCCTCGTGCGCGCCAGGCACAGGAAAGCCTTCCTCGTCCATCGGCGCGCCCTCGACAAAGATCGGGTTGCCTGGCGTGTCCGCATGTGCCAGCAGCACCGTCGCACCATCGCGCTGCGCCAGGTCGGCAGCAGTTTCCAGCGCGCTTTCGGCGTTGCGCGAGCCATCTAGGGGCACCAGGATGACGTTGAACATCCTCAGTGACGCATCTCCTCTGGACGCACCAGCAGAACAGGCACATGCGCGCCATGTAAGACACGGTCGGCAACGCTGCCCATCAGCCAGCGCGAAATCCCGCTGCGCCCGTGCGTAGACATCGCAATCAAGTCAGCCTTGATCGCTGAGGCGCGATTCAAGATCGCCTCGGGCACGCTGCCGCGACCAACCGCGGTGGTGACAGCAACACCTTGCCCCGACAGCTTTGCTGCCTGCTCGTCGAGATAACCGCGAATTTGGCGCTCCTCCTCGCGCACCAACGCCTCGAACTCGATTGGCGACTCGAGAGGGTAGAGCGGCAGCGTGATCACTGACACGCAGAACAATTCAACGTCGGCTTGGTGCGCGCGCGCCAACTCAACGACATAAGGAAGCACGGCTTCAGAGAAGGTTGAGCCATCTAGGGGAACGAGGATCTTTTTGAACATAGCGCCTACAGTGTTCTCAGGCTATCACGTTTTGGCTTGGGTGCAACTTGTGCTAGGACGGTGCCGTGAGCACGCGGCGGCGAAGCACATCCAGCGTTTGCAGGGTGGTCAGGTTGCGTTGGGTATATCCGTAGCTCAGATACTCAGGTGTGAACCAAGCCGAGCGGTCACCAGGCGGGAAGTTGTAGTGAAAGCCGTCTTCAGTCATCCCTCGGTTGGGCAAAGTCTGAACCACTTGGCGTAAGTTGAGCAAAGGTACTTGGTATTCAGCCGCGATCTGGGCGATCTTGGCGTTGATGAATCCGCACGGAGCGTTGTTGTCACGACACTCGAGGTCGTCCCCTTTGGTGATGAGCACAGGGATGACTCCAGCGTTGATGGTGAGGTCAACAATCCGGCGGTAGTTCGCCTCGAACGACTGCCAGGTGTGTTGATCACCCGTGCCCAACAGGATCAGGGCGACGCTCGGTCGGATGCGGCTGTAGGCACACAGCAGAGGTGACTGTCCCCCACAGGAAGGCGGCGCTTGGCTTGGGTCGAGCACCTTCGCCGTGTTGAAGCCGCCTGCCGCGGCTGGGCTATCTTGTGCGAACGAGCCACGAAAGAAGTCAACCGTCGCCTGAAGGTAGCTATATGCCCCTAGGTTGTAGTTGCCCTGGTCAAACGGCTTAAGGTAGGCAGGATGTCGCGAGTTGCTGTCGCCGACGAGGACGAAGACGTTGGGACGGTTGCCCATCGCCTGCCCAGCTCGGAAGATGTCGTACACGCGCGGTGAGATGTCTGAAAGATAGGGATATTCCAAAGGGCCTTCGGGCAGCGCAACGGGGGTCGGGGTTGGGTCAATGGCGCTGCCTATTGGCGCTGGCATAGTCGAGGCAGCGCCAATGCTCACGTAGCGCGCATCAACGTAGCCCTCCGTCCCATTCGGCGTGATCACCCGTAGCCAGCTTTGCCCAGCGACTGGTCCGATGATCCGCAGCGGGGTGTTCGGCCCGAGGCGTGTGATCACCTCACTGTCGTAACCTGGCGCGCGGCGCAAGCGCAACCCTCCAGCATCCGGCAACACTTGTCCTCTGGTCTCATTCGCGCCGCTCGCTAAAGATGTGCTTGGTGCAAGTGGGATCAGTCGGGGAGTCGCCGTTGGTCGTGGCGGCGGAACGAAGTCGTAGCCGGGGATGTTGATCACCTGACCGATTGAGAGGAAGTCAGGATTCAGCCCGGGGTTTGCCGCCAGAATCGCGTCGAGCGACGTGTAACCAAAGCGCAGGGCGATGTCCCAGAGGGTATCTCCTGCTTGAACGACATACTGGACCGGGCGCTGGGTCGGCGTGGGGACAGGAATTGCAGCTTCAGGAGAGAGTTGTGCAGCAACCAGCGCTGGGGTCGTACTTGGGCGCATCGGCTGCGGGTAGATTGTTACTTCAACGGCTGGACGCGCTAGGTCGCCAGGTCTGCCGACAATCAGAGAGGCGACCACAAGCGCACCCCCAACGACGAGGGCAACCACAGAGAGCCAGCCGAGCAGCAGCGTCCTGCGTTGGTTTTGCGGCTGCACACGCCGATTCTATCGAGGGCGAGAAACCCAATTCAGGTAAACTCAGTGTTGTGCGCGTCCTGAGCCTAGCTCCGACGTCCTTCTTCAACGACTATGGCTGTCACGTGCGCATCTTTGAAGAGGCTCGCGCGCTTCAGGCAGCCGGTCACCAGGTGACCATCCTGACTTACTACAAGGGGAACGACGTGCCTGGCGTCGAGATCGTTCGCACCGCGCCGACGCCTTGGCGCAGCAACTACGAGGTGGGGTCATCACGGCACAAGTTTGCTTTTGACGTGCTGCTCGCGCTCAAGCTGTGGCGTGAGCTGAGCCGACGGCGCTACGATGTGATCCACGGGCATTTACACGAAGGCGCGCTCATCGGCAGCGTGATCGGTTGGTTGTTCGGCGTGCCGACTGCGTTCGACTTCCAAGGCAGCTTGACCGATGAGATGCTTCAGCACGGCTTCCTGCGCGGCAGCGGCCCGGCTTATCACTTCTTCTTCAGGTTGGAGCGCGTGATCAACCGCCTGCCGCGCCTGATCTTTACCAGCACGCGCCATGCGGCACAGACGCTTCACAAAGAGACTCGCGGACGGGCAATCGTCCAGTATCTGCCCGATGGGGTCAACCACGCTGCGTTCCGCCCTGACGTGCTGAAGCTAGAAGAGCGAGCGGCGCTGCGCGAGCGTTACGGAATTGCGCCGGGGGAATTTGTCGTTGTCTTTCTCGGCTTGCTGGCGCGCCACCAGGGCATTCAGCAAATCATCGAGGCAGCGGCTTGGGCGAAGTCGGCTGGGCACGCAGTGCGCTGGCTGGTAATGGGCTACCCAGGCGTGCCGAACTGGCAGGCGGTAGCGCACCGGGCTGGGGTCGGGCAGGAGGTAATCTTTACAGGGCGCGTGCCGTACTTCGACGCGCCGCGGATGCTAGCGCTGGGTGATGTTGCCGTTGCGCCGAAGCTCTCCCTGAGCGAAGGGAGCGGCAAGATCTTGAACTATATGGCAATGGGGCTGCCCACCGTGGCATTTGACACAGTTGCTCAGCGCGAATACCTTGGCTCGCTGGGCATATACGTCCCTCTGGGGGACAGCCAAGGGCTTGGCGCGCGCGTGATTGAACTGCTCAATCAACCACAGCGCCGCCGTCAGCTCGGCGAGCAGCTCCGCCAAGTCGCCGTGCGCCAATTCGGCTGGGACCGCGCTGCACAGGTGATGATCGACGGCTACCACAAGCTGCTTGCGCGCGCCCTCCCTGCGGACGCGCACACTGCAGTTCAGCCCCATCAGCGACGCGACCGCTCTTGAACAAGAATCCGGAAGCGATGAAAGCTCTTTGGTCTTACTTGGAAGAACTCTGGCAATACCGCTCCTTGCTGCGCTTGCTCGTCTTGCGCGACCTAAAGGTGCGCTACCGCGGATCTGTGTTTGGCGTGGTGTGGTCTTTTCTGCAACCGCTAGGCATGATGATCGTGATGTCGTTTGTCTTCGGCGTGCTTCTCCGCGGGCCGGCTGAGTATGAGCACTATAACGTGTTTGTTTTGTCTGGATTGCTGGCGTGGAACTTCTTTTCGGCTGCCGTTGTCGGCGGCGCAGGCAGCGTGATGGCTAACGCGGGCTTGGTCAAGAAGGTTTACTTCCCGCGAGCGATCCTGCCTATCTCAGTGGTGATCTCGAGCCTGATCAACTACCTGTTCGCTTTGCCAATGTGGGTTGCAGTCGCGCTGATCTCGGGACACCCTCTGAAAGCAACCTTGCTGTTGTTGCCCGTTGCGATTCTGCTACAAGCCACCATCAGTGCGGGTTTGGCGATGCTGCTAGCAACGCTGAATGTGTTCTACCGGGACACCCAGTTCATCGTGGACCTTTCGATGCTAGCTTTGTTCTTCCTGACACCAATTTGGTATGACATCAACCAAGCCCAGCCTTGGGATCTCTTCGGTCAACAGGTGGACGCAGCCACTTGGCTGCGCCGCCTGAATCCGATGGCTTCGATTGTCAACATCTACCAGGACTTAATGTATTGGGGGCAGCCGACCTCGCTGGACTTTGTCGCTCGCACAGCATTGACATGCGTGGCTTTCTTCGTCATTGGCTTCTTGGTGTTCCAGCGCTATAGCGCCCGTTTCGCTGAGGAGTTGTGAATCCAATTCCACTCCCGCTCGCCGAAGTGCGCTGCCTGATCGTGGACATGGACGGCGTGCTCTGGCACGGCGAGCAACCGCTGCCTGGCTTGGGCACGTTCTTCAGCGTAGTGCGCCAGCTCGGGATCAAGGTCACATTGGTCACGAACAACGCTAGTCGCAGCGCGGCCGACTACCGCGCGAAGCTGCAGCGCTTCGGCGTTGCAGTATCGCTTGAAGAGATCATCACCTCGTCGCAAGCAACAGCTGCCTACTTGGCTGCGCATGCGCCGCATGCGCGCGCGTTCGTGATCGGTGAGTCTGGCTTGCTCGAAGCGCTGAGCACGCACCAGATTACTGTTGTCAACGACGCGCCTGAGCAAGCTACCCATGTCGTCGTTGGTCTCGACCGCGGGCTAACCTATGCCAAGCTCGCAGAGGCGTGTCTGCTGATTCGACGCGGGGCGGAGTTCATCGGCACAAACCCAGACACAACTTATCCTGCTGAACGCGGGCTCGTGCCGGGCAACGGCGCCACGCTCGCTGCCCTGCGTGCTGCCACAGGCGTCGAACCGCTGATCATCGGCAAGCCTCAACCAGAGATCATGCGCCAGGCGGTAGCGCGCATGGGAGCAGATCCAGCGCACACCCTCGTTGTCGGTGACCGGCTCGACACAGATATCTTGGGTGGGCGGCGCGCTGGGTTGACAACAGCATTGGTCTTGAGCGGTGTGTCTCAGGTCAGCGACATCGGGCAGGGAGAGATTGCACCAGATTACGTCTTTCCCGACGTGGGTGCGCTTGCTCAGGCGCTGGAGCGTGCCCAGTGCTAAATCGCGGATACGAGTTCCTGCGCCAGAGCGACCGCGCCAAGCACACCTGATCGCTCACCAAGCCCTGGAGGGACGATGTAATTGTCTATCTGTTCTAGGAGTGCAGGGTGGACAATGTAGCTGTTGAGCAGCTGCTGCACCTCTTGCCGAATGCGCGGAAAGAGAAAGTCGTTTGTCATTACCCCGCCGCCGAGGATGATGCGTTGAGGGGACAGCACGCACACGTAGTTGACCAGTGCCAGAGCCAGGTATCGTGCTTCCAGCTCCCAGGCAGGGTGATTGGGCGGCAAGGTTGCTGGATCTTGCCCCCAGCGGGCTTGAAGAGCGGGCCCGCTGGCAAGTCCTTCGATACAGTCACCATGAAATGGACAGACACCAGGGAAAGGGTCTGCTTGCCAGTCATGTGGCACACGCACGTGTCCCATCTCGGGATGAAGCAGTCCGTGCAGTCGCCGTCCGGCGACCATGCCGCCACCGCCAATGCCCGTGCCGACCGTGATGTAGAGGAACGTATCCAGCCCGCGCGCTGCGCCCCAGCAGTACTCGCCGAAGGCAGCCGCGTTGACATCCGTGTCAAAGGCGACAGGGACGTTCAGCGCACGCCGAACAGCACCTGCCAGATCTGTGTTCTGCCAACTCAACTTCGGTGTGGATGTGATGTAGCCGAACGTTGGTGAACTCGGATTTGGGTCAACCGGCCCGAATGAGCCAATGCCTACAGCAGCCAAGGGGTGCTGGCAGGCTTGAAACCAAGCTGTGACGCGCGACAAGGTCTCCTCGGGTGTTGTCGTCGGAACGCGTGTCTCTGCGATGACCTGGTCAGGTCCGGCAGCAACGATGCAATTAAACTTCGTGCCGCCTGCTTCAATGCCACCGTAGAGGCGCATGACAGATTACGCTGTTTGCGAGGGGTTGAGCGCGAAGCGTCGCAGCGTCTCGAGGTCAACAAACTCCAACGTCGAGATGTGGGTCGCTTCTAGATCTACGGGCGGTGCGCAGCCCGCCTCGTATGCCTCCAACCAGCGAAAGACGCACAAGCACCAGCGGTCGCCAGGTTTCAAGCCGGGAAAGCGATATTCAGGGCGCGGGGTGATCAGATCGTTGCCGCGCGAGCGTGAGAACTCGAGGAAGGCTTGGGTTACCTGTGCACAAACAAGGTGCAGTCCGGTATCGCCCGGACCGGTGTTGCAACTGCCGTCTCGATACCAGCCCGTGAGCGGGTCGAAGCTACATGGTTTGAGTGGCGTGCCGATGACGTTATTTGCCATAGCCGTTGTCGTTGAAGTCACACAGGCGGCCAGGGGATACTGCGCTCGTAGCGACCAGGCATTGGAAAGGTCTTGATGCGAAGCATAGCGTCAATCCGCCTGGCGAACGCAGCCATTTCCTCATCGGAGAGCAATTTGTGCAGCGCTCTGCCCAGCGGTTGATCGGGCTCGATTGCTCTGCGCAGACGAGCGAGGTCTTCGAGCAGCAGCGCAGGCACTGGCTCACCTGCAAAATCCCAGATCACAGTGCGCAGCTTGTAGTCCGCGTTGAAGCAAATGCCATGGTCAATCGCCCAGATGCGCCCATCATCGTCGCGCAGGCAGTGCCCGCTTTTGCGGTCAGCATTGTTTGTGATTAGGTCGAACAGGGCAATTCGTCGCAATTGGTCACACGCTGAAGGGTCGTTACGGAAGGTAAAGAAGTGTTGATTCGGGTCGTTGTGAATGAAGAGCTGAACCGAGCCAAAGCCGTAGTCGCCGCTGCGCAGCACAGTTGGCGGCACCAGTCCCCAGCCTAATGCCTCGCTGACCAGCCAGGCTGCGTATTCACGCAAGCACAGTGTGCCCGTGGGAAAGTCCCACAGCGGCGCCTCGCCACGCCGCGGCTTGTAGACCGCAAGTGTGCTTTGCTCAGGGGTCACTCCTTTGGGCGAGGTGACCTGGACGAGAAAGGTGTAGTTTGAGCCCCAAGGCATCGTGCCGAGTGGTTCCATGTCACCCTCGGCGAGCAGTTGAAGCACCTCCGACTGTTTCATGTTGCCCCTCCATTGTGTGGCTTCATGCGAAGACCAATGCATCTGCATGCCCGTTGCGTCGAGGGCAAAAGTCCTCAACCTCGCCATCTGGCGTCATCGGTTTGCCACACAGCGGGCACAGCGGTCGTCCCTTAGCGACGACCTCTAGCCCGTGGCGGCTGAGCGCATCTGCCTGAGCGCGCGTGCAGAAGAATCGCGCAACGCTAGCTTGGTCAGGGTCAATATCTGCGGGGAGCAGTTCACTCGCAATGATGCCGATCAAATCACGACCTTCGTCATAGACGATGCCTAGTCGCCCGATCCTGAATGCTGGGGTGAAAGGCTGCTCCAGGTCCAGGTTTGTCCGAATCGGCTCGTAGCGTGCGCCTTGAGGGTATTTCACTTTGAGCTCTTCCAGCAGCGCTTGCAGCGCCATGCACAGCTCAGAGACCTGCTCTTTCTCGCATACCAGCGTGACCAGAGTTGCGCCCTTTCGCGCCTGCAGGTAAAACGTGCGGCTGCCTGGCTCGCCAATCGCACCAGCAGTGATGCGTGAGACGGGATTCAAGTCTATCAGGCGGCTGGGCATGCAGAGATTCTACTATCCTGTGCTAGGATGAGGACGGATTTATCCCAGACTCATCCGCTTGGGTTATCCTAGCCTAAAAGCTGTGGCAGGCGTTCGGACAGAGGCATACATCTTGCTCGGGCTGCGCATCTGCGGGGCAGTGGTGATGGGGCTGATCGGCTGGTCGGTCGGTGACCCGGTGATGGCGCTTTTCCCGCCGCCGTTCGACAACTACGCCTTCGCACATATCATCACAATGACGCTGTTTGCGCTTGTGGGGATTGTGCTCTTCCCTGCCCTGTTTGGGCGCCCGCTGACAGCATTGTATGACCGCATCGCCAACCTGAGCGCGGCACAGATCATCGCAGGGTTCATGGGTCTCGGTGCCGGGTTGCTGCTGGCTGCGCTGCTGGCATTCCCCCTCGCGCGACTGCCAGAGCCCTTCGGACCTGTGTTGCCGTTTCTGGCGGCAGTTGGGTTTGCCACGTTGGGATTGGGCATCATGGGGCTGCGCTACCGGGAGATGTTTGCCATCTTGAACATCAAGTTGCCTGCTACGCGACCAGAGGAGGGCGCGATCTACGCGCGCGAGCCGATGCTCCTGGACACCAGCGCGATCATTGATGGGCGCGTTGCCGACGTTAGCGCGACAGGATTTGTGCGCGGCGAGCTTATCGTGCCGCGTTTCGTGCTGGCTGAGCTGCAATACATCGCCGACTCATCCGACCCGCTGAGACGCGCGCGTGGACGTCGCGGCTTGGAAGTCCTGCGTCGCTTGCAGCGCGAGTCCCCCGTCCCAGTGCGCCTGGTCAATGACGACCCAGACACCTCGCAGCGCGTGGACGAGAAGCTCATTGCCCTAGCCAAACAATGGGGTTGCCCCATCATCACCAACGACTACAACTTGAACAAAGTCGCCTCGCTTCAAGGCGTCACCGTGCTCAACATCAACGAGCTGGCAAACGCGGTCAAGACTGTCTTGATCCCTGGCGAGTCACTTCACATCCGCGTGATCCAGCCAGGGCGTGAAACCGGGCAGGGCGTGGGGTACCTCGAGGACGGCACAATGGTCGTGGTCGAGGAAGGACAAGCTTTCCTCGACCGAACGATTGAAGTCACGGTGACCAAGGTGCTGCAGACCTCTGCTGGACGGATGATCTTCGCCCGCCCTGTCGCTCAGATGATTAATGTCAAGTAAAGGCCTCGCCACTCTGGCGAGTCACCCAAACAGCAGTTCTAGCCTTCCGTTTCGATGTCGCTGCAAATCTACAACTACCTCTCGCGCCAGAAAGAACCCTTCAAGCCCGTTGTTGAAGGTCGTGTGCACATTTATGTGTGCGGACCGACGGTCTATGACCATGCCCATCTCGGGCACGCTAAGACGTATGTTTCGTTCGATGTCGTTGTGCGCTGGCTGCGCTACAGCGGCTACAAGGTGCGCTACGTGCAAAACATCACTGACGTCGGTCACCTGCTCGACGACGGGGAAGACCGCATCCTAAAAGGCGCGCGCCGCGAACGGCTTGAACCAATGGAGATCGTCGAACGCTACATGCGCTCGTACTTCGAGGACATGGACGCGCTCGGCGTGCAGCGCCCAGATATCTCGCCGCGTGCCTCAGCGCATATCCCAGAGCAGATCGAGATGATCCAAACCCTGATCGAGAAGGGTCATGCCTACGTGGTCAACGGTTCGGTCTACTTCAGCGTGGAGTCCTTCCCCGAATACGGCAAGCTCAGTGGACGGCGGATTGAGGAGATGGAGGCGGGCAAGCGCGTTGCTGTGCGCGATGAGAAACGCCATCCGATGGACTTTGCGCTGTGGATCAAGGCGCCGGAAAACCACATTCTGCAATGGCCCTCGCCCTGGGGTCGGGGCTACCCTGGCTGGCACATCGAGTGCTCAGCGATGAGCACGAAATACCTCGGTCACACCTTCGACATTCACGGCGGAGGCGTGGACAACATCTTCCCCCACAACGAGTGCGAAATTGCTCAGAGCGAGTGTGCGCACGGTGTGCCGTTTGCCAACTACTGGATGCTGACGGGGAGCTTGCTGGTGAACGGGGTGAAGATGAGCAAGTCGCTAGGCAACTTCGTCACTATCAAGGACGCGCTGCAGCACTACCGCCCCGAGGCATTGCGCTTCTTCATCCTGTCGGGCAAATACAACAGCCCAGCCGACTACAGCGACGAAGCGCTGCAAGCGGCTTCCAAAGGCTGGGAACGCATGAACAATACCTTGCGCCGCTTGCAAAAAGCGTATCAACACCCAGAAAGCCTGCAGTTGAGCCCTATCAGCACTCCAGAGATGACTGCGCATCTGATAGAGACCCTAGACCAATACCGCTTGCGCTTCGTCAGCGCAATGAACGATGACTTCAACACCCCGCTTGCGCTTGGGGCACTCCAGGAGATGACCACCGATGTGAATCGCTGGCTGGACAAGGGCATCGCTACCTCTGAGGTGCTTGAACAGGCGATGAATATCTACCGCGAGTTCGGCGGGACTGTGCTCGGCATCATCCGCGAGGGAACAGCCGAGTCTGGCAGCGCTGAGCGCGAAGCCGCGCTGATCGAGCTGTTGATCGAGCTGCGCGCTGAAGCACGCAAGGCAAAAGACTTCGCCCGCGCCGACGCGATCCGCGACCGTCTTGCTGCGCTTGGGGTGATCCTAGAAGACAGCCCGAGAGGAACGACTTGGCGACTGGCTTAACCACTTGTGGGGGCAGCAGGAGTGACTACACGAATACACAGCAGGTCATATCGCCCTGCCCTCACCCCTGCGCCCCTCTCCCTGAGGGAGAGGGGATGGGGGTGAGGGTGGGGCAACGCCCATGCACCGTGTATTCGAGCCTAGACACCTTCGGGTCAGCAGGGTAAGTTCTGAGGTAGTTTGGTTATGGTTAAGTTGATCATCTTCTTTCGCAAGCCAAGAGATGTGGACGCCTTCGAAGCGCACTTCTCGCAGCGACACGTGCCTCTGATATCGGGAATGCCCAACGTAGTGCGCACTTCTGTGTCGCGTGCGATCGGCGCGCCGCGCGGTGAAGCGCCTTATTACTTGATCCACGAGGTTTACTTCAGAGACCTACCCGCGCTGAATTTCGCGCTGAACTCTGCAGAAGGGCGCGCAGCCGGCGCAGACCTGATGGCGTTTGCGCGTGATTTGGCGACAGTGATGTTTGCCGAGGTGTGGGGTGAAGATCCGTTTGAACTCAGCCCTGTGGCAAAGCCTGCGGTTGACCCAACCGATACACCAACCCCTGTTGAGGATGCGCGTCCACCACAACCCTCGCTGGGGGAGTCGTGAGTGAGAGCAGATAACTGGCAAGCTGGTCGCGCACTGTGCGCTGCAAGATGCGCCGCAACAGGCGTGCCCCGAGGTGCCGGTCAGTGTTTTGTTCGAGCAGCCACGCTCTCGCGGCAGGCGTTACTTCGAGCGCGATCCCCTGCGCTTGTGCAAGCCGAATCTCCCTTTCGATCATCAGATCAAGCACTTGACGCAACGCTTCAGTTGAAAGCGGGCGAAAGACAACGATCTCGTCCAAACGATTGAGGAACTCAGGTCGGAAGAACGCCCGCACTTCCTCCAGCGCCAGCGCGCGCATCGCATTGTCTAAATCTGGGTCGTTTAGATAACGCGCCCCGAGGTTGCTGGTGAGGATCACCACGGTTTCACTGAATCGCGCAACTCGCCCTTGTCCGTCGGTCAGGCGTCCTTCTTCCATGATCTGCAGGAGCACATCGAGGATGCGCGGGTGCGCCTTTTCGACTTCGTCGAACAAGACCACAGCGTAAGGCGACTTCAGCACGCGGCTAGTGAGCTGCCCGCCACTTTCGTAGCCGACATAGCCCGGTGGCGCGCCGATCAAGCGGCTGAGCGACTCCTCGCGCTGATACTCGGTCATGTCCAGCGCGATCAAAGCGTCCTCGTCGCCGAACAAGAACTCTGCCAGCGAGCGAGCAAGCTCGGTCTTGCCGACGCCGCTTGGACCGAGAAACAAGAACGAGCCGATGGGTCGGCGTGGGTCTTTCAAGCCGACACGAGCGCGCTTGATTGCATTGCTCACTGCAGCGATCGCCTCTTCTTGTCCGATCACACGTCGGCGCAGCGCTGCATCAATCTGAGCGTAGCGGGCGCGCTCATCGCCTTCAAGTTGCGCCAGCGGGATTCCAGTGTGCAAGCTCAACGCGCGCGCCACATGTTGCGCCTCAAGTCGCTGCGCGCTGCCGCGCGCTAAGCCGCACGCCTGGTGCAACAGGCGGACGGCGCTGCCAGGCAGCGGCTGCTCGCCCACATACCGTGCAGCCAGAGCTGTCGCTGCCTTCAGCGCAGCCTCGCTCACTTCCAAGCTGTAATCGCGCTCAAACATGCTGCGCTGCAAGCGAAGCATCTCGAAGCACTCCTCATCTGTTGCTGGCGGGACGAACAGCGTGTGCAAGTGAGCGCTCAACGCTGTGTTCGGGCGAATGCGCTCGTTGAACTCCGCTTCCGTCGCTGTGCCGATAAGCACGCAGCGATCTTCTACGATTGCTTTGTGCAGCTCGCGCATCGCTTGTGCCTGAGCGTTTGTCTCGGGGCGCCCAAAGAATCGCGCCACATCAGCAATGAGCAGCGCCCCGCCCTCAGCACGGCGCAACGCAAGCTGCATCGCCAAGGCCGGGTTGTCCAGCCAGGCGGAGTTGCTCACCTCGATCATGCTGCTGACTTGTGCGGGGCCTCTCCCTTCAGCAATGAGCAAGGCAAGCGACAGGGCGAGGCTGCGCCGCCCTGAGCCAACTGCGCCGAGCAAGAGCAAGCTGCGGTCGCGCGTCATCGAGAGCACACTCAGCGCCTGTTGCAGCAGGCGCTCGCGGAAGAACAAAGGGGCAAGTCTGCCTTGGCGCGCCTCATCCACCCAATCGGTCATTGTGGTGCGGCGGCTGACCACGCCCTCTCTCATTAACCCGGCAACTGCAGCAGGCGTCACACCGCGGCGCTGCAACATCCCTGCGGTGCTGACGCCGGGCTGCGCAAGGGCTGCCAAAAGGTTCTCTGTGGCGATATACATCTCGCCGTGCGCAAGCGCGATGCTGCGCGCCTCGTCAAGCACGACAAGCGTCTCGTCACTCAGCGGGGCGACGACGTTTTGATCCGTGACGTAGGTGAAGTTCGCGCTGCGCCCATCCCGCTGGCGCGCTTGGGATTCAGCTTCGCGTTCGAGGTCAGCCAGAGCAAACCCCCGTGCCTTCGCCAGATGTGCCAGCGCGCGGTTAGCGACCGACTCTGGCATTCTCAGCAGGGCAACCAGCAGCAGCTCTGGCGTCACCAGAGGCTTACCAAGTTGACGCATAAGCTCGCTGGCGCGGTTCAGAGCTGTGCGCGCGGTCGCGTCCAGCAGGTCTTTGTTCAGCGTGCTCATCTGCGCAGGGATTATCGCCCGCTCAAGGTCAAGAACACAAACAGCGCATATACCAGCAACAGAATCACGCCGCGCACCCGCCCAATCCCATTTCCAAGTGGTGTCACCAAGAGAATGATGCCAGCGCCAACCGCGAGCGATAGTCCTAGATCGGTCAACCCAATGTCCACTGGACGGATCACAGCTACCAAAGGTGCAATGAACAACCCGTTGTAGATGTTGCTCCCGAGAATATTGCCCAGGCTGAGGTCATCGTGACCGCGAATGCGGGCGATCAACGTCGTCGCCATCTCGGGCGAGCTAGTCGCAACAGCGACGACTACTGCGCCAACGACGAATTTGCTCAGCCCAAGCGCCAACGCCAACCCCTCTGCTCCGTCCACGATGAGCCGACCAGCGATCAGCAGCAGCGCCAGTCCGAAGATCCCCACTAGAATCGACCGCACAGGGTGCGCCACTTTTGCGATTGTTTCTTCGCTAATGCGGTTGCGGTGCTCCATCGCCTCGCGGATGACTAGCCCCAGCCAGAAGGCAAACGCAAGCCACAGCAGCACGCCGTCCAGACGTGAGAATTGTCCATCCATCACCGCCAGCCCAATCAACACAGGCGTCAGGAACGCAAAGAGCAAGTCGCGGCGGATTTCTCTGAACGCCACTGGCATGTGTGAGAGTAACAGCGCCAGCGCCAAGATCAGCGCCACGTTGACTACATTGCTCCCTAGGTCGTCGCCGATTGCAATCGCGCCAACGCCGGAGACTGCTGCGTTGATCGCAACGGAGGTCTCAGGGCTGGAGGTCGCGAACGCCGCAATAGTAACACCAATAATGCCTGGAGGCACGCGCAGCAAGCGCGCGACATCCACTGCCCCGCGCACAAAGAACTCGCCTCCAATCAGCGCAAGGGCAACACCGATCGCAAGGAAGACAAGGTCCAAGAGCATGACGCTTATTTTGCGCCAAACCGCGCGTTTTGCTGGTTGACGTACGATGCGCTTGTGCTCCCGAATCATGTTTCGGAGATCCGCCGTGCTGTCGCAAGCCTGCTCAGACAAGCAAGCAGCGACGCCAAGACAGTAGTGCTGGCGGTCTCTGGTGGCGCTGATTCGCTTTGCCTTGCCGACGCAGCCCTTGCAACGCGCGAGCGCACAGGGCTACAGGTCGTAGTCGCTCACCTGGATCACAGCCTGCGCAGCGAGGCGAGCCAGCAGGACGCCGAGTTCGTGCGCGCCTACGCTGAGCAGCACGGCGTGCTGTGCGCCGTTGAACGCGCGGACGTGCTCGGGCTGGCAGCCCAGATGCGCTGCTCCGTCGAGCTGGCTGCACGGCGCGCGAGATATGCCTTCCTTGCACGTGTGGCGCGCAAGCACGGCGCGCGCGCGGTCGCGCTTGCGCACCACGCCGATGACCAAGCAGAGACGCTGCTGCTGCGCCTGCTGCGCGGCACAGGCTCGCTCGGCTTGCGCGGGATGCGCCCTCTCAGCCCTTTGCCTGGCGCAACTGACCTGAGTGCAGCGCGACCCTTGCTGCGCTTCACGCGCGCCCAGATTGAGCGCTACTGCCAGGCGTGCGGATTACAGCCGCGGCATGATGCGTCAAACCAGTCGTTGGATTACCGCCGCAACCAAGTGCGCCACGAGGTGCTGCCATTTCTCGAGCGTTACAACCCCAATCTACGCGCGACCCTGGCGCGGCTCGCCGACATCGCAGCAGACGAAGCTGAGTTTGTTAAGCAAGCCGCTCAACAGACGCTCGCCCAGATCGCCCAAGTTGGCGCAGAGGCGATCACGGTTGACCGCATGGCGTGGCGCGCGCTTCACGCTGCCCTGCAGCGCGCTGTCTTGCGCCAAGCCGTCGAGTGGCTGCACGGCAGTGCCTATAGCCCACCCTATGCCGCCATCGAGGAGGCGCGCGAGGTGCTCAACAGCTCAGCCGGCGCCGGCGAGATCGCGTTGACGCGCAGTGTGCGGATTAAGGTGTCCTGGCGCATGTTTACCCTGCACGTCAAAGCTGAGCCTGCCTCCCTATAATCCGCAGCGCATGGCTGAGCCAGGGGAGCCGCTGACCGAACGGGAGCTGGAGATTGTGCGCCTGCTTGCAACTGGCGCTGCTAACAAGGAGATCGCCGCTAAGCTGCACATCAGCCCAAACACAGTGCGGGTGCATCTGCGCAACATCTTCACCAAGCTCGAAGCGCAGTCGCGCACCGAGGTAACGATGATCGCCGTGCGCAACGGCTGGATAGCCCTCGACATACCGCGCCACTCAGGAGAGTCAACCGAAGCAGGCGAGGAGGGTGCTGAGCTAGCTCCTTCGCAGGGTCGGGCGCAGTCCGCATTGCCTGTGCTAGTTGCGCCTGACCCGCGACCGCTGCCGCCCTTACCATGGTGGCGGCGCGTCGCGCTCGTCAGTTGTTTGGTGCTTGGCTTGGGTGCGTCTGCCTTGCTGATCGCTCAGCGCCCGATTGCGGTCGCGCCAGCAAGCGCAGACGGCTCGGAGGTCAGTCCAATCGTCCGCAACGGGCAACTTGTCAAGACAAACGATCGCTGGCATCCGCGCGACTCGATGCGCACCGCGCGCACGCGCAGCGCAGTTGCCCTCGTAGAGGGCGAAGTGTTCGCCATTGCCGGCGAGGCAAACGGCGTCCCAACAAGCGAGACGCTGATCTACTCCCCGCAGCAAGACACTTGGCGTGTCGGTCCGGAGAAGCCAACGCCTGTATCTGGCGCGGCTGCGGCTGTCCTCGACGGGCTGATCTATGTCCTCGGCGGCACAACACCCGACGGGCAATTGACGCGCCAGGTCGAGATACTCGACCCGAGGGCGCGCGCCTGGCGCAGCGGGCTTGAGTTGCCGCAGCCCTTGACGGCTCATGCCGCAGCCGCAACGAAGGATGCGATCTTCGTCCTTGGCGGACGAGCCTCGACGGGGATCACCGCTGAGGTGCACCGTTTAGACCGCGCAACGCAACGCTGGGAGCGACTGCCGCCCATGCCAACGCCGCGCAGCCAGCTCGCGGCGGTTGTCCTCAGCAACCGCTTGTATGCCATCGGCGGGTTCGATGGACAACGCGAACTGAGCACCTGTGAAGCTTTGGACCTGGAGGACCTGCGATGGCGCGCCTGTGCACCGATGACCTTGCCGCGAGGCGGGCATGCTGCAGCCGTGCTCGGCAGCGTGATTT
>JANWZM010000063.1 GCA_025054635.1 Thermoflexales bacterium
TGTCCATCTACAAGCAAAGGCACGCCGTCATCCTATCACACAGAGCGCGTTCATAAGGCGAGTGTCTGGGCTCGAATGCACGGTGCATAGTGCGTTGCCTCGCCCCTGCGCCCCTCTTTCCAAGAAATATAGAGAGTGGAGGGAGGGCAGTGTGACAAGCCCTGCCATGTATTCATGCAGTCACTTCCCGGGAGTGGCTAATTCCAGTTGGCATGTTAACGCTTTGTCCTGCTGTAAACCGATTTTCGGTGCTATGATCAACGCTCAGCTAGCCACTCCCCACTTCCCTGGTCGGAGCTGCACACCCGTACAATGCAATGCCAGGAGTACTTCCGCGCACAGGCACACATGATCAACCACGCTGGCTTTCTTGCTATCCTCGACCGCGGCATTACCCTGAATTGGGAAGACGGGCCGACGCTGCACAAGTTCAGCGCCGCTGTTCAGTATCAGCACCCTGACTCAGCAGCGAGCTGCATGATGCGCCTCAGCGCAACCAACCGCTACAGTGACGAGCCTCTTTCATTTACTTCGCTACAGGACGGCCTGCGCGCAGTTTGGGTGTGGCAAGAGCGTCCGCCTGGCTGGACGGCGATGCTCTCGGTTGAGAATGAGAGCAACCAGGAGCTCCTTCTCAACTCGCTGGAGGTGCTGCGCTTGGACAGCGAGGCTGGCGGGTTGTTTAACATCGGCGCGCCGCCCCGTCTGTGGCGATGTCGGATCGAACGTGCTGAGGGTGTGAGCAGCCTGCTCCCTGAGCCTACATCCAGCTTAGAGCGGCAAAGCGTCCGAGACGAGTCGGTTTGGGAGTCCTGGTCTCCTCATGTGGTGAGTGGCTTCGTGCGTAGCCGCGAGCTTGTGGTTCAGCCAGTATGCTCAAGCCGTAGCCGCCCACCTGCAGTGATGATCCGCGCCTTGCGCAGCGCGTACGACCTTGCGACAGAGATTCGTCTGGAAGCCACAAGCGAACGCTTCGAGCGGCTAATCGTGCGCTGCAAAACTGACGGCATGTTGCTTGCCCCCGGAGGAGTTACTGCCTCACCACCGTTCTGGATCGTGGCTGGCGATGACGCTGAGGAGTTACAACACCTGCCTTCCGAGCTTCGAGAATCTTCTGCAGATACATGAGTGAGTCGGCCCTCTCACGACTGCGGCGAAAGACGCTGCGCATCCATCAAGTTTTGCTTGAGCGCTACGGCGAACCGCGCTGGACAAAGCTAGACGGCATCAGCGAGCTGGTTGCCACCATCCTCTCGCAGAACACCAATGATGGCAACCGAGATCTCGCCTACAGCCGGCTGCGCGCGCGTTTTCCGAGCTGGGAGGCAGTGCGCGACGCTGACCCGCAAGCAGTCATTGAGGCAATTCGCCCAGCGGGGTTGGCAAACCAAAAAGGCCCACGGATTCAGTCTGCCTTGCGCCGCATCACCGAGATCCGTGGCAAGCTCGAGTTGGACTTCCTCGCTGAAATGCCGCTTCAAGAGGCGCGCGATTGGCTATTGAGCCTGGGAGGCGTAGGCATGAAAACGGCCTCGATTGTATTGCTGTTTTGCTATAGACACCCTGCCTTCCCAGTGGACACGCACGTGCATCGCGTGACCGGTCGGTTGGGGCTGCGCCCAGAGAAGATGAACGCCGACCAAACGCATCTGCACATGGAGGCGCTCTGCCCTGCTGGCGCACACGGACCGCTGCACCTCAACCTGATTCGACTCGGGCGAGAGATTTGCCAAGCGCGCAGACCGAACTGCCCACACTGCCCCCTCAGGCGGCTATGCAGCTACGCACAGACTCACCCAAGCACAAGCGCCTGCGCACCCAGCAGGTGAAGCCCCGACGCTCAAGCTGTCTGAGAGGGCGCGGACAACGTGAACAACGGAGCCGCCTCGCCATACCTGATAGCTGCCTCGATGAACGCCTTGAACAGGGGATGTGGGCGGTTGGGTCGGCTCTTGAACTCTGGATGGAACTGGCTGCCCAGCATGAACGGGTGGTCGCGCAGCTCGGTCAGCTCAACCAAGCGTCCATCGGGGGAGAGCCCGCTGAAGACTAAGCCAGCATCGCCTAGCGTCTTGCGAAATTCGTTGTTGAACTCGAAGCGGTGGCGGTGGCGCTCGTAGACAGTGAGTGGCTCCATGCCCGCTCCATTTAAGGGCAGCTTCAAGGCGCTAGCGTAGGCGCGATGCGCAACTGTGCCTGGCATCAGGCGGCAGGGATATACCCCTAGCCGCATCGTGCCACCCATGTCGGTGATGTCGCGCTGATCGGGCATAAGGTCAATCACAGGGTATGGCGTGGTGTGATTGAACTCGGTGCTGTTTGGCTCGCGACTGTTCAGCACGTAGCGAGCGAACTCAATGCACATTACCTGCATTCCCAGGCACAAGCCTAGATACGGCACGCGGTTCTCACGCGCGAAGCGCGCTGCCATGATCTTTCCCTCAATCCCGCGGTAACCGAAGCCGCCCGGCACAACGATCCCAGACACCTGTTCGAGCACGCGGATGCCCTCGCCACGCTCCAGCGCCTCGCTGTTGAGCCAGTGAATGTGCACATCGCGCCCACAGGCGACCCCGGCGTGGTACAGCGCTTCGCGCACACTGATGTAAGCGTCGTGCAGTTCGACATACTTGCCGACGATGGCAACCTCCAGTTTCGGTTTGGGGCGGCGCATCTCGGCGCACATAGCGCGCCACTCGTCGAGATCGGGAGGCGCACAGTTCAAACCCAATCGCTCGCACAGAAACGCGCCAAAGCCAAGCTCCTCCAACATCAGCGGAACTTCATAGAGGTAAGGGGTGGTCACCATCGGCAGCACAGCACGTGGTTCAACGTCGCAGAACAGGGCGATCTTCTGGCGCAGCTCTTCGTCAACAGGGTAATCGCTGCGAGCGATGATTGCATCGGGCAAGATGCCAGCGCTGCGCAGATCGCGCACGCTGTGCTGTGTGGGCTTTGTCTTCAGCTCGCCCGTCGCACCGACCATCGGCAGAAAAGTGACATGGACGTAGAGGGTGTTCTCCCGCCCTAAGTCGCGGCGCATTTGGCGAATGGCTTCTAGAAAGGGCATCGCCTCGATGTCGCCAACCGTGCCACCAACCTCGACGATGACGACATCGGCATTGTTGCTTTTGCCCACCAGGTTGACTCGCCGCTTAATCTCGTTCGTCACGTGCGGCACAACTTGGATTGTCTTGCCCAGATAGTCACCGCGTCGCTCCTTGGCGATGACCTCGTTGTACACCTGCCCGGTGGTAGTGTTGCAGGTGCGATTCAGGTTCTCGTCAATGAAACGCTCGTAGTGACCCAGATCAAGGTCTGTCTCTGCGCCGTCCTCTGTGACGAATACCTCACCATGCTGGTAGGGTGACATCGTCCCAGGGTCTACATTCAGGTAGGGGTCGAGCTTCTGGATAGCGACACGCAAACCGCGCGATTTGAGCACGCGCCCAATCGCAGCCGCCGTGACGCCTTTGCCGACTGAGCTGACGACCCCGCCTGTGCAGAAGATGTATTTCGGCATTCGATTCTCCAAATTTCTCAGCAACGGTTCACATGCATAGGGAGTGCGCACCGCGTGGGCTCCCGAGGGCTTTTTGTCGAACTTGGCTTGGCGCTTCCTAGCCTTCGATGGTTAAGTCGCAGGCATTATATGCCCAGCAAATAAGGCAACCTGGGGAGGAGTGACTACAGATACATAGCAGAGCTAGTCCCTCTCCCTTTGGGAGCTTTTCATTACTCACATCACAGGCAGCCCTTTAGAAAGAGCGCAGGGGGTGCGCACTGGGGCGCGCGCGGCGCGCCCCTACCATGTCATTCCCCTGTATTTTGCGGGCTTTTTGCCGCTTGTGCTTCAAAACATGGACGCTGGATAGTTTGGATGCGCTTCTTTGCAGCGTTGTGGGTAATGGATAGCCTCTTTGGGGGAGTGTTCGGATTTAGAGACGTGGTGGGCGGCGCGCTATGCTGCCCGCACCCTTGTGCTCCCTCTCCAGCGGCAAACTATCTGCCCAAAGCGGACTGCGGCGCATCAAGCCATCGCCATCTCGCGGAACCTACGGCAATTGGCTAGCAGGTCGGGGCTGGCGCTGTGCAAACCGCCGCCGATGAGCAGGATGACCTCGTCGCCGTAAACGGCGCGCATCTCGGGCACGCGGGCAAGCGTCATTCCCCCAGCAGGGGTAGGGAAGATTGGCTTGATATGTCCTAGCGGCTGGTTACATGCCGCGGCGATGGACTCGCACACTTGACGTGAGAAGGAAAAGCGACCTCCGTAATTCGGGAAGATCGAAGCGTCTGCCCCTCCTAGGCGCATGAGAGAGCCGAACACAACTGCATGATTCATGCCTTCCGTTGTGCTTGCAGTGAAACTGCCAAGTAAGGCGGGGTGCCCCAGGATGGGCAGGGCAATCGTGTCGTCTTCAGCAATCTGCTGCATCATCCCGAAGCTGACCAGCCCTGGCGCAATCAGCAGTGCACCTGCGCCAACCTCGCGCGCGAAGCGCGCGTTAAGCAGTGCTTGTTCGCCGCTTGCCGAGACATTGGGCGCGTAGACACAACGCAGCCCAGAGGCTTGGTTTGCCTTCGCCACTGCTTCCGCGCAGCGCGGCACGCGCTCGCGAAACGGGCAAAACGGTTGATCTGCCAAGCCATGGTCATCCTTGATGATGTCAATACCGCCGAGCGCCAAGGTATACGTCAGCTCAGCAAGCTCTTTCGGAGAAAGCCCCATCGGCTTAATCGCAGTGCACAGCAGTGGCCGCCGCTCAACCCCCAAGATCGCTCGCAACCCCTGCTGCCCAAAGCGCGGCCCTTTGAAGGCTTGCAGCAGTCGGCTCGGCAGCTCCAAATCGGTAATACGGACACCCGGCTGCAGGCTGGTGTTACCGAACAGCACGTTGAGCAACTGGGTCAACTCAAAGCCGCTGGTCTCAACTGCATAGCTGATCACGACCTCGTGCAATTCTGGGTTGATCGCACGGATTTCCTCGATCCGACCGATGATGTAAGTCTTGATTGCGTCGGAGTGAATCAGATGAGGTGGGAACTCGACCGTCTGCTCGACGCAGATTTCCTGGGCTCGGGATTCCACGTCTTCTGCAGGCCCTGCGAGCTGGTAGGTCACACGGAATCGCTCACCACTTAAGCCGAGGGGGAGTTGGGACATTGCTTTGGGCAGATATTATGCGCTGAGTTGGTCGCCGTTTTGTCTTGTGCTGCGATTCGCAACTGTGAAAGTCTGGCTGTTATTCCGCTAGGGGGTGCAGATCCAGCTTGCCACAACCTCGTAGAGCACGCGCACACCCCAAGCCAGCGCAGAGATTGGAATGCGCTCGTCGTGCCCATGAACAAGCTCGAAGATGTTCTCGTTGCTGCTCAACTGCAGCGGGGAGAAGCCGTAGCATGTCGTGCCCAGCCGAGCCAGGTGCTTGGCATCCGTGCCGCCGCTCATCATGTAGGGCGTGGGAATCCCGGCTGGGTCATGGCGTTGGAGCGTGTGCACGATCAACTTGAAGAGAGGGGTTTGCGTTGGGAACTCGACAGCCGATGTGCTGCTATCCACGACGAACTTCAAGGAATGGTGATCCTCGCCGAGCAGTTGCTGGATGAACTTGACCATACTGTCAGCCGATGTCCCTGGCAAGGTGCGGCAGTCCAGCGTTGCTTCTGCTTCGGAGGGAATGACGTTTGTCTTGTAGCCGGCGCGCAAGCCTGTCGGTGTCACCGTGTCGTGCGTGATCGCATGCAGCTCGGCAGCAAGTGCACTGTTGCCAAGCACTCGCTGTATGGGCACTTCGCGCAAAGCGTCCATATCCAACCAGGCGCGCAGCGCAACGCCTTGCTTGCCTCCGATGTTGTCAGCAAGCGTGCTGAGGTAAGCATGGGCTGTTTGTGTCACGCGCGCGGGGAAACGAGCATGGGCAAGTTTTGCGAGCGCGGAAGCGAGCTTGACCACGGCGTTCTCAGGCGTTGGGATGCTGGCGTGTCCTGGCTGCCCGTGAGCGATGATCCGCATCCACACATTGCCCTTCTCCGCAGCCTGGATTGGGTAGAAACGTTTGCCGTTGATGTGCGCGCTGAAGCCGCCGAACTCGCTCAGGGCGTATTCTGCCTGCAGCAGGTCAGGATGCTTTTCCGCGAGCACGCCGATGCCTTGGTTGGCGTCACTCTCCTCATCGGCTGTGGCAGCGAGAATAAGATCTCGGCGTGGAGTGAGTTTGCCTTGGCGCACGGCGTTGGCGATTTCAAGGAAGACAGCAAGCTGCATTGCGCCGATGCCCTTCATGTCGATCGCCCCACGCCCATAGACGTAGCCATCGCGCACGACGCCACCGAAGGGGTCAACTGTCCACTTGTCACGCTCAACAGGCACAACATCGGTGTGAAAGTAGAGCAGCAACGGGGCAGCACTACCATCCCCCTTCAGGCGCGCGACAACGTTGCTGCGCTGCGGTGCTGTCTCGATAACGACAGGTGTGATCTCGTGTGCAGTGAGCAGGCGGGCGACGTATTCTGCGGCGATCGCTTCGTTGCCTGGCGGGTTTGAGGTGTCCAGTCGGATCAAGTTGCACAAGTGCATCACTGCTTGTTCAGCGAGCGTTGCCCAATTCGGAGGGGTCACATGCATCAATCGAGTAGTGTAATAGAAGTTCGTGCCACATTCTTGGAAGCGTATCTAGACTCGGATACACAGCACGCGCGGTTTGCCCTCATCCCCATCCCCCTCTTGCAGAGATGAGCGCGGTAGTGAGCACAAGATGCCCCGTCGGCTACTCAAGGAGTCGCTCCCACGGTGCGCGCAGTTCGACTGCCTGCCTGCATAGAGCGAGCGTTCCCTGCGCTACAATGCTCGCGTGATCGCAGCGCGTCACCTGCACACCCTCGAGCTTCCCAAGATCCTGGAACGGTTGGCTGGGTTTTGCTCATTTTCAGCCAGCGCAGCGCTGGCGCGTGGATTGCACCCAGCTACTGACCCAGCAGAAGTGCGCCGTCGGCTAGCGGAGACGACACAAGCGCGCGCAGCCCTCAGCACGCATGATGGACTCACCATCGGCAACGCCCGAGATGTGCGCGAGGCAGTGCGGCTCGCTGCGCGCGGCGGCTCGCTCGACCCTGCGACGCTCCTGGAGATCCGCGACACGCTCAACAGCGCCCGCGCCTTGCAGCGCGCCCTATCTCGACACAGCGCGCTGTACCCTGCCCTAGTGGCGATCACTGACTTGATCGAACCATGCGTGGCGCTCGCAGCAGAGATCACCCGCTGCATCAACGATGAAGGTGAAGTGCGCGACGAGGCTTCGCTCTATCTCAGTCGCATCCGCGCGGAGGCACGCACTGTGCACGACCGCTTGATCGCTCGACTGCAAAAACTTGTCAGCGACAGCGCGACCGCGCCTTTCCTTCAAGAGGCGCTGATCACCCAGCGCAACGGTCGCTATGTCCTCCCTGTCAAGGCTGATTTCAAGGGGCGCATTCCTGGCGTTGTGCACGACCAGAGTGCCAGCGGGATGACCCTGTTTGTCGAACCGTTGGTCACCCTCGAGCTGAACAATCAGTGGCGCGAGCTTCAACTCGCCGAGGAACATGAGGTGCGCCGCGTGCTGGCTGCGCTCTCTGCTCAAGTCGGCGCCTACGCCGAGCCGATCACGCGCACGGTTGAGGCACTCGCTGCCTTCGACTTAGCGCTGGCGAAGGCAAAGTACGCTGAGGCGATCCACGCAGTCGAGCCAATCGTGTACGACGACGCACGCACCAAAGAACCGCGCTTGGTTCAAGCGCGCCATCCGCTGCTCGACCCAAAGCGGGTTGTGCCGATTGATGTGTTGCCAGAACCTGGCACGCGCGCACTGGTCATCACCGGTCCGAATACAGGCGGCAAAACTGTCGCCTTGAAGACTGTCGGACTGCTCGCAGCGATGGCGCAGTGTGGATTGCACCTCCCCTGCCAACGCGCTGAGTTGCCTGTATACGACGCGATCTATGCCGACATTGGCGATGAGCAATCCATCGAGCAGAGCCTGTCCACCTTCAGCGCACATATGACCAACCTGTGCAGCTTTCTCAGCCAGGTGAACGGATGCTCGCTAGTGCTGCTGGATGAGCTTGGCGCGGGCACAGACCCATCCGAAGGTGCTGCGCTGGCGCGGGCAATTCTCGAGCACCTGCTCCGCGCAGGCGCAACCTGCATGGTAGCGACTCATTACCCTGAGCTGAAAGCCTGGGCGTCGGTGACGCCCGGCGCAGCGAACGCAAGCGTTGCCTTTGACTACGAGACCCTTCAGCCGCTGTATGTGCTGACCATCGGTCTGCCTGGTCGGTCAAATGCTTTCGCAATTGCACAGCGCTTGGGGCTGCCCGAGACTATCTTGGAAGCGGCTCAGGGGTACCTCAGTCAAGGCAGCGTGCGGTTGGAGGAAATGTTGGCGGAGATTGACCAGTTGCGCCAGCAAAGCGAGCAAGCGCTGATGCGCGCACGTGCTGCCCAGCGTGAGTCCGAAGCCCACAACGACCGCCTGCGCCAGCGGCTGAACCAGCTCGAAGAAGAGCGACGAGCGATCCTAGAACAGGCGCGCGAAGAAGCACTGCGTGAGACAGAACACCTGCGCGCAGAGCTCCGTCGCCTGCGCGCCAAGTTGACTGCGCTGGGCAGCGCCGCCGAAGAAGCACGCAAACTCGAGCAGGAAATTGAACAACTCGCTGAAGCAGCGCAGCCGAAGCGCTCGACGCCAGCCGCAGTCGTCGCGCCAGCGCGATCGCCCGCTATCCAGCCCGGTGATGCAGTGCGCGTCCGCTCACTCAACGCCGTCGGCGAAGTCCTCGCTGTCGCTAACGGCGAAGCCGATGTGCAGATCGGACGGATGCGAATGCGCGTCCGCACGGACGACCTCGAGCGCACGACGCAAAAGCCTGTTGTGGAGCCGAGCGCCAAAGGCGACTTGGGGCTACCCCCCGCACCCCCGAAGCTCGACCTTGACCTGCGGGGGCTGACTACGGATGAGTGCTTGGCACAAATGGAGATTCATCTGGATCGCGCCGCACGCGCAGGCATGCCCTTTGTGCGACTAATCCACGGCAAAGGCACGGGCGCGCTGCGCCGTGCTGTGCGCGATGCGTTGAAGTCACACCGACTCGTGCGCGCGTTCGAGACTGGCACGGAAGGAGAAGGTAGCGACGGCGTGACCGTGGTTTACCTGAACAACTAGCACAAGCTATGGCGTTTGTCCTATCTGTCGGCACAGCAGTGCCAGAACATGTCGTCTGGCAGACCGAAGCGGCAGCGTTTGCGCTGCGTCACTTCAACGGTCGGCTGGCGCACCACAGCCAGCTCATGAGCGTCTTTCCAAACACACGCATCGACAAGCGCCACTTCGTTGTGCCTCTGTCTTGGTTCGAGTTGTCAGCGCACAGCTTGAAGGAACGCAACGACATCTACCTGAGCAGTGCCGAGCGGCTCGGGGAAGTTGCTGCTCAGCAAGCCCTAGCGCGGGCTGAGGTTGAGCCAGCCGAGGTGGACTTCATCGTCTTTGTCTCGACAACAGGGCTAGCAACCCCAAGTCTAGACGCGCGCTTGATCGAGCGGCTGGGGTTGCGGCGCACGGCGCGCCGTTTGCCGATATGGGGGCTGGGGTGTGCAGGGGGCGTGGCTGGTCTGGCGCGCGCAGCGGAGTTCACCCTCGCTCATCCCGACAGCGTTGCACTGGTTGTCGCAGTCGAGATTTGCAGCATCACCTTTCAGTTCCACGACTTCTCGAAGAAGAATTTCATCGCTGCGTCCCTGTTTGCCGATGGCGCAGCCGCAGCGGTCATTGCTGGCTGCAACCGACTCAAACAGAAGCCTGCTTTGCGCTTCCTTACCTCCTATTCGTATCTCTTCCCAAACAGCACCCACGTGATGGGGTGGGATATCGTGGACACAGGCTTTTCGGTCGTGTTTGCGCCGGAGATTCCAGCACGCATTGCGCGTGATCTTCGCCCCGTGGTCGAGGCTTGCCTTGCTGAGCAGGGAATACCCTCTTCGGCGCTGCACAGTTACGTTCTGCATCCAGGCGGCGCTCGTGTGCTGGACGCTTACCGCGAGGCGTTCAACCTGTCGGATGAGGACTTGCGCCTCTCAAGCGCAGTCTTGCGCGAGTTTGGGAATATGAGTTCGCCGACTGTGCTGTTTGTGCTCGAGCGCACACTGGCACAAAGCAAGCTCTCGAACGGGCTTGTGCTGATGGGTGCGCTCGGACCAGGCTTTAGCGCAGAGCTGGCACTGCTGGAGGGATGCTGAGCGATGGGCAGCAACTCACGGCTCTCACGGATTGCGCTAACGTTGGCGATTATCGCGCTGCTGATCTTTATCGCCGAGCGTCTATGGACGTTTGGGCAGTTGATCAGCACGGTTGTTTCAACGGTGGCGGGCGCATGGTTTTTGGCGTTCCTCGTTAAGCCGCTGGTTCGCTGGCTGACTGACGGGATTGTGCCAGCAAGGGTTGTCAGTTGGGTGCGCCAGCGATATGGATTCGGTGCTGCCGAGCGCCTGCGCCTTGTGCGTCTGCCGCTTGGCATCGCCGTGACGTTGGTTTACCTGCTCGTGTTGATGACAACAATCGGGCTGGCTGTTGTCGCAACCGTGACCCTGATCCCCCAAGCGGCTGACTTGATCCGCCGCCTGCCAGAGTTCGCCAATGCTACAGTGCGCGACGCGCAAGCACTATGGGGCGACGTAGCGACGCGCTTCGGGTTAGAAGCAGGTGTCTTAGGCCGCTGGTTGGCTACGCTCGACTTGCCGCGGCAGGTCACTCAAGCTGCAGGCGCAGCCGCCTCGCAGGTGCTCAACATTGCAGCCGTCACGGCTGGCTTCATCAGCCAGTTCATCCTGGTCATCGTGTTGAGCCTGTTCATTGTCGTCGAGGATCGTCTGCTCAAGCAGCAGCTCTTCATGGTCTTGCCTGCGCGGATGCACGAGGGCGCCGCGGCGCTGATCAGTGCAGTTGACCGCGCGTTCAGCGGTTACCTGCGCGCTCAGGTGATTGGGGCAGGGCTGCGCAGCGCGTTCACGCTGCTGGTGTTTAGCCTGTTCCAGGTAAGTTTTGGTTTTGTCGTCGCGCTGGTGTTTGGGCTGCTGTCGTTCATCCCCCTGATTGGCGGACCGGTCGGCGTGTTGATTGTGCTCGTGGTTGCGCTGATCGTTCGCCCCGAGGCTGCGCTCGCGGTGACCCTGCTTGTGCTTGCGTTTGACCAAATCGTGGCTTATGCGGTGTTGCCGCGCTTGGTGCGTCACACGGTCGGCGTGCCGAGCCTAGTTGCGATCATCGCCATCAGCATAGGTGTGCAGACGTTGGGGTTCTGGGGACTGATCTTCGGTGTGCCGATTGTCGGTGCGGCTTACGCCGTTGTGTTTGAGTTCTGGTTGCCGCGCCGTGAAGGGCGTGGGCTTGTGGCTCCCGCAGCAGAGACAGCCGCGCCAACGCCCGCTGAAGCGCCTCAACCTATCCCCGCTCCGTCTGCTGTCACAGAGAGCGCTCAGGTCAACCCTGTCGAGTGTTAGTGTTAGGGATTATGAACTTGTTCAACCCTCGCAAAGAGCGTGAGCTCAACTTGAAGCAATCTGGGCGCCTGCCCCCAGGGCAAGCGTTGACGGAGAAGTTCCCTGTCTTGCACTATGGTCCAGTCCCTCGCTACGATATGAGCAAATGGACTTTCCGCATCTTCGGCGAGGTTGAGCGACCTGTGGAGTTCACCTGGGAGGAGTTCCTCAAGCTGCCGATGCGCGAGGTGGTGATGGACATTCACTGCGTGACGCGCTGGAGCAAATTCGACACGCGCTGGAAAGGCGTGTGGTTGCCTGACCTCATCGAGCAAGGGATTGTCAAACTCAAGCCAACAGCGCGCTACGTGATCGAGCACTGCGAGTTCGGTTTCACTACCAACCTTGACCTAGAGCACTTCCTAAAGCCGACCACGCTGCTTGCGATTGAGTACGATGGCAAGCCGCTCGAGCCTGACCACGGCTACCCCCTCCGTGTTGTCGTCGGCGCATTGCCGAACAATCCGCAAGACCCGGACACGCGCTACTTCTGGAAAGGCGGCAAGTGGCTACGCGCACTCGAGTTCAGCGCAGTAGATAAGCCCGGCTTCTGGGAGCAGGCTGGCTACCACAACATCGCGCGCGTCTGGCGCGAGGAGCGGTTTGAGTCCTCTTGGTAACCCTGCAAAACCATAGTTAGGCACGCGCCGAGAATAGCTGAACTGGGAGCAGCCGGTCTCAGTCCCAGTGTCATGACCGATGCGTAGCTAGTCCCTGTGCCTGTGGGGTGGCTTGTGAGTTAGACTCACGGGCTTGGTGATCCAGCAACTCTGCGGTGCAGGCCGAGCATGGCATCCCCGGAGACTTTGGCGTTTTCTGCTTGGTGCGTGGCTGCTCCTGATTTGCGTGATATACGCCCCAGTTTGGGGCATCCCTCTACTACATGACGACGGGCTGATTGTTTGGCTGGTGCGTTATCGGCACCTGTTCGGCAGTGAGTTCGGCGACCCAATCTTCAGGCCGTCTGCCTATTTCCCCTGGCAAGTGACGCGCGCGCTGCTAGGTTGGTACGAGAGTGCGCCGATTCACTTCTTCAACGTTGCTGCCCATCTCGTGAGCACCTCATTAGTCTTTCAACTTGTCCTACGGCTGACTTATCTCACGACAGGTAGCACAAACTGGCTTCAGGCGTTCGTTGCAGCCGTGCTCTTCGGAGGACATCCGCTTTTTAATCAGACGCTGCTGTGGGCATCTGCGCTTGTGCATCCGCTGCTCACTGCGTTCGGGCTTGGGGCGACGCATGCGTATCTTTCAGCCCGTTTTGCCCAAACGTGGGCTGCCCAGTGCGCGCTTATCCTTTTGGCAAGCCTGTTAGTGCTCGGAGGGTGTCTGTCGAATGAGGCAGGGTTCATGGGGGCGTTGTGGGTGGGGATCGTTGAGACATACCTCGCAGGGCGCGCTATGCGCGACAAGAGGCGTCGAATATGGTGGGCTGTTGCCATACCGCTGCTCGTCGCTGCGACATACGTTGTGCTATACCGCCTGCTGTTCAACGCTGCCTGGTCTCGGCATGGCATCTACGCGCTCGCGCACCCTGTAGAGTCTATCCGCAGTCTGGTCTACCTTGCACAAGGACTGATCATGCCTGCGGTCGTCCTGTTGCGTCCCTTCCTGGGTCTGGACGAGCAGCGCTACACAGTTGTTGCCCTGATTTTCATCGCGACCGTGATTGGGATGCTGGCTGCACTTGCCCGCGCGAGGCGCTTAAGCTGGGGAGTGATGAGCTTGAGCTGGTGGTCAATCAGCGCAGGGCTATTCGCCGCAGCACTTGAGCACAACTATGTGCTGTATGCCCCGCGGCTCAACTATGCGCCGATGGTGGGCGGCGTGCTGCTGTTGAGCAGCATAGTCTCCCTAGCGCTCCAACGCTCGGGCGCTTGGCTTCGCGCGCTCAGCGCATTGGCAGTTGTGGCTTGGGCGATTTGGAGCGCGGGTTACATCACACGGCTTGCTCACGAGGCGGCGCGGCTGCTGCCAGCGCTCCGACTGATCGACGAGGACATTAAGCACACCAAAAACGACGACCAAATCTTGCTCATCAACGCACCGCAGTGGAGCGCGCCCGCTGTTCCATTGCTGCTCGTAGGCACGGAGGGGATGCCAATCGCCTCTGTGCAAGCCCCAGCGGATCTATGGCTTGGCGCAATGAGCGGCACGTATCGGCGGACGACCGCGCTGCGACACGACATTTCATTGACCCGCTCCGACAGCTTCGCATACGGAATCTTGGGGGACTTTGCCGACGATGGCGCGCTGCGAGCTGCCCTGCTGAAGTCAAACCGCGTTTACCGGTTCGACTACGATCCCCCGCGCTACTTGCGCGCGCGTCGGTTGGCAGCAATCGAGCCAGCCGAACAACCTGTTGCCTGGCTAGCCAAATTCTGCTACAAGCAGGCATGCACAGCGCTGATTGACGCACGATGGCAGCGTTGTAGCACGGAGCTTGCGCTTCATTTGACTTGGCAGCATCTTGCCCCAACGCAAGCGCAAACAGGTGTCTTCGTCCACGGGCTGAGCGAGGCAAACACCCAGCTATGGGTTGCTGACCGAGACCTTGTTGATGGCTATCTGCCCATCGAGCAACTGCCTGCGGGGCTGCGGTTGACCGAAACTCGGTTTCTGCCGTCGCTCGAACAGCACCCAGACTTGCGACAGGTCAGCCTAGGGCTTTACGACCGAGGGACAGTTGAGCGGTTTGAAGCCACCCTGAGCGACGGGAGCAAAGCAGCAGAGGTCAGACTCGTCGTACCGACAAGCGATGTCGGCTGCATGAATTGAGCCGCACACCCCTAGCGATCTCGCCCGAACCGCAGCAGCCTCAACCCATTCAACGTCACCAGCAGCGACGTGCCCATGTCGGTGACCACAGCCAGCCACAAGCTGCCAAACCCTGCCAGCACGAGCGCAAAGAATGCCAACCTCACTCCGACGCTGATCGCAACATTCGCACGAATTGTGCGCATCGCAGCCTTGCTCAGTGCGAAGACGAAGGGCAGTTGCGACAAGTCGTCTTTCATCAGCACCACATCGGCAGCGTCCATTGCCTGAGCATTCCCCGCGCCGCCCATGGCGATGCTGACATCCGCTGCAGCAAGCGCGGGAGCATCGTTGATGCCGTCTCCAATCATCGCTACCCGCCCGCAGACTGGCTGATACTCAGCGCGCAGCGCCTGCAGATGTGCCAGCTTGTCTGCAGGCAAAAGCCCTGCTCGAACTTCCTCGACGCCAACCTGGGCAGCCACGTGCCGCGCCACGCCCTCGCTATCACCAGTGAGCATGACAAGCCGCGAAACGCCAAGTTGCTTTAACGCTTGCAGCGTTCGGCGGCTGCTTTCACGCGGCAGGTCGGCGACAGCGATGTAACCAGCGAAGCGACCGTCTACGCCGACCATGAGCGGGGTTTGCCCAGCCTGCGCCAATCGGTTGAGAGCAATGCACCACTCCTCCGGATGAGGGATAGCCATGTCAAAGAGGGCATGGCTGCCCACAATGACGCGACGCCCTTCCACGACGCCCTGGACGCCTTGACCCACCAGCGTAGTGACCTCTGTTGCATTCGGGTAGCGCCGGTGCGGCTTCACTTGTTGAATTGCGCGGGCGAAGGGATGCGCGCTTTGCTGTTCGACGGCGCCAGCAAGTGCTAGTAGGTCATCGCAGCGCTCACACCAACCATCGGGATGGATGCAGTCCACCGCGCGCACTTGGGTGACTCTCGGCTGACCTTCGGTCAGTGTGCCTGTCTTGTCGAGGGCAACTGCGCGCACTTGGCTGAGCATCTCAAGGGTAGCGCTGCGCTTAATCAGTACGCCGCGCTGTGCAGCGCGCGCAAGGCTGCTGACCAGCGCAACGGGTGTGCTGATGACCAGCGCGCACGGACAGGCAACCACGAGCAGCTCGAGCGCGCGATACAGCCAGCCCTGCTCGCCGGCTGGCGTGTTCCAAAACGGCGCGCCGAAGACGGCAGGCGGCACGACAGCAATCAGCACTGCCGCAGCGACGACTGCGGGCGTGTAATATCGCGCGAACCGCTCAACAAGCTGCTGCACTGGAGCGCGGCTCTCCTGGGCTTGCTCAACCAGCCGCACGATCCGCGCTAGTGTGCTCTCCGAGGCTGGACGGGTAACTTCGACTGTGATTGCGGACAAGCCATTCACGCTGCCAGCAAAGACAGGGTCGCCTACTCGTTTGACAATCGGCAAGCTTTCACCAGTTAATGCCGACTGGTCAACCTGGGTGCAGCCCTCGCACACAACACCATCGAGCGCAATCCGATCTCCAGGGCGGATCAACACTCGCTCACCGACGCTGACCTGCTCGGCGGGCACTCGCTGAGGCTCTAAACCGCAGAACGGGCACGGACCGCCTGAGTATCCGTCCCATCCGAGGTGATCCTTACAGTCCACGCATGGGCGCAGCACAAGCACATCGGAGGGGATCAGCGCAGCCAGGCTGCGCAGTGCATCATGCGCGCGCGCAGCAGTGTATTCCTCCAGCGCCTTGCCGAGCGCAAACAACACGACCAAAAGCCCTGCCTCGTTATGGGCGCCGATACTCACAGCGCCAATTGCGGCTAGGGTCACCAAAGCGTTGATCCCGATCTCGCGGTTGACGCGCAGGGCGCGCCAGGCGTTGCGCGCGATCGGGCTGCCGGCGCAAACCAGCGCGCCCAGGGCAAGCGCCGCGCTAACTAGGGAGAACACCTCAAGCTGGGTCAGCTCAGCCAGCGCTTCAAGCGCGAGCGCTGGGGTGATCAAGACAGCACCGAGTGCCGCAAGCGCAGTCTCTCGGCGCCGCAGCAGGAAACGCACAAACCCGAATATCCCT
>JANWZM010000081.1 GCA_025054635.1 Thermoflexales bacterium
CGGATGCAACATCGCGCTGAACACGCGCCTGGAGACAAAGACCGGCGGCTATGAGATCAAGCGCGTCATGCCGCGCCAAAACGAGCGGGTCAACGAGGTATGGATTTGCGACAAGGGGCGCTACGTGCACCACTTCACCCGCGCGGCGGATCGCTTAACTCGCCCGCTGATCCGCCGGAACGGCGCGTTGGTTGAGACAAGCTGGCAAGAGGCACTCAACGTCGTCGCTGAGCGCATTCAGTCGAACGCAGCCCTAGTAGTCGGTGACCGCATTCCGAACGAGGACGCCTTCCTGGCAGCGCGGCTGGCAGCCCTGGCAGAGCTTGCGGTTGGCATTCGTCCGGAGGTGGCGGTGAACTACGCGGACGTGGCACGCGCCTTCGGCGTCGGCAAGGACGCAGACTTCAAGCAGCTCGGCAAGGGCGATGTCATCGTTGTCGTCAACGGTGACGTTGAGGAAGAAGCGCCGGTGTGGTTCTTGCGCCTGCGTCAAGCTGTGGTTGACCGCGGAGCGCGCCTGATCGTCGCCCACCACCGCGGCACCAAGATGCACCGCTACGCGGCGCAGATTTACCGTTACGAAGTTGGTCACGCAGCCGAGTGGGCAGCGAGGCAGCCTGCGGAGTGGCTCGGGCAGCCGCGGAACGCCCTGATCGTCTTCGGGGAAGAGCACTTGGACGGCCCGAGTGCGCGCGCGCTTGCACAACTGTTGGCAAACGCCTTGCTCGCCGCAGGGGTCGCTGGCAAGCCGAACAGTGGTCTGCTGCCCCTTTATCCTCATGCCAACACGCAGGGCGTCTTCGACATGCTTGAGCCTGTCCTTCGCCCCATAGAGGGCAGGGTAAACACGCTTTGGCTGGCTGGCGTCGGCGCAGATGAACCTGTGCCGGGGGCTGGCTACGTGATCGTCCAGGACATCTTGATGACCGAGCGCGCGCGCCGTGCTGACCTTGTGCTTCCAGCCTTGAGCTTCGCCGAGCGCGAGGGCACCTTCACCAGCGGAGACCGCCGTGTGCAGCGCTTCTACCGCGGCTTGCCGCCGCTGGGCGAGGCTAAACCCGATTGGTGGGTTTTTGCTGAGGTCGCGAAGCGGCTCGGTGCGCGGTGGAGCTACACCAGCCCTGCGGCGATCTTCGCCGAGATCACTCGGCAGGTCAGCCGATACAGCAGCTTGTCATACGAAGCGATCGGCCGCAGCGAGCCACAGTGGCCTCCCATGGGGCGCGCCGATTTGTACTACGGCGGCACTGCATACGACAACACCGGCGGCTTGGGTGCGCGCTACCCCGCCGATGTTGAGCTGCAGCCGCTGCCGCCGTTCGAGGTCAACGTGCCAGCACCGACGTTGGCAGGTCTGGAGCGAGGGCCGCGCTTGCTCTACCGCGACGGCGAACTGATCCGCCGAAGCCCTGTCCTGCGGGCGCACGTTATCCCTCAGCAGGCAGTCCCTGCTCTCTAGAGGGGAGGCACACGGCTATGGCTGTCATCTTGGAGGCAACGCTCAAGTCAATTGCGCTGATCATCGTCTTGTTGACGGGTTTTGCTTACCTGTCGCTGGTCGAGCGCAAGTTCATCGCCCGGCTGCAAGCCCGCATCGGGCCGAATCGCGCGGGCCCGTTCGGGTTGCTCACCCCGGTTGCGGACGGCATCAAGCTGATCTTCAAGGAGAGCGTGACGCCGAAAGCTGCCGACAAGCCGATCTACTTTCTTGCGCCAGTGCTGGTTGTCGTGCCTGCACTAGTGCTGTTTGCGGTGATCCCAGTTGGCAAAGGGCCGACCTTTCAACTGGCAAGCGACTTGAACGTCGGCGCGCTGTTCGTCGTCGGCATGATGAGCATTGCGGTGTATGGGGTGACGCTGGCGGGTTGGGCGAGCAACAACAAGTACGCCGTGCTCGGTGGGCTGCGAGCGTCCGCGCAAATGATCTCCTACGAGCTGGGCATGGGGCTGGCGATCGCCACAGTGGTGCTGATGGCGTCGTCGGCAAGCTTGGCGGATATCGTGTCGGCGCAGTATCCCGAACAGTACGGCGGCGTGTTGGGGTGGTTTTTGTTCCGTCAGCCCGTGGCGGCAGCCATCTTCGCGGTTGCAGCGTTCGCTGAGGTCGCCCGCGCGCCGTTCGACTTGGTTGAGGCAGAGCAGGAACTGACCGCAGGTTTCATGACCGAATACGGCGGTATGAAGTTCGCCCTGTTTTTCATGGGCGAGTACGTCAAAATGATCGCGGTCAGCGCGCTGTTCACGACTTTCTTCCTCGGCGGGTGGAGCGGGCCGTTTGTGGCAGAAGTGCCGATCCTTTCGGTGGTTTACTTCACGCTCAAGGTGGTCGTCTGCTTGTTGTGCTTTATCTGGGTACGAGCGTCGCTGCCGCGCGTGCGCTACGACAAGCTGATGAACATGGGCTGGAAGACGATGCTGCCCGTTGGGCTGGCGAACATCGTCGTCACAGCCGTGCTGATCGCGCTTGGTGTGCCGGGGTATGCGTGAATGCCTTGATGATGGGCAGTGTTAAGTTCGGAGGTGTGGGTTATGAGCCTTAAGGACTATCTCGCGAAAATCCCGGTCGGAATGGCGACTGTTTTCAGGACGCTGTTCCAGAAGCCGGTGACCATTCAGTATCCCGAAGAAAGGAAGCCAATGAGCCCGCGCTTCCGCGGGCGGCATCAGCTCAAGCGCTACGAGGACGGGCTTGAGCGCTGCATTGGCTGCGCGCTGTGCGCCGCGGCTTGCCCAGCCGACGCGATCTACGTCGAGGCAGGCGAGAACACCAACGAGGAGCGTTACTCGCCCGGCGAGCGTTACGCCAAGGTGTATGAGATCAACATGCTGCGCTGCATCTTTTGCGGTTACTGCGAGGATGCCTGTCCGACAAACGCTATCGTGCTCGAGCCAATTGAGTTCCCCACAGGCTACACGCGCGAAAGCCTGATCTACACCAAGGACATGCTGCTGGAGTCGCCGCCGATCGGCGTGCCAGCGACACCGCAGAAAACCCCGCCTGGCAAGTACGACCGCGCGATCTTGCCCTTCCCACCGATTGACGAGACCGTGTAAGCCTGCCTTCTAAGCCTCTCTATCTCACCACAGGGAGGAGAGGGAACGAGCTGTGAAGACATGAGCGACCTGGTTATCTTGATCTTGTTAGGCGCGTTGAGCGTCGCCTCGGCGCTTGGGCTGCTGCTCAGCCAAAACGCGATCTATGCCGCGCTCTTCCTGGTGCTGAACTTCATCATCGGGGCAGTGATCTTCCTTGTCTTGAACGCGCCCTTCCTAGCGGTGGTGCAGATCAGCGTTTACGCTGGCGCGATCATGGTGCTGTTTGTGTTCGTGATCATGCTGCTTGGCGCGGAGCGGCTTGCGCCGACGGAGAATCCACCCGGGTTGAACTATCAGCGCCCGTTGGCAGTGACCCTCGGCGTAGCGTTGCTGCTGTTGTCCGCGTATGTCTTGTTCGTCCGCCCAAGTACGAGCGTCGTCATGACCCAACCAGTGGACACCAGCCCCCAGGCGGTCGGCATCCAGCTTTTCACCACATACGCGTTTCCCTTCGAGGTGGTCTCGTTGCTGTTGCTGGCAGCGATGATCGGCGCGGTCGTGCTCACGCGCAAGACGGAGTGATTGCATGGACGCTGCCTCTTTCGTTGTCTTCCTGTCGAGCGTGTTGTTCGTGATCGGCGTGATGGGCGTGCTGCTGCGCCGGAGCGCGCTGATGACCTTCATGTCGGTCGAGCTGATGCTGAACGCAGCGAATTTGGCGTTCGTCGCCTTCGCCCATCGGCTTGGGCAGCTCGCCGGTCAAATGTTCGTGTTCTTTGTGATGACGGTCGCTGCAGCCGAGGTCGCGGTTGGGTTGGCGCTAATCGTCACGATCTTCCGCACCAAGCGCAGCACGAGTGTGGACGACTTGGCGCAGTTGCGCGGCTAGACACGAACGTAGCCCTCACCTCTGCACAAGGGCGAACAGGGTGAGGGCAAGCAAGCAACTATGGACGCACTGATCCTCTCACCTATCCTGTTCCCGTTGTTGGGGCTGCTGATCAACGTGCTGTGGGGCAAGCGCATGAGCGAGCAAGCGATCGGCTGGACGGCGTCATTCGCTGTGATTGCTTCGTTCATCGTCTCATTGGCGCTGTTCCTGCAGCTCAACGCATCAGGCGCAGACAAAGCGCTTCATGCCGTTGTGCTGCCCTGGATCGCCGTGGGTTCGCTCAACGTCTCATGGGGCTTCCTGGTTGACCCACTCAGCAGCGTGATGATGCTGGTCGTCACAGGCGTTGGCGCGCTGATCCACATCTACAGCATCGGCTACATGCACGGCGACGAGCGCTTCCAGCGCTTCTTTGTGTATCTCAACTTGTTCGTCGCCTCAATGCTGGTGCTGGTAATGGCAGATAACTTCCTAGTGATGTTCGTCGGCTGGGAGCTGGTTGGGCTGTGCTCGTACTTGCTGATCGGCTTCTGGTTCAAGGACATCAAAAACGCCGCGGCTGGGCGCAAAGCGTTCATCGCCAACCGAGTCGGCGATGTTGGCTTCGTGCTGGGGGTGATGTTGATCTTCGCCACCTTCGGTAGCTTGAACTTCGAGACTGTGTTCGAGGCAGCCGAGCGCCGGGAAGAGTCTGCAGTGCTTGCAGCGAGCGCAATCGCGTTGTTGCTGTTCATCGGGGCGACGGGCAAAAGCGCGCAGATTCCGCTCTTCGTTTGGCTGCCGGATGCCATGGCAGGCCCAACGCCTGTCTCAGCGCTCATCCACGCAGCGACGATGGTGACGGCTGGGGTGTATATGATGAGCCGCGCCCATGCACTGTTCGAGCTTGCTCCAGCCGTGCAGACGCTGATCGCGCTGATTGGCGGCGCGACTGCTCTTGTCGCTGGCAGCAGCGCCCTGCGCCAGATGGACATCAAGAAGGTGCTGGCTTACTCGACCATCTCCCAACTTGGCTTCATGGTCGCTGCAGCCGGGCTTGGGGTATATGTTGCTAGCCTGTTTCACTTGGTCACCCATGCCTTCTTCAAGGCGCTGCTGTTCTTGGCAGCCGGATCGGTCATCCATGCCCTAGCGCACGGCAACGGGCATGGGCACAGTTCAGTTGACCCACAGGACATGCGCGCGATGGGCGGGCTATGGCGCAGGATGCCGATCACATTTGCTTCTTTTGCCGTCGGCGGGCTGGCATTGGCAGGGTTGCCGCCGTTGTCAGGGTTCTTCTCAAAGGACGAAATTCTGCTGGCTGCGCTCACCTACAGCCCCGTTGTGTTCGCGCTCTTAGCAGCGACGGCAGTCTTTACGGCGCTGTATGTCGGTCGGCAGCTTGTGCTGGTGTTCCTCGGCGCGCCGCGCAGCCCGAATGCTGAGCATGCGCACGAATCGCCTGTAGTCATGATTGCACCGCTGGTAGTGCTGATTGTGCTCGCAGCGATTGGCGGGCTGATCAATCTGCCGGGCGGCGGCTGGCTGCACCGTTGGCTTGAGCCGGTGATCAAGGAGGTCGCCAAGCCGCTGAACGTGGTCTTGGCAGCCGTCTTCACGCTGCTTGCGCTCGGTGCGATTGGGTTGGCTTGGACGCTCTACCGTGATCCTGCGCGTGCACAGACGGAGGGCGAGTCGGCGTTAGGGCAGTTCTTGCAGCAAGCCTGGCGCTTCGATGCGCTTTACGCAGCGCTTGTTGTGAAGCCGTTCTACGCAGTCAGCACGATTTGCGCTCAGGTGATTGACGTTGGCTTGGTGGACGCAGCGGTGAACGCGGTCGGCAGCGCGGTCCGCTGGGCAGGCGCGAGGCTGCGCCAAGTGCAGACCGGCTTTGTGCGCAGCTATGGGCTGATTATGCTGGTCGGCGTCGTGGCGCTGCTGGCATACTTTGTGATTGCGCGCTGAGCGCGATATCTGCCAACCTAGGAGGTAAGCATGGTCGTACTCACAAAGACAGTTCGCACAGACCCGAACGCAGAAGGCCCGCAAGGCTACTACGTCCGACCTGATGACGACAAGGCCTATCCAGGTGTGGTGCTGATCCAGGAGTGGTGGGGCATTGAGCCGCACATCCGCGAGCTGGCGATCCGCCTGGCGACGTCGGGCTTCATTGTGCTCGTGCCCGACTTGTATCACGGCAAGGTTGCAACCGAGCCGAATGACGCCCAACGGATGCTGATGATGACGATGGAGAACGTCGAGCGCGCCATCCACGAGGTGATCCTCGCGCTGGACTACCTTCATAACGACCCCAGCGTGCAACCGAAGAAGCTTGGTTTGATCGGCTTCTGCATGGGCGGCTATCTCACCTATCGCGTCGCTGAGCGCTACCCCCATCTCGGCGCGATCTCGCCCTGGTATGGCGGCGGCTATGACCCCACCCCTGAGGATGTGGCGAAAGTTACCGCGCCTGTGCTGGCGATCTACGGCGAGACTGACTCTTGGATCCCAGTGGAACAGGTGCACAAGATCGAGTCGCTCTACAAAGCGGCGGGCAAAGAGGCGACCTTCCACATTTACAAGGGTGCTGGTCACGCCTTCAACAACCCTGATCACGGCATGTATGTGCCTGAGGCGGCAAAGGATGCCTGGGCAAAAGCCGTTGCGTTCTTCAAGGCGAAGTTGGTCTGAGACCCTCGCGCTTCGTTCTCTCGCTCGCTCAATGCAGAGTGCCTTTTGATAGGAGTGTCTAGACTCGGACGCATAGCGCGTGGTACCTCGTCTTGCCCTCACCTCCGTCCCCTCTCCCGCAAGGAGAGGGGTGCAGGGGTGGGGGAGGAACAACACCCCACGACACGTGTCCGTCGAGTCGCTCCTCTGTCTGTATGCTCTCGCTGATCACGTTTATCCCTCTCCTCGGCGCGCTGGCTGTTGTGTTCGGCTCACGCGCCAGCGCGCGCTGGACAGCGCTGGTCACATCGCTGCTCTCGTTCGTCGTCTCGTTAATCGCCCTGTTCCGCTTCGACCCTGCGCAAGGCGGCTACCAATTCGTCGAGTCCGTGCCGTGGATTCCTCAATATGGCATCAGCTACAAGATGGGCATGGACGGCATCAGCCTATGGCTGGTGCTGCTCACCACGTTCATCTTCCCGATTGCGTTGTGGTTCTCGGGCGAGTCCATCCATCACCGCGAGAAGGAATATTACGCCTTGATGCTGCTGATGGAGACAGCCACGCTCGGCGTCTTCCTTGCCCTGGACATGTTCTTGTTCTACGTGTTCTGGGAGTTTGCGCTGGTGCCGATGTATTTCATCATCGGCGTGTGGGGCGGCGAGCGGCGGATCTATGCCTCAGTCAAGTTCTTCATTTACACCATGGCGGGCAGCGTGCTGATGCTGATCGCGATCTTGGTGCTCGGCATCACCAACAGTACGTTCGACTTGGAGGCAATTGCCGCCCAGAACGCTGCGTTTAAAGGGAACGTGCTGCTCTTCCTTGCGTTTGCAGCGGCGTTTGCGATAAAAGTGCCGATGTTCCCCTTTCACACCTGGCTGCCCGACGCGCATGTCGAAGCGCCAACCCCTGGCTCGGTCATCCTGGCTTCGGTGCTGCTCAAGATGGGGTCGTATGGGTTGATCCGCTACAACCTCGGGCTGTTCCCTGAAGCAAGCGCAGCGCTCGCGCCAGTGATGATCGGGCTAGCCATCGTTGGCATTCTGTATGGTGCTGCTGTCGCGTTTGCTCAAACTGACGCCAAAAAGCTAGTGGCTTATTCCTCCGTGAGCCACATGGGGTTCGTGGTGTTGGGCACGTTTGCCCTGAACGCGATTGGGGTGCAAGGCGCGCTGTTGCAGATGGTCAATCACGGCTTGAGCACGGGCGGGCTCTTCCTCATCATCGGGTTTATCTACGAGCGGCTGCACACGCGCGACATGAAGGCAATGGGCGGGCTGTGGGCGCGAATGCCGCTGTACGGCTCGCTGGCACTGATGCTGGTGCTGTCGTCGGTTGGACTGCCGGCGCTGAACGGGTTTGTCGGTGAGTTCACCATTCTCCAAGGGGCGTTTCTGTATAGTCCGCTGGCAGCGGGGTTTGCCGCGCTTGGCATGGTGCTCAGCGCTGCTTACTTGCTGACGATGTTCCAGAAAGTGTTCTTGGGCGAGAGCCGCAATCCAGCGACAGAGAAACTCAGCGACTTGAATTGGCGCGAGGTGCTCTCAGTCGCGCCGCTGATTGTGCTGTGCTTTGTGATTGGCTTGTACGCTGCGCCCTTCTTCGGCGCGATGAACGCCAGCGTCTCGACGTTGCTGACAAACGCTGGCTTGGCGATGGGGCGGTAAGGGCGAGGCAGCTCACCAGGTCTAGGCACGCCTAGATAAGTTCGTGCCCGCGAATACAATCGCCGCTAGCGCATGTCCGTCATCAGCGGTGTGAACGTCAGCAAGTCTTTCGGCAGCGTGGATGTCTTCGTTGGGCTGACGTTTAGCCTCGCGCGCGGCGACAAGGTCGCCCTTGTCGGACCAAATGGCTGTGGCAAAACGACCTTGCTGCGAATCCTAGCCGGTGAGGACGAGCCAAATTCTGGAGGTCAGGTGCATGTGGCGCGCGGCGTGAGCCGCGGCTACCTAGCGCAAACAGCCGAGCGCTCTGACCCGCGCACGCCGTGGCAGCTTGCCCAGTCTGCGCTGGTTGATCTCAACCCGCTCCAAGCCCGTCTTGCTCAACTCGAAGCTGCCTTGGCGCAGCCGAACCTCGATCCAGCCGAGACTGAAGCGCTTTTGCGCGCCTATGGCGAAGTGCAGCATGCTTTCGAGGCGCAGGGCGGCTACACCGTTGACGCGCGCATCCGCCGCGTCCTGGACGGTCTAGGGCTACCTGAGCCGCTCTGGCACACCTCGATCAGTGCCCTTAGCGGCGGGCAGCGCGTGCGCGCCTTTCTGGCTCACTTGTTGTTGCGCTCCCCCGACGTGCTGCTGCTCGACGAGCCAACCAACCACCTCGACACTGCCGGCGTGGAGTGGCTGGAAGCTTGTCTGCAGGCGTGGGAAGGCACACTGGTTGTTGTCTCGCACGACCGCTACTTCCTCGATGAGGTATGCGACCAGGTCTGGGAAATGCAGCCCAGCCCGGGCGGATCTGCGCGGTTGGCGTTCTACCGCGGCAGCTATACCGACTATGTGCAGCAGCGCGCCGAGCAACAGGCTCGTGCTCAAGCCGAATACGAAGCACAACAGGCGCTCATCGCTAAGGAGACGGAATACATTCGCCGCAACCTTGCAGGGCAAAACAGCGCCCAGGCAAAAGGTCGGCTGCGCCGCTTGAATCGCATCGAGCGCTTGGAGCGCCCCACTCAGCAGCGCGCGTTGACGCTGCGATTGGAAAGCGGGACGCGCAGCGGTGAGCGCGTCCTGGAGGCGCACAACCTAGTCGTCGGCTACGACCGCCCCCTGCTGCGTATTCCGGAGCTGCTCCTGCTGCGCGGGGAGCGGGTTGCTGTGGTCGGCCCAAACGGCATCGGCAAGACGACCCTGCTCAAGACGCTGCTCGGCGAGCTTCCGCCGCTGGCTGGCGAGGTTCGACGCGGCGCAAGCGTGCGCATCGGCTACTTCGCCCAAGCCCACGAAGGGCTAGACCCAGCGCACACGCTGCTCGAGTCCGTGCTCGCTGCGCAGCAGGGGTTGACCCTGAGCGAGGCGCGCGCTTGGCTAGGGCGGTTTTTGTTCAGCGGCGACGACCACTTCAAGCCAGTCGCTGTCTTGAGCGGTGGCGAGCGCGGGCGCTTGGCACTCGCGCGCTTGGCGCTGCAGGGCGCCAACCTGCTCCTGCTCGACGAGCCGACAAACCACCTCGACATCCCCTCTCAGGAGGCGCTGACCCAGGCGCTGCAGGACTACGAGGGGACGCTGGTGTTCGTGTCGCATGACCGCTACTTGATCGCGGCGCTGGCGACGCAGCTTTGGGTGCTCGAACGCGACAAGCAGGGCGAGGCGCACCTCACTGTGTTCAAGGGCAGCTACGACGCTTGGCGCGAGACGCGCGAGAGGCTCCAGCCGCCGCCGTTGCCAAGCGCTCAGCCCTCTCCTGCCTCCGCGCCCGCTCAGCGCCTGCCAGCCTCGAAGAACGCCCTGCGCCAGCAGCAAGCGAAGCTGCAAGCGATTGAACAAACTATCCAGACGTTAGAGGCGCGCCTGGCGTCGCTGAGCGCAGAGATGCAGGCTGCAGGCAACGACTTTGTGCGGTTGCGCGCGCTCGGCGAAGCTTACCGCGAGACCGAGCAGGCGCTCGCTGAGGCTTGGGCAGAGTTCGAGCGCATGTTGGAGTGACCCTCGTAGCGTCCAGCGCAGGCTTGTCAGTACGCGCCGAGCTCGTCCAACCGGTCATCGTCAATCCCGAAGTGATGGGCAATCTCGTGGCGCACTGTGCGGCGCACCTCCTCACGCAGCTCCTCGAGGGTGTTGCAAGCAACCTCGTGGGCATAGCGGTAGATCGTGATCACGTCGGGCAGCGCCATGTCGTAATGCGTGTCGCGTTCGGTTAGCGGCACGCCGCGGTAAAACCCGAACAGATCGCGCGGGTCGTCCACCTCAGCCTCGCGCAGGTCTTGGGCAGATGGGCGCGCCTTGACCTCGATGGCTAGGTTTTGGATCTGGGCGCGGATGGACTCGGGCAGCTCATCAATCGCTTCCCAAACCATCGCCTCAAACTCACTTGGTTTGACGCGGATCACGGCGCCACAAGTGTAGCCGCACCCCCTGTCTAGAATTGCTAAGGGTCATGACGCTCGACCTCGTCGTTGTCATCTTGAACTACAACACCCGCGATTTGCTGCGCGCTTGCTTGCAGTCGCTGCGTGCCCAGAAGGGCATACAGTTTGTCACTTGCGTTGTGGACAACGCCTCGCTGGATGGCAGCGCAGACATGGTCGCCGAGCAGTTCAAGGAGGTTGTGCTTATCCGCAACGCGCACAACAGTGGCTTCTCTGCAGGCAATAACCTCGGCTTGCGCCACTTCGGCTTCCCCGAGCAGCCTGCAGCGCGTTACGCCCTGCTGCTGAACGCAGATACGCTTGTCCCGCCCGACGCTTTGCATCGCATAGTCGCCTTTGCTGATGCCCACCCCGATGTCGGCGTCCTCGGGCCGAAGCTTGTGTTGCCCGACGGGTCGCTCGACCTAGCTTGTCGGCGCAGCTTTCCCACCCCTGAGGTCTCGTTTTACCGCCTGGTCGGTCTGAGCAAGCTCTTCCCAAAGAGCCGACGGTTTGGGCGCTACAACTTGACCTTCTTGGACGAGAACCAGCAGGCAGACGTAGATGCCGTTGTTGGCGCGTGCATGATGCTGCGCGCCGAGGCAATCGCGCGCGTCGGCTTGCTCGACGAGCAGTTCTTCATGTATGGTGAGGACTTGGACTGGTGCCTGCGGATCAAACAGGCTGGCTACCGGGTGGTGTATTACCCGAGCGTAGTCATACACCACGTCAAGCGCGCCGCAAGCCGCCGCAGCCGCAAAGCGCAGTATGAGTTCCAACGGGCAATGTGGCTTTTTTATCGCAAGCATTACCGCCCCCACACGCCTTGGCTGGTGGACAAGTTGGTGGTCGCTGGCTTGGCGCTGCGCGGGGGGCGCCAGTTGATCAGTGAAATGCTGCGCAAAAGCACTTGAAGGTCGAGTAGGAGCAGATCGCGTCTGCCTGTTAGGGGCTGATACGTCTACATTCAGGAGCGCTAAGCGTGATACGGCAAGCAGCGCTGCGCGCACAACTGCAACACGCAGGGAGCGTCCCAAAGTAACTCCACGAGTGCACATCAAGGCGCAGGGGCGGCAAAGGCGATAAGCCTGCGAGGGCAGACTTGCCTGCATGGTCGCTACTCTGACTGATCCCGCTGCTGCACATGAGACCAACCCATGCAGAATTTCCGAGAGCAGGGCTTACGCATCAGGAATTTTAAGGTTCTGCGCGGAGCAAGCCAGCACCGTGAGCAAGAAGTCGTCGCTGCGCGCTGCGTGCAGGCGCCTCGCTTTGATGGCGCGTTCCCCCTCCTTCTCCTCGACGTCAGCCTGC
>JANWZM010000194.1 GCA_025054635.1 Thermoflexales bacterium
GAATGAGCAAATCGGCGGCGTCAGCCAGCTCTTCTTCTTGCGCGCACTTGCTGAGCAAATCGACAAAGACTGGGAAAGCGTGCTCGCCAAACTGAATTCAGTGCGCCAAGCACTTGTGAAGCGCGGCGGGCTTGTCGTCAACGTCACGCTCGACGCCAAAAACTGGGAGACGCTTCAGCCACGCCTGCACAACTTTATCGCTGCTCTGCCTGAAGGCGCGCCGCAACCAACAGATTGGCTGACTGCGCCGAGCCTTGCTGGCGAAGGTTTGGCTATCCCTGCCCAAGTGAACTACGTCGGCAAGGGTGCAGACTTATACGCACTCGGCTTCACCTTCGACGGGCGGTGGCTGCCAGTGCAGAACTGGCTGCGCACAGCGTATCTGTGGGAGCGCGTGCGGATGCAAGGAGGCGCCTACGGCAGTTTTTGCACTTTCGACTCGCGCAGCGGCGCGTTTGCTTTCCTGTCCTACCGCGACCCAAACCTGCTGGACACACTCAAGGTTTACGACGAGGCAGCCGAGCACCTGAGGACGCACTGGCTGGACGAACAGGAAGTCACTCGGACGATCATCGGCGTGATTGGCGATTTGGACGAATACATGCTGCCCGACGCCAAAGGCTACACCGCGATGGTGCGCTGGCTCACAGGCGACACCGACGAGCTGCGTCAGAAACTGCGCGACGAAGTGCTCGCCACAACGCCCCAAGACTTCGTTCGCTTTGCCGACGTGCTGTCTGCCGTGCGAGACCATGGGCGCGTTGTGGTCATGGGATCTGCCTCCGCATTGGAGCAAGCCAACCTGGCAAGAGGTGGCGAGTGGTTGCACGTGACGCGCGTGATGTAATGCGCCGTGTCAGCACAAGTTAGCCCCTAACCCGCTTCCTCTCGCACAGCACTTTGATTGCACAAGCGGCTTCAGCTTGACAACTTCTGAGGTTGCTCTACACTCTTGCCGGTGCACCTAACCGCATCAACGGAGTAGAAGCCATGAAGCGAAACACTCTTCTCGGAGAACTCGTCGCAGAACTTTTCGGAACTTTCCTGCTCGTACTGATGGGCAACAGTGTGGTTGCGAATGTTGGACTCGCCCCCACGACTGGACGCCCCCGCATATAACTGGAACACAATCACCTTCGGCTAGGCGTAGGCGTCTCGGTAATCACCGATGCCAAGAACACAGGCGCAGGGGCAAACCTCGGCCCGTTTGTGATTGGGATGCTGGTGCTCGGAATTGGTCTGTCGCTGGGCGGCCCAAGTGGATATGCCATCAACCCAGCGCGTGATTTCGGCCCACGCCTGTTCGGCGCGGTCGCAGGCACGGGCGGCTTGTTTGACGGCTCGTACTGGCTCGTTGCCCCGATTGTCGGTCCGCTCATCGGCGGCGTGATTGGAGCAAAGCCGTACGACTTCGGCATCACCGCCTTCTCGAGCCAGAAGTAAGCGCACCTGAGCGCCAACATAGAGAGGTGTGACATGAAGAAGTTCATCAACCGAGCAGAGGATGTTGTCAAGGAAGAGCTAGAGGGGATCGCGCTCGCCTTCCCCGAATTCGTGAAGGTCAACTTCAACCCCAACTTTGTCTACCGCGCGGATGCCCCTGTGCAAGGCAAAGTAGCAGTGATTTCAGGCGGCGGCAGCGGTCATGAGCCAATGCACGGTGGCTTCGTGGGCATGGGGATGCTGGACGCAGCCTGCCCAGGTGAGGTGTTCACGTCGCCAACCCCAGACCAAATGGCTGAGGCTGCCCGAAGGGTGCACGGTGGCGCAGGCGTGCTGTTCATCGTCAAGAACTACACCGGCGACGTGCTGAATTTCGAAATGGCTGCAGACCTGGTTCGCGCGGAGGGCATCCGGGTGCTCAACATCTTGATTGACGATGATGTCGCCGTCAAAGACAGTCTATACACCGCTGGACGTCGGGGTGTTGGCACCACGGTGCTGGCAGAGAAGATCTGCGGCGCAGCTGCCGAGCGCGGTTACGACCTGCATAAGGTCGCAGACATCTGCCGCCGAGTGAATCTCAATGGGCGCAGCATGGGGGTTGCGCTTACCCCTTGCATCGTCCCTGCGGCTGGCAAGCCCAACTTCACGCTAGGCGAAGACGAGATGGAGGTCGGCATCGGCATCCACGGTGAGCCTGGGCGCGAGCGGACAAAGATGAAGACCGCCGATGAGATCACCGAGATGCTCGCCCTTTCCATCATCGAGGATGGCGCCTACCGTCGAACTGTGCGCGAGCTCGACGAGCAGAAAGGCGAGTGGACAGAGATTGAACTGGTGAGCGAACCGTTCCGCCCTGGCGACCGCGTGATCGCTTTCGTCAACAGCATGGGCGGCACACCCGACATCGAGCTGCCGATCATCTACCGCAAGCTCCACGAAATCTGCGAGAAGAAGGGACTTCACATCGTCCGCCGCCTAATGGGTCGCTACATCACCTCGCTTGAGATGCAAGGCATCTCGATCACACTCCTGCGCGTTGACGACGAGCTGATTGACCTGTGGGATGCACCAGTGAAGACCCCAGCGCTGCGTTGGGGCGCCTAGCTTGACGCTGCACTTCGTCCGAGCGACATCCAACCCGGAGGTACCGCAATGACCAAGTATGTTGGTGCGATTGACCAAGGCACAACAAGCACCCGTTTCATGATCTTCGACAAAGCCGGTCAGGTCGTCGGTTTCCACCAGCTTGAGCATCAGCAAATCTACCCACAACCCGGCTGGGTCGAGCACGACCCAATGGAGATTTGGGAGCGCACCCAGCAAGTCATCAAGGGCGCGCTCGAGAAGACGGGAGTGAGTGCTGAAGACCTTGCCGCGATTGGCGTCACTAACCAGCGCGAGACGACCGTCGTCTGGGACCGAAAGACGGGCAAGCCTTACTGCAACGCGATTGTCTGGCAGTGCACGCGCACCAAAGACCTGTGCGATGAACTTTCCCGAGACGGTGGACAAGACCGCTTCCGCCCGAAGACTGGTCTGCCCATCGCCACCTACTTCTCTGGCCCAAAGATCAAATGGATCTTGGACAACGTTCCTGGGGTACGTGAGGCTGCTGAGAAAGGCGATGCCCTGTTCGGCAACATTGACACTTGGGAGATTTGGCATCTCACCGGCGGCCCGAACGGCGGTGTGCACATCACCGACGTCTCTAACGCCAGCCGAACAATGCTGATGAACCTGGAGACGCTGGATTGGGATCAAGAGATCCTCGACATCTTGGGCATTCCGCGCCAGATGCTGCCCGAGATCAGACCCTCCAGTGACCCCAAGGTTTACGGATACACTCACAAGGATGGGCCGTTTGGGGCATCAATCCCAGTCTGCGGCGACTTAGGTGACCAGCAAGCAGCGCTCGTGGGTCAGACGTGCTTCACGCCAGGCGAGGCGAAGAACACCTACGGCACAGGCTGCTTCATGTTGCTCAACACCGGCACGAGCCCTGTCCCAAGCAAGAGCGGCTTGCTCACTACGCTGGGCTACAAGTTCGGCGATCAGACGGCAGTCTATTGCCTGGAAGGCTCAATCGCCATCACTGGCGCGCTTGTGCAATGGCTGCGCGACAACCTGAATTTCTTCGAGTCTTCGAAGCAGATCGAAGCTCTGGCGAGCCAAGTTCCAGATAGTGGCGGCATCTACTTCGTGCCGGCGTTCTCTGGGTTGTTCGCGCCATACTGGCGCATGGACGCACGGGGGGTCATTGTCGGCTTGACGCGCTTCACCAACAAGAATCACATCTGTCGCGCAGCGCTCGAGGCGACGGCATACCAGACTCGCGAAGTTCTCGACGCGATGGAGAAGGACTCTGGCGTCAAGCTCACTGCGCTCAAGGTGGACGGCGGCATGGTGTATAACGAGCTGTTGATGCAGTTCCAAGCTGACATCCTCGGCGTGCCCGTCATTCGCCCCGTCGTTTCAGAGACTACCTCGCTGGGCGCAGCCTACGCAGCCGGCTTGGCTGTAGGCTACTGGAACGACTTGGACGACCTGCGCAAGAATTGGGCGATGGACAAGGTCTGGGAGCCGAAGATGGCAGTCGAAGACCGAGAACGCGCCTACAAGGGGTGGCTGAAGGCTGTCGAGCGAACCTTCGGCTGGGTCGAGTAGCACTGGCGACTGCGTCGCGAGCGAGTGCTGCGACGCATACACCCCGCGCCTCTCTCCCTGATGGAGAGGCAAGTAGCTGGTGGGATATTTGCTTTGCCCTCACCCCCGTTCTTTCTCCCTGAGGAGGGGGGACGCTGGGGTGAGGGCAAGGCGTGCGCAACGCGCTGTGTATCTAAGTCTGTATACTCCCATTGGAGCGGCGCAGGCAGTGAAGCAATATCAAGCCGCACTGTTCGGTTCTGACCCCATGCCCAAGAGCGTGGACAAGAGGTCTTTACTTAGGCGTTGCACTGTGGTTTGAGCATGTCGCAGACGGATGCCAAGATCACCGTGATCCTGCGCATCGCCCGCAGCGAGGGGCGGTGGACGGAGCACCGCGTCGAGGTTCCAGAAGGCAGCTACGTCATTGATGCCATCGAGCGCGTGTTTGCTCAGCCAGCGTCACAGCTGATTTGGCGACACGCATGTCACCACGCCTCATGCGGCACATGCGGGCTGCGCATCAACGGCGTAGAGAAGCTTCCCTGCATCACCCCTTTGTCCGACTACGACTTGACCCGCCCAATTCGGCTTGAGCCGCTCGACTACTTTCCCCGGGTTGGCGACTTAGTCGTTGACTTCACGCCGTTCTTTGAACGGATGCAAGCTATCGGCATGCCTATCATTTGCGCAGATGAGACCGCACCGCCCTCGCACCCTGCCCTTGCTCACGGCGAGCAGTTGTTGCGCTTCGAAAACTGCATCGAGTGTGGTCTGTGCATCTCAGCCTGTCCGGCAATGCGCAACGGTCGCTTTCTCGGGCCGGCAGCGCTCGCTGCTGCCGAGCGTCTGATGGTTGAACCGCGCGGAGTGGACGTTGAGGCGGTTCGTCGCGCTGTGGACACCTGGGACGGCATTTGGGGATGTCGCTCTTCGTATCAGTGCACGGCAGTCTGTCCGATGGGCGTTGACCCTGCAGGAGCGATTATCCGTCTGCGCACCTATCTGTGAACCCATCACTGACCACAGCCAGACAATCTGCGAGATGAGAACATAGGAGACTTCGAAATGACCATCTCCCGAGAAGCCATTTTGGAATGGCTGCGCGCCTTCGCCGAGGTCGTCGACCAAAACAAGGATGCTTTGACTCGATTGGACATGGCAATCGGTGACGGCGACCACGGCGCGAACATGCACCGCGGCATGCAAGCTGTAATGGCAAAGCTGCCCTCCATTGCCGATAAGGACATTGGCACAATCTTTAAGACAGTGTCAATGACGCTGATCTCAACCGTGGGCGGCGCAAGCGGGCCGCTGTATGGCACGCTGTTCTTGCAGATGGCAAGCGTCACCAGCGGCAAAACCGCGCTCACACCCCAAGAGTTCAGCCAAGCCCTGAAGAGTGGGATTGACGGCGTAGTCGCTCGGGGCAAGGCAGCGCCTGGCGAGAAGACGATGGTTGACGCGCTGCTGCCCGCCTTCGAGGCGCTCAAGGCGTCGCTGGATGCAGGGCTTTCCTTCGCCGAGGCAGTGCGCGCTTGCGCTGCGGCTGCGGCGGCTGGGCGCGATGCCACCGTGGGAATGGTGGCGAAGAAAGGGCGGGCAAGTTACTTGGGTGAGCGCAGCGTGGGTCACCAAGACCCAGGTGCAACATCGTCACATCTGCTGCTCGAAGCGGCCGCACGCACCCTCCCCGGCACAGAGGCTTAGCCGGTCATGATCGGCTTAGTCGTTGTCTCGCACAGCCGTGCCCTCGCTGAAGGGGTAGCTGAGCTTGCGCGCGAGATGGGCGGCGGCATGGTGAACATCGCCCCTGCAGGCGGGCTGGATGACCCGCCAGGAGCGATCGGCACTGACGCGACGAAAGTCCTCGCCGCTATTGAGCAGGTTTACAGCGAGGACGGCGTCGTCGTCTTGATGGATCTGGGCAGCGCCGTGCTCAGCGCTGAGATGGCGCTTGCCTTCCTGGGCGAAGACCGCCGCGCCCGCGTGCGACTGTGCGATGCACCGCTTGTCGAAGGCGCAATCGCAGCCGCTGCCCAAGCCAGAATCGGCGCAACGCTGGAACAAGTCCTCGCCGAAGCCTACGCTGCTGGGCGTAGCCCGAAGCTCACCACTCAGGCATCACAGCCGGAACCTGCCTCCCCTCTGCCCCCGCAGCCAGTATCTGGCGAGCACACGATGACCTTGACCTTGACCAACCGCCTGGGTTTGCACATTCGCCCTGCCGCGCGTCTGGTGCAGGCGCTGACTGGGCTTGACGCTGAAGTCACTGTGCGTAACCTAAGCGCCCCTGGCAGCAAGCCCGCTTCTGCGCGGAGCTTGAACGCGCTGCTAAGCCTCAGCGCTCGCCGGGGACACACACTTTCGGTCAGCGCCACAGGGCGAGATGCTCAAGCTGCCTTGCAGGCTATCCAGGCGCTCGCTGCGCAGAACTTCGGCGATGCGGACGAGACTGCTGAACCAGCGGTGAATGCCGCTCAACAGGAAGCGCCTCCTGGCTCGATACGCGGGTTGCCCGTCTCGCCTGGCATCGCGGTCGGTGTCTTGCGCTGGCTCGGTCTGTCCCCTGAGACATTGCATGCACCTGTCAGCGACTCTGTTGACGCAGAGCGCAACCGCTTCCGCGCGGCAGTGCAACTCACCCGCGATCAACTCGACACACTGCGCAGGCGAACGGCTGCTCAAGCTGGCGAGCACGCTGCTGCCATCTTCGCGGGTCAACTGGCGTTGCTTTCGGATGAGGCGTTCATCACCCGCGTGGAGCATGCGCTCGAATCGGGTCAACCCGCGCCACAAGCAGTACGAGAGGCGCTGGAGGCGCTGGCGACGCAACTCGAGGGCGCTTCTGACGAGTTAACCCGCGCACGGGCAGCAGACCTGCGCGATGTCGCCCGGCAGGTGCTTCGCCAGCTTGCGCCTGCAGCACCTATCGAACAAAGCAGCGACGAGGCTGCTGTTGTCCTTGCTGCAGAGGAGTTTTTGCCCTCCGACTTAGCACAGCTCTGGGACAACGTCGTTGGACTCTGCGCAGCTCGGGGTGGGCTGACTGGGCATGCAGCAATTCTCGCTCGCGCCATGGGTCTGCCCGCAGTGTTCGGCGTCGGCGAGGCGCTCTCTCGCCTGTCTGATGGTGCGCTCGTCGTCCTGAACGGCGACGCTGGGTTCGTGTTGCCTGAACCCGAGCCAAGCTACGCCGAGCAGTGCCGCAGCCAGATGGCAGCTGCTCAGCGCAAACGCGACGCGGCGCGCGAGCAGAGCCAGCGTGCCGCGCTCACCCGCAGTGGCAAGCGTGTTGAGGTCGCCGCTAATGTCGGCAGCCTCGAGGACATCCACCGTGCACTTCAGAACGGCGCGGAGGGGATTGGGCTGTTCCGCACCGAGCTTCTATTCATGGATCATGATGCGCCACCCAGCGAGGAGGCGCACTACGCGGCTTATCGCGCTGCGGCTGAGCTTGTCGGCGGGCGGACACTTGTCATCCGCACGCTGGACATTGGTGCAGACAAGCTACCTCGATGGCTCGACTTGCCGCGCGAGGATAACCCCTTCCTCGGCTTGCGGGGATTGCGCTTATGCTTGCAGCGGCTTGATCTGCTTCTCCCTCAGTTGCGCGCACTAGCACGCGTCGCGCGCGAGTTCCCCCTGCATGTCGTGTTCCCAATGGTCAGCACGCTCGAGGAGTGGCGCGCGGCGCGCGCGCATTGGCAGGCTGCGGCTGAGCCACTTGGCGCCCAAGCAAAGCTAGGGATCATGGTCGAGACGCCAGCAGCTGCGCTCCAAGCTGAAGCGTTTGCCCCCGAGGTGGACTTCTTCTCAGTCGGCACGAACGACCTGGTGCAGTATGTGTTTGCCGTTGACCGAGGCAATCCTGCTGTGGCGCACATCGGCAATCCGTTGCATCCAACCGTTCTCCTACTGATTGAGCGCGTGTGTGCGGCAGCGCACGCGCACGGGCGCTGGGTGGGCGTGTGTGGCGAGGTCGCAAGCGACCCACAAGCAGCAGCAGCGTTGCTCGCCTGCGGCGTGGACGAGCTGAGCATGAGCGCGCCCGCGATCCCTCTCGTCAAGGCTGCCATCCGAGACCTGTAGGAACACGCTCTACTCGTACGTCACTCCTCAGTGCACTGACCTGTCTCCCCAAGTCTGACTCCCATAGCTGGTAAAGCTAGCTAAACTAGGCAGAAGCTTTGCATCATGCAGGAGTTTATTGACAGACTTATCCCTTGGCTGGGATATCTTGGCGGCGAACTGACGCGCTTGCTCGGTCGGGCTGAAGTGGACACCTTCTTCAGACTTGCCCTAACAATGGTGCTGTGCGGCTTGATCGGGCTGGAGCGCTCGAGCCACGAGCGCGCAAGCGGCTTTCGTCCGCACATCCTTGTCGGCTTGGGCGCGTGCCTGGTGACGATGGCAGGCGCGTATGGATTTCCTGACCTTGCAACTGAGCCGCGCGACCCGCTGCGCGTCGCCAGCTACGTGATCTCAGGGATCGGGTTCATGGGCGCCGGCGCGATCCTGCGCCATGGCACGACTGTGCGCGGGCTTACCACCGCAGCGACGCTGTGGGGGGCGGCTGGCATCGGCGTCACCGTTGCCACAGGGCTGGGGTGGCTGGCAATTGCGGGCACAGTGCTGTTTCTCTTCACCCTCATCGTGCTGGAGTGGGTCGAGGCTCGGCTGAACTTTGGGGGGCGAGTCAGTCGCCTGCGCATCCACTTATACGACGACAGCAAAGCTGTCGGCAAGGCGCTGGACGCCCTAGCGCGTCTAGGCGCTCCTGTCAAACGCGCAATGGTCTTGCCAGGGGCAGGCAGTGCTGCGTTGCTCGAAGTTGAGCTCACTCGCTCGCTGACAGCGGCTCAAGCGCCGCTGCTGGCTAGGCAGTTGCTCACCCTCAAGAAGTACGTCGCCCAGGTGGACACCACCGTTGCCCCGTTGGACGAGCCAGAGGAAGACACCCCGCCGCCTGAGTCAGACAGCACCGAGGCAGTCATCCCGCTTAACCTCAGCGACGACGATTTGCTGCGAGACCTCAACGAGACAGAGGAGCGCGGGAGCACCCCAACGCCACCCAGAAGTCAAGACAGAGGCGCAGGAGTCAACACATAAACACGCCACTGTTGCGGCGTGAACTGAGCCAGCGGCGTTCAACGCCTTTTGCGGCACTCCAGCCTGCACTGTGCCCTGCTGCCCTACTTTGCTGCCTGTCTGCGGGTCCGAGAGGAATACAAGTGCACGATGCTTTCCCCTCGCCCCTATCCTACGTGAGCAATCTTGCGAAGCACGGTGTGACGCCCTCGTCAAAACCAACAGCGCGCTGAAAGGCTAGCGGCGTCGCCGCCCGTGGCAGGTATAGTGCCCGCATGGCTTTGCCTGAAGTCAGCACGTTCATCCTGAATCATCGCGTTGCTGCGCTCGCTGTGAGCAGCGACCCAGCACCAATCACAGCGATGACCTCGTATGTGCCAGAGGACGAACACGGCAGCCGAGTGCTGATCCACCTCAGCAACCTCTCGCCGCACAAGAAGGCGCTGTTGGCAAATCCAACCTGCAGCCTGCTTATCGCTGAGCCAGATGATGGGCGCGCTGAGCCGATGTCGTTGGCGCGCGTCTCGCTCCAGGGCACGGCAATCATGCTTAACAAGCTCAGCGAGGACTACGCGCAGGCAAAGGCACGCTTTCTCGCACGCTTCCCAGGCAGCGCAGTGATGTTTGACTTGCCTGATTTCGACTTGTTTCGCGTCACCTTCACCGAGGGACGATTCATCGGTGGCTTCGGTCGTGCTTTTGCGTTCACGGCAGACCAGCTCCTAGCGTGAGGCTTTGCCGTCCAAGCGGCGCGCCATGAGCACATGGTCGCGCACAACAGGCACAAACCCCAACGTCTTGTAGGCGTTGACGGCTGCACGCAGGTGATCCGCGCTGCCAAACTCCACTTCGAGCTGGTCTGGCACGTCCTCCAAGCAAGCAACGACTGCCTTGAGCAAGCCAAGCTCAGCCTGTGTGCCCCAAGTGCTGCGGTCAAGCCAAAGCCAAACCCTTGCTGCGCGTTGTGCGAGTTGCTGTGCAAGGGCTAAGCCGACTTGCCTTGCAGCGTGATACAGGGCGAACACATGCCCTGCTTCAGGCGCTGGCATTGTCAGCGGCGCGAAGACTTGCATCGCAAGCGGCTTGCACCAACTATCGCCCTGCTGAATCGCATGCGGCACCCAGACCGCCAGTTGCTGCTCCGCTTGCGGTGGGGGGAGCATCTCAGCGCGTACCAGCTCCTGGCTGACTGGCAAAGCGCGTGCGCGCTCGCGGCGCATGAACTGCGGGCGGTAACGACGGTATCCACAGCGCAGCGCGCAACGTGTCGCTGGCAGATTTGACGAAGGGACACGCATCCACAGCCAACTCAAGCCCGCTTTGCGCACTAGGTCGTCTGCTGCCTCCAGCATCGTGCGCGCCAATCCCTGCCGGCGCATGTCTGGCGCGACCGCCAGCAAACGGACTCGCGCTGCACTCTCGCCGCGCTCGAGCACCAGTGCGCCTGCTGGCTCATAGCTCATCAGGCAAAGATAGGTTGAGTTCAGCGTCAGCAGGTATGCCGCTAGTGCCTCTCGACCGAGAGGGCGACTCAGCCAGCCGCTGAGTGACTCATCAAGCGCACCAATTTCGGCTGGGCTAAGCGTCGCTAGCACGCTGCGCAGCTCACCGAGCCGCGCGGGGACGACCTGAGCGCCAAGCGTCGGCATTCAGGTCGAATTATGAAGGGAGTTCGACGTAGAGCTTGCCGTCCTCCTCTATGACGGGAAAGGACTGGACCGGCGCAGGCTTCTTGCCCAGAGCGATGATCTGGCGCGACCAAGCTGGCAGCTTAATTCCAGCAACGCCCTGCACCCAGTCGAGATTCTCGCCGCTGCACAGGTCAAAGCGGCTACCATGCCATGGACAGATGATCGTGTTGCCTTCGCGCTTGCCACCTGCCAGGGGAAGCCCGACGTGCGGACATTTGTTCAGCACAGCGCAGGGTCTGCCATCCACGCGCGCAGCGACAATGGAGATGCCTTCCACATTGAATACCTTCACACCCGCGCTAGGCAGCTCAGCAGCACTTGCCAGTAGAACTCTGCGTGACATCGGTCAACCTCCACAACTGCAACACAGATTCTACGTTTGAGAAGGGGTGCTTTAGGCAAGACGAAGGAAGCCTACCAACACCTAACAAGCAGCAAGCGTGCAACTGCGCGCACCGTCTTTTGACTGAGTTTGGTTTGTCTGGGGCAAGCGGCTTAGAAGCGGAGGATGTTTCTACCCTGACGAAGCACCTATCTCTGCCAACTTGCCGTCGGTGACGGCCCAAGTGCCAACTTGCTTCACCACGTCTGCGCCTTCAACGGTAAGCGCCTCGCCCGCAACTACAGGCAACGCAACGACACCAAGAATCTTCTCGAGGAGCTTTGCGCGGCGCGCGACACGCTCAACGTCGTGCCTGTCAATCTTTGCTGAGATCTCGACAGCGAGGTAAACAGTGCGAGCGTCCGAAAGACGCTGACCGCGTATGACTGCATCAAGACGGGTGATTTCCTCGACTTCTGCCTCAGTCAGTGCACCTTCGGCGAGAGCTGCACTCAGCAAATCCTCCAGCTCACCATCTGTGAGAACCTTCGGCTTGCGAACGATGCGCCGAAAGTAGACGAATGGGCGCTCGCGATATTTTCGTTCCTGCGCTTCGCCTTTCAGCGAAGCGCAGACCACCGACTTCCTGCTTCAACCCTGCAACATCCTGCTTCAGCTCCGCCACGTCCGCCTTCAGCACAGTGACATCCTGCTCGACGCGATACAGACGCTTGTTCATTTCTTCAACAACCTTGACCAAGTCGCGCACCAAGGCAGGAAGCAAGAGGAGCTCCTCGCCAAGTAGCTCGCGGCGCAGTGCCTCTTTCCACTCTGGCTTTGTCCGCAGGATTTCGAGCAGGTCGCGGAATTCTTCAATTGTGAACGCCATTCTTTCCAGATTATAGAGTCAGCATCCGCAGTGAGCAGCAGAGCAGAAGACCAGCCGAACGCAGGCTCGCATCCAGCAGCTTGGGCTTGCAAGCCAGTTACACTATCGGCGCAATGAAACTCGCACCGTCAATCTACACGGCAGACTTTGCGCGA
>JANWZM010000212.1 GCA_025054635.1 Thermoflexales bacterium
TTGGTCGAGAACACCTGCAGCGCTGCCTCGAGGATGCGTTGGCGCGTCTCCTTCGCGCGCGGGTGGACGAGATCCTGCTCACTCATCGCACACAAACCGACTAGTCGGTCGGTTGTGAAGTCTAGCACAAGCGCCGAAAAGCGCGAGCGGATGAGGGGAGGCTCAGCAAATCAGAGGGATCGCGTCTGCGTGCGGTTAGCAACAGTCCCGCGCGTCCTGCATTAGCAGGGCGTAGTTACGCTGCTGCCCTAATTAAACAGCAGGCTATCCGCCGGCACGGTCGTCCCTTGCACCGTGCGCCTCAGTTCGGTTGCTTCGTGAGAGTGGATTGTCTTGGGCTGCTGCTAGGGGCGCTCGAAAGTTTTTGCCATCGTCATCAGGTGGGATGATTGTTGCTGTTCGGGTCGGCACCTCCGCAAAGACCTCGAGCTGCATAGCACGTGGATACGTTGGCGGAATTAGAGCTTGAAGCCTTTGCTCGAAAGACACTGTTCAAAGCAGAGCTACACTCATGAGGTGGCTTTCCCCCGAGGCTGACTCGCCCTCTCTAGTGCTAGTTTGCCGCTGCGCGGCTTTGCCTGTACAATGAAAAGGAACTATTGCCAAATCAACGGGAGGAATTGGCATGCTGTTGATTAACAACACAAGAACAGGACACTTGGGGCTGGTGCTGCTCCTTGCGCTGTCCACAATTGCTTTCACTGTGCCTCGCAGCGGGTGGACGCAGCCGATGACGTCCGACGCCAGCGAAACTGGCAGCGCACTACCAACGTCTCAGCCTAGTGATGCACCGCTGGGCGTCTCTGCCGAGCCGCTTGTGGTCGCGTCAGCCGACAGCGCGATGCCGCCGGACTACCTGCTGTCCTTCGCACCGCCTGACCTGTCGGAGATCGAGGTCCCTGGGGGCATGAGCTACGACGAGGCGCAGGCGCTGGCTGAAGGGCTGCTCGCGTCGCGCTTCTCACCAGCGCTCGATGCGCTGAGCCATCTACGGCAGGAGGGGTTGATCGCTGGTGTGGAAGTGCACCCTGAGCTGCTCGCCGTTATCGCTCGCGGTGTGACACCGTCCGCAGTTGAGCTATTGGCGAGCGTGCCTGGGGTCGCCCAAGTGACCCCCTTCGTTGATTCGACTAGCGCCCCCTGCAGCGCAATCACGCTTCAGGCGCTGGCAGACCAAGTGCATGGTCTAAGCCAGATCGCTAGCGCGGCTGCGCTCGATGGGGTAGGGATTGCTTCCTTGCAGTCCACACCGCCCAAAATTCACGTTCGTGCCTCTGACGGCAGTTCGGGCTGGTCGTATTTCTTCGGTCAGGCTGCGCCGAACACAGTTGTGACCATGCGCATCTTGCGCGCAGGAGCTACGATCGCCACTGGGTCAACAACCAGCGACTCGGCTGGAGGGTATGGGTTCTACCCCTCTTGGCAAGGCAGCGGATGCGGGAGCAGCGGCTACACCTGGTCGCTCCAGCCGGGCGACGTGGTCGAGGTGACCGCTGGTTCGCAGACCGTGAGCACAGTCGTCGCACGCCTTCACGCCTGGGCTGACCCGAGCACAGACATCGTTGCTGGGCAAACTGATCCTGGACGACAGGTCGAAATTGTGCTGTCTCAGCCCGGCAGCCCCAATCTCACCCAGACGGTCAGCGCGGGGAGCAGCGGGGCGTTCAGCGCCAACTTCAGCCCCTTTGACGGCAGAGCTTCGGCGCGCGTCGCTGCTTTCGACGCCAACGGGCACGGCACGTTCTGCTGGATCAGTGCCTACCATGTCCGAGTTAGGCGCACATCCGGAGGATCTTTTTATGTTGACGGCTCGCTCAAGCCACAGGTGAGCTACTCGCTGGTCATCACGCGCAGCGGCTCTACACTGACAAGCGCGACAGGGCAGACCAACGAAGATGGTCGCTTTGGTAGCTCTCTTTCCTCACCCCTTCAGCCGAACGACATCGTCTTTGTCACTGGTGGTGGGGTAACCGCGCAGTACGCGTTCGCTGAGCTGTCCAACCTCGCTTCAAACGTCAGCACTGGCACTGTCTCCGGTAAGACCGCTGCTGGGCGTGAGGTAAGAGTCTGTAGGGCGTACAGCATCACCTATTCTGATTTCAACGCAACCTGTTCCTTTGGCAGCACATGTCCCTCGGCAACCGCGAACAGCAGTGGCGCCTTCGCGGTGACTGTGTCAGGGCTTCTGCGCGGTGATCGACTGGAAGTCACAATCTTTGACTCGGAGGGCAATCGGCAGGTTCACGAGCTTGCCGCGTCTGCGATTCGCGCCTATCCCGAAAACCAGTTGATACGGGGTTTCTGGATCAGACCAGATGCGACGCTGACTGTCACCGTCAGGCGGCCCGACAACACGACAGCCTCCTTCAGTCCTTCCTGGTCGTATTTCCCGTATTACGAGTTCTATCGGTCGGGCATCTCTGTTCCCGTCGGCTCTGTGATCACGGTCACAGACGGCGCCCTGACGGAGACGATGCAGGTGCAAACGTTAACCGTGCGCGTCAACGAGAGCAACGGTCAACTGTCAGGCATTGCTGCGAATGGACATCTCATCGCCGTAGCAACGAATAGACAGCGATATGAATGCGCTGAAACAAGCGTCAACGGCGCGTATTCGCTCGGCTTCAGCGGAACGCCGTTGAGAGGTCAAAGCCTTGTTTATGGGGCATGGCTGCGCGGCGCTGACGGTCACTATACAGGGCGACGAGATTTGTACGCTTTCACCATCAACGCCTTTATGAACACGAGCCGAGTCACAGGCTACACCGAGCAGCTCAGCGCTGTGGTTACGGTGACGCTGCAGCGAGTCAGCTCAACACTTGCGACGGTCTCGACAACCTCGGATAGTTCCTCTGGTTTCTACTCCCTGTCGCT
>JANWZM010000249.1 GCA_025054635.1 Thermoflexales bacterium
ACACCATGGAGTTCCGCAACAGTGTCCCTGCGACTGGCGTGGACATCCCCGGGGCGATGGTTGACTACGTGCTCAGTGTCTGTCAGGCGAGCTGATCCGCGACTAGGGGCAGCTCAAGGTCACCCCCTGGTCGTAGCGCTCATCCAGCGGCGGTAGCGTCAGGCGGTTTGTGCTGTCATAAACGACGACTGTGCACGTGAACGGGCCGGCGTGCAGCCCAACGTCAATGGGGTGGATGTCCGTCACGCGGCTGTAGCGAATCCACTTCAGGGTTGGGATTGCGCCCAGCGCGGGTACGCCGTCGTGCACACGGTACAGCCCCTCCCCAGCGACGCGGACGGAGACGATATAGTCATTTGTCAACACTCGCGCCGACAGCCACTCTAGGCGAACGTTGAGTGCAGCACTCGTCCGCCGCGCGCCTGAACCGACCAAGACCATCTGGTTGGCAAAGGGTATATAGCGCTCACCCTCAGCAAAAGCAGGCAGCAGACGCCCTTCGAGCCAGACCTGCCGTGTTGGGGGGATGTCAAACGGCAAGGCGACATATTGCGCCACACCTGGTTGGGTTGTCGTGGGCACTTCTCGGCTTGCCGCCAGGGGCTGACCCGAGGCGTCCATCGGCACAACGCGGCGCGCGCTACGCCCAAGCCGCCAGTGCGTCCACAAGCGCACCTGCCCTGGTCGCCCTGTGTCATAGTCAACACCGACAAGCTCAGGCGTTTCTGGTTCAGCAAGTGGCGCGTCAAAGTCGTGCCGAGTGGGCAGCGGGATGCTTGCAGCAGTGACTGTGATTCGGGCTGCAGCGACAAATGTCTCACCCTGCTCTGTCTGGTAGTTGACAAACCGCCCCCCGTCCACTCGGTAAGCGCCGACGAGGAGGTCATACGCACCAGGCGGCAGGTCGAGCGGCGCAGCCATCTGCATGCGCCGAAACTCTGTTTGACCCTCGGGTATCTTTGGGTCTAGCTGCACATCCGTGTTGGCGGCTAAACGCCCCTCGGGGCGCATCAGGCGCACTGTAAGTGCATCGCCCAGCTGGGCTTCACCCACCCGTCGCCAAGCCAGGTCAACCGTGAACGGCTGGCCTATCTCGACTGTCTGGCGCTCTAAGTGGACGATGCCAACGTCAATGCGCTGATCGAAGCGATGTGGCAACGGGAGGGCGTGCTGCGCAGTTGCAGTCACGACTTGCCACGCTGGGGCGCCGGGGACGGGCAAGGCGCGCACACCCGCCGCGCTGAACGCCTCGGCGAAGAAGCTGGTGACGTATGTTGTCCTCTGAGCGACCTGAGCAGCGGCTTGCTGCGCGAATGTCTCTGGGTAAGGCTGTGCGCCCCTCGGGAAGACGTACTCCACCTTCACGTCACGGCGGATGCCCTCGACCTCCTGCAGCGCCCACATCGGCGTTGCCTGGTGCCACTGCGCTAGGATGACGCTGTTGGGTTGTGCAGCGCGCAGAGTAGATTCAGCCGCGCCGCGCACACTGCGGTCTTGGGCGAGTAAGATGAAATTGCCTGCGCGGGCGCCGAGGTCCTCAGCCGCGGATACGAGCACCCACCCACAGACAGCGAAGGCAGTCCCTGCCTGCAGGGGCTTTGTGGATAGGTCGTAAACCACACTGCCCGCGCCCGCGCCCAGCAGCACTGCCATCAGCACCCAGCAAGGCAGGGCGTACTCCACAGTCTGCGGCGCGCGATACGTCAACGTGATGAAGAGGTGCGCGCCCCAGGCGGCGAGCAACGCCAGCGCATGTGCTCGGCGCTGCCTGAGCAAAACCAACGCTGTGAGCCCAGTCGCGAGCAACATCCTGTCGGAGAACTGGAAACGCAGCAGGGTCGGCACCAGCTCAAGCCGGTTGACCAACGCATCGGGCGCAGTGAAGGCAAACATGTCCCCTGCAAAGCCGCGCGCCAGCACATGCCAAAGGAAGCCCTCGAGAGTAGTCAGCGTGCCTGGCGCGAAGCGCGCCCCAGCCATGTCGCGCAGCGGCAAATATAGCCAAACCGTCTGAGTCACCAGCAGCGCCAACAAGCTGAGCGCCACTGCGCGCTTAGTCAGCGCGCCTGCACGCCACAGCGCCCAAGCGACAAACACACCCAGGGTGCTGCCGACAAAAGCCAACGAGGCGTGATGCCCGACGCCAAGCCCAAACACAAGCGCCCAAGCAACTAGTGCGCTCGGACGCGGGTTTGCCCATGCTGCTACCGAGGCGAAGATCAACAGCGCAGTGAACAGCGCAGTCAAGCTGCGGATGTTCGCCGTTGTTGCCTGAGCCCAAAACGTCGTGCTGCCTGCCAGCGTCAGGGCAGCCGACGCGCCAAAGACTGCGCCGAGCGTCGATCCCCACCACGTCCGCCAAGCACAGGCAACGATTGCCTGCACGCTCAGGCTGACAAACAGCAGGGTGAAGGCGGCTGCTACAGCGGAGAGCAGCGAAAGCCCCAACAGCGGCACGCCAAAGGTTTGGATAAATAACCAGCCCAGCAGCGTGTACAGCGGGTAGCCTGGTGGATGAGGGATGCCGAGGGTGAACGCTGCAACTTGAAACTCGCCGCTATCAGCCGGCTGCACGTCACCCTGCGCGGTGAACACATATAGCAGCAAGCCCAAAGTAAAGGTGATAATGTGAATGGTGGCACTCAGCCAAGCCCACTCGGGAGTTGCCTCAGCCGCGCGATTTGGGTTTGAGCGCACAGTGAAGCTGAACTAATTGAGCACGCGCCGAAAGACAGCCAATGTGTCCAGCGCAGTGCGCTGCCAGGTGAACTGCGCTGCGCGCAGCAAGCCGCGCTGGCGCAGCCGCTCGCGCAGGTCATCCTCGATGCATGCTGCGATCAGCGCGCCTGCCATCCGCCGAGCGTCCTTCGGGTCAACCAGCATTGCGGCATTGCCAGCGACCTCGGGCAGGCTGGCAGCGCTGCTGCCGACCACGGGCACACCGCACGCCATTGCCTCGAGCAGGGGCAAGCCAAACCCTTCGTAGGTCGAGGTGTAGATAAATGCGCGCGCGCCCGCATAAACCACAGGCTTATCCGCCTCAGCGATCGGCCCGATGAAACGTAAATACTCACGCACCTCCAGCGCGTCCGCCATTTGGGCTATTGTCATGCGCTCGCCGTTGTCTGCGGTAACAAGAGTGTCAGGGTGCGTGTTCAGCACGAGTGGATACTCCTCGCCGATGGACTCGCCGCACCACACGTAGACCTGCAGCAGGGTCTCGATGTTCTTGCGCGGGTCGTAGCCACCGACGTAGAGCACGTATGACTCCGGCAGCGCATACCGTTCGGCGACGGCTTGCCACCGTTCTAGCGACACTGTTGGCTTGAAGTCCGCGTCAACTGCCAGCGGCACGACCGAGACGCGCTCGGCAGGCAAGCGGATCAGGCGCAGAATGTCTTGGCGGCTAAACTCCGAGTCGGTGAGAACAGCCGCTGCGTTTTGCGTTGCAGCACGGACAAGGCTGGCATAGGCGCGCTGCAGTGGCCCGCCGCGGTAAGCAGGCAGCGCGATTGGGATCACGTCGTGCACAGTAACAACGACAGGCACCTCGCTGTGCAGTGGCGGCGCCCAATACGGCACGAACGCAAGATCCGCGCCGACTTGCCGCGCTTCGCGCGGAAAGGTCACCTGCTCGAAGTACACCTTGTCCCAGTCTCCACGTCGGCGCGGGGCGATGATCTCAAACCGAATCTCGGGAGCAACCTCTGACAGGGCAGCCAGCAGCTTGGCGGCGTATTGACCGCTGCCTGTGGTGATCAGGTCTGGCGCGAGAAACCAGCCATTGACCGCTACTTTCATGGGGGAGATATGCCGAGCGCGCATCGGTGCGTTGCTAGCGCGGGGAGGTCAGTTGTTACACGTGTGCAAACACAGCGCACGGGCAGCACGCTGTTGCGCCACATGTCCCTGAGTTAGCAACGCACCTGAATACAATCCTGGTCGGAATTATGCCCGATTCGGCTGCTGCCTCTCCCGAGTCATCCCGCCTGCAGCAGATCGGCGCGCGCGTGCGCGCAGCGCGCGAGGCAACCGGGTATGCTCCTGCCCAGTGTGCCCGAAAGGCAGGGCTTTCCCTCAAGCGGCTGCTCGACTGCGAGGCAGGTCAAGCAGCGCTTTCGCTGCCCGAGCTTGAAGCCCTTGCCCTAGTGCTTGGTTGCTCCGTGCAAGTTCTGCTCGGCACACGGGAGCTGCGGTTGTCTGCTCACGACGTGCCTGCGGACATGCTGCGGCAGTGGACTCACCTGCGCGCACGGATCATCGGCGCGCGCTTAAAGCAGGCACGGCTGAGCCGCGGTGAAACGCTGAAGGCGGTTGCTGCGGCAATTGGGATTACCGCGGCTGCGCTCAACCGCTACGAGATCGGACAGCCGACCCCACTGCCCACGCTTGAGCGCCTGCTCCAGCATTACGGACTGCCGCTTGACGCTGCGCTGGATATGGGCGTCGGCGTGATTGGCGAGATGCAACTACGCCGCGCCCAGCACGAGCAATTTGACGCTTTAGACGGCGAGCTGCGGGCTTTCATTTGCTCGCCCGGCGCAGAGCCTTTCTTGCGCATCGCTCAGCGCTTGAGCCGACTCTCGGTCGAGGACTTGCGAACGATCTCGGAAGCGTTCAGCAAACTGGCTGCAACAGAAGGCAACAC
>JANWZM010000099.1 GCA_025054635.1 Thermoflexales bacterium
GCTACCGCGAGCGGCACAGCGCGGCGCACTACGACCGCACCCTTCACCTCGATCCAGAGCTGCTGCTCGAGTTCGTCACGGCGACTCAGCCCGAGGTTTGGCGCGACTTAGAGAGGCAGCACGGCGCTTCGGCAGTGAACAAGTTCATCCGCCGGCTAACCCGCGAGGTCGAGCGCCGCGGCACGCTTGACGTGCTGCGCCGAGGGATCAAGGACTCGGGCTGTCACTTTCAATTAGCCTACTTTGAGCCAGCAACCACGCTCAACCCCGACCACTGGGCACGCTACCGCAAGAACATCCTCTCGGTTATTCGCCAGTGCCACTACAGCACCGCGCACCCCGAGTGGTCACTTGACCTCGTGATCTGTCTGAACGGGCTGCCGATCTTCACCTTCGAGCTGAAGCACAAGCTAACAGGGCAAACTGTTGCGGACGCGCGCGCTCAATATGCTAAGCAGCGCGACCCGCGCGAGCCACTGTTCCAGTTCCGCCGCTGCTTGGCGCATTTCGCCGTGGACGATGATGAGGTCTGGCTGACCACGCGGCTAGAGGGCGAAAGCACGCGCTTCCTGCCCTTCAACCGCGGCGAGAACGGCGGTGCAGGCAACCCGCCCAACCCCAATGGCTACGCCAGCGCCTACCTGTGGGAAGAGGTGCTGTCACCCAGCAGCGTGCTGGAGCTGGTCGGCAGCTTCATCCATGTCGAGAACGGCGATCAGCCCAAGCGGATGATCTTCCCGCGCTATCACCAGCGCGACGCTGTGCGCGCGCTCGTCGCGCACGCGCGCGCGCACGGCTCAGGGCAGCATTACTTGATCCAGCACAGCGCCGGCAGCGGCAAGAGCAACACCATCGCTTGGTTGGCGCACCGCCTCGCCTCGCTGCACAACGCGCACAACAAGCGCGTGTTCGACTCAGTGATCGTGATCACCGATCGACGTGTGCTGGATCGGCAACTGCAGAACACCGTGCAGCAATTTGCGCAGGTTGCGGGCGTCGTCAAAGCCATTACCGAGGACAGCGAACAACTCGCTGAAGCGCTAAACCAAGGCAGAGACATCATCGTCACCACCCTGCAGAAGTTCCCCTTTGTGCTGGACAAGGTCAAGGCGCAGCCGAAGCGCACATATGCGGTTATCGTGGACGAGGCGCACGCTTCGCAGACCGGCGAGTCAAGCAAGCATCTGCGCGCCGTGCTGCGCGCCAGCTCACTGGAGGAAGCTGCCCAGCACGATAGCGCCGCCGAGGCGAGTGAGCCGAGCAGCGAGGATTTGATCAACCAGAGCATCGCCGCGCGCGAGCGGCAACCGAACATCAGCTTCTTCGCCTTCACGGCTACGCCGAAGGCAAAGACTCTCGAGCTGTTCGGCGTACAGCAACCCGATGGGCACTTCCGCCCGTTCCATCTGTACACGATGCGCCAAGCCATCGAGGAAGGCTTCATCCTCGACGTGCTCCAAAACTACACCACTTACGAAACCTACTTCAACCTGCTCAAGAAAGCCGAGGATGATCCCCGCATTGAGAAGAGCAAAGCCTTCAGCCTGCTCAAGCGCTTCGTCAACCTGCACAGCTTCACGATTGGGCGCAAGACGGCGATCATGGTCGAGCACTTCTGGGAGATCGTGCGGCACAAGATCCCCGACGCGCAGGGGGTTGGGCAGGCGAAAGCAATGGTAGTCACCGCCAGCCGACTCCACGCCGTGCGTTACAAGCAAGCTTTCGATGCCTACTTGAAGCAGCGAGGCTACCCAATCAAGGCGCTGGTCGCGTTCTCGGGCACGGTCAGCGACCACGGCTTGGACTACACCGAGGCAGGCATGAACGGCTTCCCCGAGAGCCAAACGGCGGAGAAATTCAAAGACCCTGAGTACCGCTTCCTGATCGTCGCGGAGAAGTTCCAGACGGGATTCGACCAACCACTGCTGCACACGATGTATGTGGACAAGAAGCTCGAAGGCGTTCATGCGGTGCAGACGCTCAGCCGTTTGAATCGGGTTCATCCCGGCAAAACCGATGTCTTGGTGCTGGACTTTGTCAACCGCGCGCAGGACATCGAAGCGGCATTTGCGCCCTACTACGAAGCGACGCTGCTCAGCGCGTCTAGCGACCCTAATCGGCTCTACGACTTGCAAACGGAGCTTGAGCAGTTCTATGTGTTTACCCCACAGGAAGTCGAGCAGATTGCCGATCTGTTCTTGCGTAAGGGGGAGAGGGCGGAAAAGCTTCAACCGATCATCCGCAGCGTAGTCGCAAAGTACGAATATCTCAGCGCAGAGGAACGGCAGCGCTTCAAGCACTTCTTGCGGTCTTACGTCAACATGTACGCCTTCCTCTCGCAAGTGATGACCTTCCGCGATCCCAGCTTGGAGCGGCTGTACTTGTTTGCGCGGCTGTTGCTGCGCGCGTTGCCGCCCGACCGCACCCGCACCTCGTTAGCCGTGGGCGAGCTGGTTGATCTGGAGAGCTATCGCCTTCAACAGTCCTCCAGCGGCAGGCTCCGCCTCAGCAAAGGAGAGCCCCTTCAGCCATTCGGTGAGCTTGAGTTGCATGAGCTGACCGATCCTGAGAAAGCGGCGCTGTCACAGATCATCAAGGAGATCAACGAGCGCTTCGGCACAGAGTTCACTGAGGCGGATCGGGTGTTCTTCGCCGAGCTGAAGACGCGACTAGCTTCGAATGAAGTGCTGCAGTCCAGCGCGCGCACTAACTCGCCTGAGAGCGTGCGCCTGCTCCACGACGCCTTGTTCGATCGCGTCCTGCAAAGCATGGTTGAGAGCAACTTCGAGATGTTCAAGCGCATCAGCGACGACGAGGCTTTCGGCCGCGCTGTGCGCGAGAAGATCTTCGCGCTGGTCTACCGCGAGTTGCTCAAGCAGATTGGAGACATAGACAGGTCGGCGCAGCTCCAACTTTAGTTCGCCTGCGGCTGTGCCAGAGCTTCCGAGGCATAACCCTCCTACCCTGTCTCGACCTACAGGACGATGGGCGGGCAACCGCAGCCTAACGGCAAGCGTCACTCGCTGCCGTATTCGCGCCCTTTATAGGGGCAACGTGTCCTCCCAAAGAGCCTGCCTGTCGAGCGCGCAGCCCCTCACACTAAGCTTCGTTTGATCACCCTCCGCGCGGCTATAATCTTGTCGCCTTCCTCAGAAGGCGACAAGCCAAAGAGCGTTCAGCCACAGCAGTGGATTCTGCCTGCTGTGGCTATATTTGCGAGCCGACCTATGAGAACTGATTTTGCGTTTGTTGGCGTGATGCTTGTGACGGCTGCGCTCCTCATGGGGGTCACCCTGATCGCAGCTTCTTTCCTCCGACCTAAGAAGCCGAACAAAGCCAAGTTGGACACCTACGAATGCGGCATGACGACGGTCGGCGACACGTGGGTTCAGTTCCGCGTTCAGTACTATGTCCTTGCTCTGGTGTTTGTGCTGTTTGACATCGAGGCAATCTTGCTGTTCCCAATTGCTGTCGCGTTCAACTCGCTGACGCTGTTCGCGGTGCTCAACGTCGTGCTTTTTATTATCGTGCTGCTGATCGCACTGCTCTACGCCTGGCGCAAAGGCGCGCTGGAATGGGAATGAAGTCGGTTTGACCAACCATGGACGTCATTAGCAATCTTCTGAAGATCCTCAGCGACTTTGTTGCAGACCTCATCCGCTCAATCCTCGGTTTTAGCCCTTTTCTCGCAGACCTGGTGACGATGGGGCTGGCTGCGGTGGTGCTGATCACCTTCGCGGCGCTGTCGTTCATGGGGTTGACCTACGTTGAGCGCAAGGTCGTCGCGCGCATCCAAGACCGCGTCGGCCCGAACCAGGCAGGCCCATTTGGGCTTCTCCAACCGCTCGCCGACGGCATCAAGATGTTCACTAAAGAGGACACCACGCCCGCCTCAGCCGACCGCTGGGTGTACAACCTTGCGCCGCTGGTGATCGCTGTGTTCGCCCTGGCGAGCTTCGCAGTGATCCCGCTTGCGCCGGGAGTGGTCGGCACGGACCTCAACGTGGGGGTGTTCTACCTGCTGGCGATTGGCTCAGGCAGCATCATCGCCATCCTGATGGCAGGCTGGGGCAGCAACAACAAGTATGCGCTGCTCGGCGCCTTCCGCACAGTGGCGCAGCTCGTCGGCTACGAGGTGCCGATGCTGCTCAACATCATTGCCGTCGTCTTGATCGCGGGTTCGATGAGCTTGATTGACATCATCAACCACCAAACACTGGCGGACGGCAATCCGGGTATCCCTCACATCGTCTATCTCCCGTTGGCAGCGTTGGTGTTCCTGATCAGCGGCATTGCCGAGACCGCGCGCTCGCCGTTCGACCTACTTGAGGCGGAGTCGGAGATCGTGGCAGGTTTCCACGTGGAATACAGTGGCATGAAGTTCGCCCTGTTCTTCTTGGGCGAATATGTCAATGCGCTAGCAGTATCGCTTGTGTTCACAGTGCTCTTCCTGGGTGGCTACGCCGGCCCAATCCTGCCACCATACGTGTGGATGTTGCTGAAGGCAGCCGTGGTGATCTTCATCTTCATGTGGCTGCGCGGCACGTTGCCCCGCGTCCGCATTGACCAAATGCACGCGCTGAACTGGAAGTTCCTCGTGCCGATGAGCACCGTCAACCTGATCCTGGTCATGATCGCAGTGAAGCTCTTCCCAACCAGCGAGGCAGCAGCGCGGGCGTTCGGCGGGATTCTGGTCACCCCTGCCGCGCAGGCTCTGATTCTGTTCACCCTGAACATCATCGTGCTGCTGGTCTCGCTCTCGCTGGCGTCTCGGGCAGCGCGCAAGCAACGCCTAGCGGAAGCTGAGCTGCTCGAGCGCCGCCGCGCCGCCAACATGGCTGCTGTCGCCCCCTAGAAACAACCCGAGCTCGGAGTAACCCAACCCCCATGACCATCCAACAAGTTGTGTTTGCTGTGCTCGCCGTCGCCGTGATCGGCGCAGCGCTTTTCGTCGTGACCACGGGCAATCTGTTCCGCGGGGCGCTGATGTTGATCCTGGTCTTCTTCGGGATGGCGGGCTTCTACGTGCTGCTGGACAACGGGCTGTTTGCTGTTGCCCAAGTGATGATCTACATCGGCGCGATCTCGATTTTGATCATCTTTGCCGTGATGCTAACCCGCGGCATGCAGGCGATGATCCCGCGCAACGCCCAGGCAACGGGCGCAGCCGTTGCGGCTGCGGCGTTGTTTGTGGCGATCTTCCTCGCCTTTGGGCCGCTCCGCTTGACCGTTGACTTCAGCGCAGTGCCTGTGCTCTCGGCGCTGTTCCGCACCGAGACCGCGCGGACGTTGGGAGACGTGCCCTGGCAGTACGCTAACCAGCCTGTCCCCGAGACCTACATCGCTGACTTTGGGCGCGCGCTGGTCAACATCAACCAGTACCTCTTGCCCTTCTTGCTGATCGCCTTCCTGGTGGACGCTGTCTTGGCAGGAGCGGTGCACCTCGCTCGGCAGCGCAAACCGGCAGAGCTTATCGCCGAGCGGCGCGAGATCGCCGAAGAGGAAGCCGAGGAAGCCGCAGCGCTGCGCGGCGCTGCCTCGCCCGAGCCGCTGCCTCAAGGCGCCATGGCAGCGACAACAACCCAAGACCACTGAAAATTCAACGAAGGGGAGACACATGCAAAACGTCATCAACGGCATTCCGCTGTGGTGGTACCTGTTCGTCGCCGCAGCGCTGTTCTGCATCGGCTTGTACGGTGTGCTGGCGCGCAAGAACGCCATCGCCATGCTGATGGGGGTTGAGCTGATGTTGAACTCGGTCAACCTGAACCTGTTGGCGTTTTGGCGCTACCTCGCCCCAGGGTCGCAGGCAGGGTTGGCGTTTGCTGCGTTTATCTTCGTCGTCGCCGCAGCCGAGACCGCCGTGGGGTTGGCGCTGATCATCTCGGCGTATCGCTCCCTGCGCAGCGTTGACCCGGAGAAGCTCGATCAACTCAAGTTCTGATTCGGAGCACAGGCATGTTTGCCGAGGCAACCGTAACTGCACCTGACTATCTCACCACGCTGTTGTGGCTGGCGCCGTTGCCGCCGATCCTCGCCTTTGGGCTGATCGCGCTCTTCCTGAACCGCTATCGCCAGCTCAGCTCGACCGTCGCGGTGGTCTCGATGATCGCCTCGACGGTGCTGTCGTTCATCGTCTTCTTCAACGTCTGGCAGCTCAAGGACCTGGGCAAGGCGCCGATTCGCAGCACCTTCCCCTGGTTGGCGACGGGGGACACCGTGCTAAACATCGGCGTCGGCGTTGACCCGCTGGGCGCGACCTTCCTCTTCATGGTGCCGCTCGCCTGCTCGTTGATCTTCATCTACTCAACGGGCTACATGGCGAACGACCCGTATTACACGCGGTTCTTCGCCTACCTCAGCCTGTTCGGCGGCTCGATGATGGGGCTGGTGGTCAGCGACAACCTGCTGATGCTGTTCATTTTCTGGGAGCTGATGGGCTTCTGCTCTTACTCGCTGATTGGCTTTTTCTATAAGAAGCCCTCGGCATACCGCGCAGCAGTTAAGGCATTCATGACCACTCGCGTCGGCGACATGCTGTTATTGCTCGGCATGGCGTATCTATACGCCGAAACGGGCACGCTGAGCTTCCACGAGATTTTGCACAACGAGTCGGTGCTGCAGTCGCTTGCGGCAAAGCCAGCCGTGCTCGGGTTGGGCATCTCAGCAGCAGGGCTGATTGCAATCTTGATCTTCGGCGGCACAGTGGGCAAGAGCGCACAATGGCCGCTCCACGTGTGGTTGCCTGACGCGATGGAAGGCCCAACCCCTGTCTCAGCCATGATTCACGCAGCGACGATGGTCAGCGCCGGCGTCTTCATGCTGCTGCGCTTCTTCCCGCTCCTGCAAGCCACGGGGGAGCACAGTGCAGCCTTCACCATCGTTGCGCTGGTTGGGGCAATTACCGCCTTCATGGGCGCGACAATCGCCATCGCCCAATACGACATCAAGCGCGTGCTGGCGTTCTCGACCATCTCGCAGCTCGGTTTCATGGTTGCCGCAGCCGGAATTGGCGCTTACGTCGCAGCGACGTTCCACTTGCTGACGCACGCCTTCTTCAAAGCGCTGCTGTTCTTGGCGTCTGGCTCGGTGATCCACGGCGTTGAGCATGGGCATCACCACGCCCACGCCCATCACCACCATCACCATAACAACCCGGGCAGCCACCACGGCGATGAGCATGACGAGCACAGCGAGCACGGTCACCACGAGGAGGCGCATGCCTTTGACCCGCAGGACATGCGCAACATGGGCGGGTTGATGAAGCGCATGCCGATTACGTTTGCCACGTTCCTGATTGGCGGAGCGGCGCTTGCTGGTGTGCCGTTCATCACCGCCGGGTTCTGGAGCAAGGATGAGATCTTCGCCGACGCCTACTACCACGGGCTGGTCAAAGGCGATGGGTTGGCGACGTTGGTGTTCGTCGTGCTGGTCGCCAGCGCGCTGATGACCGCGTTCTACACCACCCGCCAGGTAGCAATGACCTTCCTAGGGCAGCCGCGCACAGAGGCAGCCGCGAACGCAGTGGAGAGCGCCCCCTCGATGACCTTCCCGCTAATCGTGCTGGCGGTGTTTGCGCTGTTCATCGGCTTCATCAACATCCCGAAGGACTTCCCTCTGTTCGGCGCGCTGATGGGCGATGGCGCGTTCTGGTTGAAGAACTTCATCGCCAGCATGTTGCTGGAGAAGCCAGAGGCACTGAAGTTCAACCCTGTGCCCGTCGTCTTCTCGATTGGCGTTGCGCTCGGCGGGATCGCGCTGGGCTACGCCGTGTATGGCGCACGCCCGCTGCAGGCAGGGCAGACCGACCCGGTTGAGAAGCTGCCCTTCTTCAAGTTCCTCTACAACCGTTGGTATTGGGACGAGCTGTATCAGCTCATCTTTGTCCGCCCAATGCAAGCCATCGCTTACGGTTACAGCCGTGTGGTGGACAAGCAGGTGATTGACCGCGTGCTCGAGGACGGCTACGCGCTCGGCGCGCGCGTGACCAAGGGCTTCGCCGAGTTCGACCGCGTGGTGATCACTGGCTTCTCGGACACGGTCGGGCGCATCTTCCGCGAGGCAGGCTTGTGGGTGCGCGACCTGCAGAGCGGTCAGGTGCAAAACTACCTGCTCTCTGGTCTGGCGATGGCGTTGGTGATCCTCGCAGTCTTCGTCTTCCTCTTCCAGTGAGGGGTGCGCGATGAACTTGTTGAACTCAAACCTCCTCTCCCTGATCACCTTCCTGCCCCTGGTGGGCATGGTGCTGGTGCTGCTGACGCCTTCGAGCGCGGTGCGCACCATCCGCTGGGGGTCAGTGGCGTTCAGCCTGATCCCGCTGGCGCTCTCGATTGTGCTCTTCGCCAGCTACGACCAGTCACGCGGCGGCTATCAGTTCCTGGAGAGCGCTGTCTGGTTCCCGCAGATCAACGCCACCTACAAGGTTGGCGTGGACGGCATCAGCCTGCCGCTGGTTGTGCTCACTGCATTCCTGACGCCGCTGGCGATGATCATCAGCACCAACATCGAGAAGAGCCCCAAAGCCTACTACGCGCTGTTCTTCCTGCTGGAGACCACGGTGCTGGGGACGTTCGTCTCGCTGGACTTGATCCTGTTCTTCGTGTTTTACGAGATCGGCTTGGTGCCGATGTTCTTTCTGATCAACCAGTGGGGCGGCGCGAATCGCCGATATGCCTCGTTCAAGTTCATCCTCTACACCATGTTCGCCAGCCTCGGCATGTTGCTGGCGATCCAGGTGATTGGCTTGGCGTCAAAGAGCTACGACATTGTCTACCTCACCTCGTCGCTCGGGCGACCGTTCACTGGGAACAACCAAGTGAACTTCTTCGGCTGGGATCCGACCGTGTGGAAGGCGGTGGCGTTCCTGGCGTTCAGCCTCGCGTTTGCGCTGAAGATCCCGATATGGCCGCTGCACACCTGGCTGCCTGATGCGCACACCGAGGCGCCGACGGGCGGCTCGATGATCCTGGCGGGCATCCTGCTCAAGCTTGGCGGCTACGGCTTCTTCCGGCTAGTGATGCCGATGTTCCCCGATGTCTTCGGTCAACAAGCGCTGCTTGGGCTGACGTTTGCCGAGCTGTTGGCGCTGCTGGCGCTGCTCAGCATCATCCTCGGCGCGTTCGCAGCGTGGGGACAAAACGACTTCAAGAAACTGGTCGCCTACTCATCGGTCAACCACATGGGCTTTGTGGCGATGGGCATTGCGGCGACAGGGCTGGCGCTTTCGCCGAACAGCACTGTGCGCGAGATCGACGCGGTGATCGCGGGCAACGGCGCCGTGCTGCAGATGGTCACCCACGGGTTGAGCAGCGCAGCGATGTTCGCGCTTGTCGGCGTGATTTACGACCGTGCCCACACGCGCGACCTGGAGCGGTACGGCGGTCTGTGGGCGATGATGCCCGCCTACGGCGCGATCCTGATCTTCTGCGCGATGGGGTCGCTTGGTCTGCCTGGGCTGGCTGGCTTCGTCAGCGAGTTCATGGTCGTGCGCGGCGCTTGGCCTGTGTTCACCCTCTTCACGATTTTGGCGATGGCAGGCTTGCTGGTGACGGGCATCTACATCCTCAAGGCGATCCAGAAGGTGCTGCACGGGCCGCTTGGTGAGGAGTGGCATCACCACAAGCTGCCGGACATCTCATTCACTGAGATTTTGGGCATCGCCCCGCTGATGGGCGCAATGCTGGTGCTGGGCGTGTATCCGCCGCTGGCGCTGAACTTGATCAACGTAGGCGTTCAAGGGCTGTTGAGGTAGTCCCATGGCAAACTTTCCCATCCTGACTTTGATCATGGTTGCGCCTCTCATCGGCGCTGCTCTGATCCTGCTGCTGCCAAAGGACAAAACGGACGTGATCAAGGTGACGGCGGCGGCAGCCTCCTTCACCTCCATGCTGCTCTCGCTGGTCGTCTTCCTCAGCTACGACCGCTTGCAGGGAGGTTTCCAGTTCCAGGAGAAGACCCCGTGGATTCCCGAGCTGGGCATCAGCTACCACCTCGGCGTGGACGGCTTCGCCGCGCCTCAGTTGCTGCTGACTGGGATTGTGATGTTCGCCGCGGTGTTGGTCTCTTGGAGGCAGGAAGACCGCCCGCGTGAGTTCTTCGCCTTCTTGCTGCTGCTGGTCGCTGGCGTGTTCGGCAGCTTCATGGCGCTCGACCTATTCCTGATGCTGATCTTCTACGAGCTGGTGCTCTTCCCGGTTTACGTGCTGATCGCGGGATGGGGCAGCAAGCGCCGCGAGTACGCTGCGATGAAGCTGACGATCTACTTGTTCGTTGGCTCGCTGGTGGCGATCATCGGCATTCTAGCGCTGTATTTCCAGGCGGGGAACACGTTCAACTTCTTTGATCTCCAGTCAGGCGTGGCGAAGCTGCCGAACACGGTTGAGCTTCAGCGCACGTGGTTCTTGCCCGTGTTCGTGGGATTTGGCGTGTTGGCGTCGCTGTGGCCGCTGCACAACTGGTCGCCGGACGGCTACGCGGCTGCGCCAACGGCAGTGTCCATGCTGCACGGCGGCGTGCTGAAGGCGACTGGCGCTTACTGCGCCCTGCGCTTCGGGGTGCAGCTCATGCCCCAGGGCGCGCAGTATTGGATGCCTGTCGTCGTCTTCTTCGCCATGGGCGGCTTGATCTACGCTGCGCTAATCGCCTTCCGCCAAACTGACCTGAAGTACATCATCGGCTTCTCCTCGGTGAGCCACCTTGGGTTGGTGCTGCTGGGCATTGCTGCGCTGAACGAGCTGGGCTTGAACGGCGCTGGTCTGGAGCTGTTTGCCGGCGGCGTGATGACGGGACTGATGTTCGCCTTGGTCGGCATGATTTACGAGCGCTCGCACCTGCGCGACGTGACTGAGCTGAGCGGGCTGATCCGCGTGATGCCGCTAGCTGGCATTGCTTTCATCATCGGCGCCCTGACGCTAATGGGCATGCCCGGCTTGCCCGGCTTCCCAGCGGAGCTGCAAATCTTTATGGGGCTGTGGAACGCTTCCGCGACACCCAGCCTGATGTTCCCCGGCGCAACGAACGGCTGGTACGCTATCGTTGCTGTAGCAGGTATCCTCTCCGTCGTAATCAACGCTGCCTGGACGTTGCGCGTGGCGCAGCGGGTCTACTTCAGTGAGCCGCAGCACCCAGAGCTGCTCAAGTTGCCTGGTCTTGACCCATTAGAGAGGGTCGCCATCGGGCTGATGTGCGGCGTGCTGATCGTGGTCGGCGTCTTGCCGAATACGGTCATGTCCGTCGTCCAGGCAGGCGTGCAGACCATCGTGCGCGGGTTGACGACCACTGGCTAGGAAAGAGGTTCAATCGCAGGACACACCATGGGCGGATTTACTCAAGAGAACGTCGGCGAGTTCCTGGGCATCTTGCCAGAAATCCTGATGGTGCTGTGGGCGAGCGCCATCCTCGCCATTGACCTGATTGCAGGCAAAGCGATCAAGCGACGCGTGCTCGGTCTGTTAGCCGCGGGTGGGACGCTGGGGATTTTGCTGATCACCCTACTCGCGCAACCCGCAGAGTCGCAAGTGGTGCTCGGCGGGCTGATCCGCAATGACCTCTACACCACGGTCTTCCGCGTGATCTTCATCCTCGGTGCAGCGCTGACCTGTCTGGTCGGGATTGACTTCAAGCCGCTGCGTGCGGGGGGCGAGTTCTTCACGCTGGTGATCTTCAGCGCTGCCGCGATGTCTTTGATGGCTGCCTCGAACGACATCATCATGCTCTACCTCGCTACTGAGACAGCAAGCTTCACGCTGTATCTGCTAGCGGGTTTCCAGCGCGGAGACCGGCTGAGCGCGGAGGCAGGCATCAAGTATTTCGTCTTCGGCGCAGTAACCTCGACCACGATGCTGTTCGGGCTGAGCCTGCTGTTCGGGCTGAGCGGCGGCAACACCAATTACGCCGCGATCGCCCAGACGGTGATCAACCCTGTGCTTCGCGTGCCAGTCGTCCTGGCATCGCTGTTTGTGCTGATTGGCTTCGCCTTTAAGACTTCCGCTGTGCCGTTCCACTTCTGGGCGCCGGACGTGTATCAGGGCGCACCGACACCTGTGGCTGGCTTCATCAGCACGGCGTCGAAGGCAGCCGGATTCGCCATTTTGCTGCGCTTCCTGATGTACACCCTGCCGCCAGGCACATCTGAGCCGTCGCTGGTCTGGGCGACGCTGATGCAGCCGCTGGCGATCTTGACGATGACGTTGGGCAGCTTGTTCGCGCTGATCCAGACGAACGCTAAGCGCATGTTGGCGTACTCCAGCGTTGCCCAGGCGGGCTACGTGTTCGTCGGCGTCAGCGCGTTGGCGCTGGGCGTTGCGAATCGGGCGGAGGCGCTGGCAGCGGTGATTTTCTACCTAGCGACCTACATGCTCACCAATATCGCAGCGTTCGCGGTGCTCGGCATCATCGAGTCGCGCGTCGGCGGGACGGAGATCAGCCACTTCAACGGCTTGGCGCGGCGCTCGCCGTATCTCGCGCTGGGCATGACCGCAGCGCTGCTCAGCTTGCTCGGTGCGCCGCCGATGGTCGGCTTCGTCGCCAAGCTGATCGTCTTCCGCGAGGCAATCGGCGCGAACTTGATCGGCTTGGTCGTCATCGGGATCATCAACGTGCTGATCTCGGTCGTGTACTACCTCAACGTGATCCGCGCAATGTATGTCGAGCGCACTGAGGACGAGGCGCGCCCGCTCTACGTCCCGACGCCAACAGGCATGACCGTCATGGTCACGGCGGCGGCTGTGTTGGCGCTGACGGTGATCTCGACGCCGTTCTGGGAGCTTGCGCTGCAAGCCGCGCGGACGTTCCTCGGCGGGCTGTGATGCGACTGCTGACCTGCATTTGCTTCCTCGTAGCCCTGCGGGAGAGTTCCCTGCAGGGCTATTCTTTTGACCCTGTTTGAGTCGCCCGGCAGTCACGGGATGGTCGAGGCAGCGTTCCTTTGCTTGGTGTTGCTGGCTGCGGTTGTTGTGCTGGAGCGCGCGGTGCATCAGCGCTTGCAGGTCTTGTTCTGGCAGATCACGGGGAACGCTGAGCTCGCAACCCTGCTGTATTCGCTGGTGCTGCTGCCCGGGGTGTTTTTGCACGAATTGAGCCATGCGCTGATGGCGCGGGCGCTGGGTGTGCGCGTGCGCTCGTTCTCGCTGCGCCCGCGACGGCTGCGCCGAAACGTCATCCAGCTTGGCTACGTCGAGGTGCAGCGCAGCGACGCGCTGCGCACTAGCCTGATTGGCGCAGCGCCGCTGTTGTTCGGTCTGGGCGCGCTGACTGCAATCGGCTTGCTGGCGTTCGACCTGAGCGCGATGCGCGCAGCATTAGCAGAGAATCAGCTCAACCTCGTCGGCGCGTGGTTAGGGGCGCTGCCAAGCCGCGCCGACGCCGCGCTGTGGCTTTACTTGACGTTTGCCATCGCCAACAGCATGTCGCCCTCTGAGGCGGACACGCGCACTTTGCCTGCAATGCTGTTCTGGGTCGCGTTGGTTGTCGGGGCGATTGTCTTGCTGAGCGGCGGCGCTGTTCTCTCCGCGGCTGCGCCGTTTGTCACCCGTGCAGCGCAGTGGCTTGCAGCCGTCTTCCTGCTCGTCGCAGCGCTGAACCTTGTCGCTGCGGCTGCGCTGAGCGTTGCAATCCGACTAGTCGCTGCAACCACAGGGCGCACTGTGGAGCTGCAACGCTAATGCGCTTTGCGGACAGGGAGCAGGATGAGCCTGTGAGCGTAGATGAATGTGTGTGCGCTCTGACCTGGGATGGGCAAAACCAAGCCATCGAACGAGGTCTGCACAGGTGCGTTGCTCGTCCAACCGGGTTGTGTCGGCTGAATAACATACGTCAGGACGAGCACAGCGCCGGGTGAAACCACAGGGAAGTTCCAGCGCACGGCGCTGCCCTGTTGCGTCGCTGGCGGCGTGCTGGAGAGCAACACCGCACCTGACGGCAGGGTAGCCGTCACGATGGCATTCGTCCGCGTGAACGAGTTGACGTTAGTCAAGACCAGCGTGTAGGTCAACGGTTGATTGACAGGCGAGAGGTCAACCGCACTGCTGCGTAAGCCGTGCGCGTGGCTGACCGCGTTCAGCGCATCAATCAACCCGTAGCCGAAGGTGTTGTTGGGCACGGCTGTGCCGGGGGTGCCCCCGCAGGTCTGCGCAGTCGTGGTCAGCGGTCGAGCAGTCGCGCGAAGCAGTTGCTCGGTTGCGTCTACGTCGCCGCGCAGCCAGGGGGCAGCGCTCCACACGAGCGCAGCTACGCCGGCGACGTGCGGCGTCGCCATGCTCGTGCCGCTGAGGAAGACATACTGACCCGGTGTGGATGAACCAGCGGATCGCACAAAGACCCCAGGGGCAACAATGTCTGGCTTGAGCTTACCCGTCAACGTGGACGGTCCACGGCTGCTGAAACCTGCGATCGTGTCGCTGTTCGTTGTCGCACCGACAGAGAAGGCTTGATCCAAGGTTGCAGGGGCAAGGTTGACCGAGCCACAGCCCGATCCAGAGTTGCCTGCAGCAGCGACAACCATAATCCCGGCATCGCGCAGCGCTTGGGTGACGGTCACCAGCGCAGTCGGCACGTCGCAGCCGATCTCGCCGTAGTTGGGGTCGCACGCCCAGGAGTTGTTAGTGATGTCGGCGCTGAGGGCAGGGTTGGGGTTGTTCCCGTTGACGTCAGTCGGCGCGAGCGCAAACTGGAAGCACGCTGTGTAGCGCGCGACGCTGCCGATACCCCAGAACCCTGCCATGTTGCGGCAGGCGATCCACTTTGCCCCTGGCGCAACCCCAATGCCGTTGATGCCGTTGGACGTGCCGATGGTGTGCGTGCCATGTCCGTTGAGATCTACCGGCGTTGGCGAGGGCGGATCGCTGCCGTCGGGCGCGCCGTCAAACCAGTTGTAGTCGTGCGACACGCTGGCGCCATCCCAGCCGCGATAAGTTGGCTTGAGCGCCTCATGCTCCCAGTAAGCGCCGGTGTCAAGGTTCGCGATGACGATGCCCTGACCGGTGTAGCCGAGCGCCCAAACCTCTGGAGCGCGCACGCGTTGCACCCCCCATTCCACGCTCGTCGCTGCGCGCGCAGGACGCGCAGGTGTACTAAGCACGCCGCGCACAGGTGGGTCGAGATCCACGTGAGCAACGTCGGCGCGCCGCGAAAGCCAAAGCAAGTCCTCCTGAGTCGCCCTATGCACAGCAACCTGGTTGGTGATCCACAGCACAGTGTGGCGCAGCCCGCGCTGCTTCAGGGCAAGGCGCAGTTCGCGCTGAGCTTGCTCAGCATGCGCCATCAACATCCGAGCGACAAACTCGGTGCGCATGGCTTTCGTCGGCATTCGGCGCGCCGGCGACAGATCGGGATAGCCGTGCGCAGTGACAATGAGATCGACAGGGCCGTTTTGCGCAGCCTGCCAAGCGCGCGCCGCCACCTTGCCGGGTGTAGCCATCGCTGGCGCGTGCTGCAAACCGAACAAGCTCAAAACCAGGAGTAGCGTAGCCCCCCAACGCGTACTCTTCATGCTAGGGATTCTACATCTTTGCCCTCACTCCCGTCCTCCCTGTCTTTCCGAGCAGCTATTCATTACCCGCGACCCGCATGGGCAACCTGTTCCTGACTCACCTGTGCGCCTACCTTCCCCGCAAGCGGAGAGGGGCATCTGGGTCGCCCAAAGCCTGTGTTCTGGAGATGTGGGTGGTGAAAAGACCTTCGGGACGAGGAGCACAGGGTTAGGCCGAATGGCGTTACTCCCCCTGAGCGCTGCGAAGCTGAACAGCAAGGGCTTCGATTGCACGCATCAGCTCCGCTTCGCGGTAGCTGATGGTTAGCTCAGCGCGCGTTCGCTCCAAGACGCCGCGCACGGTGTCTGCGTTCTTGCGCAAGTTCCCCGTGATTGCGTCGGGGAAATCCATTGTCACCAGGACATCATAGATCTCATCCATTGCGACGAGCAGGCGCTCACTCTCCTGGCTGTGCCCCGTGCGCAGGTGATCCAGCGCCCGTCGGCGCAGCTCGCCAGCCGCCTCCGCCAGCCCGTTCAAGTACGGCGCGTAGTCAACCCCCAGCGATTCTGGGTCGGGCAGTGCCTCCCCACGTGCGATTGCCAGCGTGAGGCTGGCTTCTGCAAATTCCTTCAGCGCGTCCTGCGTGTAGCCTGCGTAGAGCAGATCGGGGTAAGGGGCAGCTTCTTGTCGAAGCGCTGCACATAGCTGTCTCGCCTCCGCGAGCAGGCGAGTTGCCTCTTCCCACTCGTCTCGGTGCGAAGCGCGGATCGCGAGCGCAGCGTATCGAATCGCCTCGCGTGAGAGGTTGACCAATCGGTCTCGGCAGGCATTCTTGGTCACCCACTCGGTGCGAATTCGCTCAGCAATATTCCCAAGCTGGGACAGAGTCATTGCTGGCGTCATTGTAGTTTTATCTGTAGAAGGTAGTAGCTCTGTGGAAAGTGTGGAAAAGCGAGCCTTCACCCCCACAGGTAGGCGCACACAGGCAAACGCTCACCTAAATATGGGCGAAGCCCCCTAAAGGCGCTGTGGATAGAGGTTGAGTTGAGGCAAAGCCATAGCAGGCATTGCTTGTGAATAAACACCATGGGTGGGGGGCAGGGGTGTGAATTCCCGTAGAGATTCAACAGGCTGTGGATAGCGGGAAATAGGGTGTGGATAAAAGCTCTTCACAGAGTGATAATCTAGCCCAGGAAGAAGCGCTGCGCTCCAAACCAGCTTGTGCGCGCCTCCGCGTCTGTGATCCTTGGCGAAGAGGGTAGAGAGATGATAGGGTTGTCTAAACGGCTGGTCACTTGCCTGTTGTGGGCTGTCCTAGGCTTGCTCGTGCTTGCCTCTACGCCCAACATCTTGCGTTCGGCACACTCCAAACCACAGACGACGCCAACCGCTGCGCTGCCTGTCGCTCGGTTCCCTCCCCCCTCGCGACCTGTCCCCTTGCCCACCCTCTCGCCTGTGGCGACAACGGGTATCACCTCGACTGCAGTCTTGTCGTTGGATGTCGTGCCTGAGCCGGTGAAGCCTGTGGTCTTTCCTCGAGGCGCTGTCAACATTGCCCTGCTCGGGGTGGACACGCGCCCAAGCTCGGGCGGCGCTAACACCGACGCTATCCTGATCGCCAGCCTGAATCCAGACCCCCCTATCATCACCTTGCTCGCCATTCCGCGCGACGTGCTGGTTTACATCCCTGGGCAGCGCATGGCAAAAGTCAACACTGCCTTCGCACGGGGCTGGTGGACTTTTCGGCAGACCCTCCGATACAACTTCGGACTGAGGGTTGATTATTATGTCAAAGCTAACTTCAAAGGCTTAGTGCGGGTGGTGGACTTGCTCGATGGCATCGAGGTTGTCTCGCCCTGCCCCGTCAACCATGTCTTCCCCGCAGACCCCTACTACATGCCCGATCCAGAAAATCCGCTGGTAGTCAGGGAGGCGTATACAAACACATTTACGGGTGAAGTATGGCAGGCGGGTCAACTTGTGCCGACGCTCACGATTGACCTCCCTCGCCCTGGCGTTTACCGCTTGAACGGCTTGCAAACGCTCGCCTATATCCGCGCGCGCAAGGACATACCGAATGGCGACCTAGACCGAGGGCGTCGCATGCAGTATGTGCTACAGGCAATTGTCTTGCGCGCGCGGGCGCGAGGCGCGCTCACCTTGGCACAGTTGCCCTCCCTTATTCAGCAGCTCAGCGCTGACGTTGAGACGAACCTGGAACTGGATCAACTGCTTGCGCTGGCGCAATTCGTCGCTGCCCCAACTCCGCCCACGGTTCGCGTGCGCTACTTCGAGCCAGTTGGGTTGACTGGAATCAACCTGGTGGAGGTCGGCTCGGCGCTCGTCCCCAATCGCGCGAACATTCATCCATATCTACAGCGAGTCTTTGCTGTGCCGAGAAACCAACAGGCGCTTGCTGGCGTGCCGATGGAGGTGCGCAACGGCACGGGCGATGCGGGCTTCGGGCGCGCTGCAATTGTTCGGTTGCGTGAGCTCGGCTTCGACGTGACAGACGCTGGTGATGCAGAGAGGGTTTACCCGCATACTATTGTCGTTGACCGAACTACAACGAGCAAGGGCAGCGCGCTGCATCTGCTCAAGCAGGTCGGTGTCAAGGAAGAAAACATCAAGCTCGACCCCGCACCTGAGGGCCCGCGCTATCAGATCATTCTGGGTCAAGACTTCGAGCCATGCTACTGGCGCAGTGCTGCGCGCCAAATCAGCCGCGACCAGGCTGCGCCAACGCCTGCGCCAACTTCGACGCTGACCCCGCCTTAAGGCAAGGGTGTTGACGAAGCGCTGTCTTGCTGCTCACATAAATCTTACGTTTGCTTCGTATAGTGGCGAGTGTTATGGCGGAGTTGGTAACCCTGTTCGAGCAGCCAGAGGCTGAAGATGTGGTCATGATCGCCGGCTGGCGGCAGTGGGCAGATGCAGGCAGCACGTCATCTGGGTTGGTCTCATACTTGGTCGAAACGCTCGGGGCGCGCAAAATCGGCGAGATTGCCCCACGGGGATTCTTCCTGTTCCAAACCCCTGTCTCGCAATTCCTCTTTCGGCACCGCGTCAAGTTCGAGGAAGGCTACCGCAAGTCGCTCGTTGGTCCGCGCAGCGAGGTGTTCTACTGGGGAACGCCGCAGAAGGGACTGGTCTTATTCCTCGGCGATGAGCCGCACATGAACGTTGAGCGCTACGCCGAGGCATTCTTCGAGGTCGTGCAGCGGCTGAAGGTGCGCCGCGTCGCTGCTGTCGGCGGCGTGTATGCGCCTGTGCCTTACGACAAAGACCGCGCCTTCACCTGCACCTACAGCTTGCCGCGCATGAAGGCAGAGCTTAGTGAGTATGCCGTCAGCTTCTCGAACTACGAAGGCGGGGTCAGCATTGGCTCCTACCTGAACGACTTGGCAGAGAAGCTGGACATCGAGTATTTTGCCTGGTACGCGCTCGTGCCGCTCTACGACCTGTCGCAGATCACGCACGTGCCGCACCAAATCTCGCTAGACCAGGACTACAAAGCCTGGCTCGACCTGCTCGTCCGCTTGAACCACATGTTCAAGCTCGGGCTTGACTTGACAGACCTGGAGCAGCGCGCTGCCTCGGCAACGCAGGCACTGAAGCAGCACATCGAGGAGATCAGCAGCAAGCTGCCGCATGTGCCAGTCAAGGAATATTTGGCGCGCCTGACGGCGGACTTCGTGGAGCAGCCCTTCACCAAGCTGGACGATATCTGGGAGGACGCGCTGAGCGACGTACTCAAGAGCGGGGACTAGCGTTCGCGCTTCATCCGCTCGATTTGCTCGTGGCTGAGCATCGGTGCTTCGCGCGCCTGAAGCCCGAACGCGCGTCGCTGCGCCTCTCGCCAGCGCTGCAGGCGCTCAGCGACTGTCCTCTCGTAGCCCTCAGCGCTGGGGGTGTAGAACGCTGTGCCTGCTACCTGAGGCGGCAGGTAGCTCTGCGGCGTCCAATGCCCCTCAAAGTCGTGCGGATACAAGTACCCCTTGCCATGCCCAAGCCCGCGCGCATCGCGGTTGCTGTCCTTTAGGTGGTTTGGGACCTCGCCTACGCCCTCTGCCTCGATGTGCGCTCTCGCGCGGAAGTAGTGCGTGGCTGAGTTGCTCTTCGGCGCAGTTGCTAGATACAGCGTCGCCTCGACCAGCGCATAAACGCCCTCGGGCATGCCGACGTAATCCAGCGACTGCGCCGCGGCTGCCGCTACCACTAATGCCATCGGATCGGCTAGCCCAACGTCCTCACTTGCCAGGATCAGCAGCCGCCGCATGATGAAGCGCGGATCTTCGCCTGCGTAAAGCATCTTCGCCAGCCAATACAGCGCAGCGTCTGGGTCGCTGCCGCGCACGCTCTTGATGAAGGCGCTGATCGTGTCGTAGTGGGCATCGCCTTCCTTGTCGTAAAGCACAGCGCGCCGTTGAATGCTCTCCTGGGCAACTCCAAGGTTGATGCGGATGACACCATCAGCATCAGGTACAGTTGACTCAACGGCGAGCTCGAGCGCATTAAGCGCGCTGCGCGCGTCGCCCGAGGCAACCCGGGCAAGGTGGCGTAGCGCATCTTCATCTGCTTGGATCTGTGAGCGTCCGTCGGGCAGGCGACGTGCGCCATAGCCGCGCTCGGGGTCGTTGAGGGCAAGATGCAAGATACGCAGCACCTCTTCCTCAGTTAGCGGGCGCAGCATGAACAGGCGCGAGCGCGATAGCAGTGCGCTGTTGACCTCGAAGTAGGGGTTCTCCGTCGTCGCGCCGATCAAAGTCACTGTGCCGTCCTCGACATGCGGCAGCAGGGCGTCTTGCTGAGCTTTGTTGAAGCGGTGGATCTCGTCAACCAGCAGCAGCGTGCGCTGGTGGTAGAGCTTGCGTCGCTCGCGCGCCTCGGTCACTACGCGGCGGATATCGGCAATGCCTGCCATAACAGCGTTCAGTGATTCGAAGTGTGCTCGGGTGTGCCTAGCGATGAGGCGCGCTAACGTCGTCTTGCCCGTGCCTGGTGGTCCCCAGAAGATGATCGAGCTGAACAGCCGGTCAGCCTCGATGGCTCGGCGCAGCAGTCGTCCTGGGCCGACGATGTGCTCCTGCCCGATGAACTCATCGAGCGTCCGTGGGCGCATCCGCGCCGCCAGGGGAAGCTCAGCCTG
>JANWZM010000130.1 GCA_025054635.1 Thermoflexales bacterium
CAACGCAAGTGGCTGGCGCAGTGCAGCGCGCACGGCAGGCACCGCCTCCAACGCTGGCTCAGGGGGAACTTGAGGGGCAATGTCGACCTGCCAGCGCAGAGGCCAAGCAACAGTCCCGTTTACGTTTTCATCCTCCATGACACCTTGCTCACCTCTCTCTACAGGCATTATAAAGACGTTCGACAAGCCTGAGCCATGCGGGAGGAGGACAAGCACGTCAGAACATGACGCTGGAGCGCGCGGTATGCTTGTGCTGGTGAGGTGTGTTCACCCCGTGAGGTCGTCTAGCATGTAACCAATCCCTCGAGGCTTTCCGCAAGGTGCGCATCCACACACTGAGGCTACACTTCTGCCCGTGACGGACTACGAGTTCATCGTCATCGGCGCTGGCGCGATGGGCAGCGCCACTGCGTATCACCTTGCAAAAGATAAGCGGCGCGTGTTGCTGCTGGAGCAGTTCGAGATCGGTCACGCGCGCGGCAGCTCGCATGGCGAGTCGCGCATCTTTCGCTTCGCTTACCCCCAGCCTGCATATGCTCGGCTCGCCATGCAGTCAAAGCCGCTCTGGGCAGCGCTTGAGACAGATTGCGACGAGCGACTGCTGCTACCGACTGGCGGTATGGATATCGCTGACGACCCATCAGGGTTCGACAGCGTGCATACGATTGCAGCGACGCTGGCTGAGCTTGGGGCGCAGTATGAAGTGCTCGACGCCGCTCGGTTCAGCGCGCGCTTCCCACAGTTCAAGATCAGCCCAGATGGCATCGCGGTCTATTCGCCTGACGCTGGAGTGCTGCTTGCCGACCGCTGCGTGCGCGCAGCCGTGCGAGTCGCACAGCGCCTTGGTGCAGCCGTGCATGAATGCGAGCGCGTGCACCGCATCCTGCCTGAAGGCAGCCGTGTCCTCGTTGAGACTGAGCACGGGCGCTACCGCGCCAAAGGCGCGATCGTGACCGCAGGCGCCTGGGTCAACACGCTGCTTGCCTCACTCGGGCTTGCTCTGCCCGTGACAATCGAAAAAGAACAAGTAGCGTATTTCGACACGCGCAGCGCGGCTGCTTTCAAGCCCCCACACTGGACAATCTGGATTCACTACCGCGCCGAGATCGCGTATGGCTTCCCTGATCTAGGCAGCGGCTTGAAGGCGGGCTTTCACCACGCAGGACACTACCTGGAGCGCGCTGATGACAACAACGGCGTGCCAGACCAGGGCGATCTAGACCGCCTTAGCCAGTACGTGCGCGAGCGATTCCCTGCGCTTGACCCTATCCCGCGCAACGGGCTGACCTGCCTCTACACCAACGCGCCAGACCATGATTTCATCATTGACCCTCTGCCTGGCGCGCCCAACGTCTGGTTAGCCTCACCGTGCAGCGGGCACGGCTTCAAGTTCGCAGTCGGCATTGGCAGGGCTTTAGCAGACCTTGCGCAGCACGGTGAAACGCAGATGAGCGTTGCCCACACTCGGCGCCTCGCTGCGCTGCTTGAAGCAAGGCAATAGAGTCGAGGTTAGAGCTGCTACAATCCAAGCGAGCATGGCTTCGTCTATGATTTCGCTTGCCGAGATTGCGGTTGCCCCGTCCCCGACGGAGATGCCCCACCGCCGCCCAGAGTGGCTCAAGGTGCGTGCGCCCTCAGGTGAGACCTATCATCAGCTCAAGCGCCTGATGCGCAGCAAGGCACTGCACACCATCTGCGAAGAGGCAAACTGTCCCAACATCGCAGAATGCTGGGGGCGCGGCACGGCAACCTTCCTGATCATGGGTCACATCTGCACCCGGTCATGTGGCTTTTGCGATGTGAAAACCGGTCGCCCCGAGCCGCTCGACTGGTCGGAGCCGCAGCGTGTCGCCGAAGCTGTGCGCGCGATGAACCTCAAGCACGTGGTGATCACCTCGGTCAACCGCGACGAGCGCCCTGATGGCGGCGCGCCGATCTTTGCCTTGACCATCCGCAAAGTGCGCCAAGTGCAGCCAGAGTGCACCGTCGAGGTGCTGATCCCAGACTTCAAGGGCAACCGCGCAGCGTTGGAGATCGTGATGCGCGAACAGCCTGACATCCTGAACCATAACGTCGAGACTGTGCCGCGCCTGTTTAAGCGCGTGCAGCCTCAAGACCGCTACGAGTGGGCACTGGCGACCTTGTCGAACGCAAAAGCGATCCAGCCCGACGCCGTCACCAAGACCGGCATCATGCTCGGCTTGGGCGAGACGCCTGAAGAGGTGCTTGCTGTCATGCGCGACCTGCGCGCGATTGACGTGGACATTCTGACGCTAGGTCAATACTTGCAACCAAGCAAGCGGCACTTGCCCGTTGAGCGCTACTACACGCCAGAGGAGTTTGCCGAATTTCGGCGGATTGGCTATGAGATGGGCTTCAAGTGGGTCGAGAGCGGCCCGCTTGTGCGCAGCTCATTCCGCGCAGAGTTCCAGGCACGTGCCTTGTCCCGGCGCTGGCGCGAGGCGCGCGCTCGTGCGCCACAGGCAGCACCGTAGATCATCATTACCTCCAGCAGTTGTGTATCCATGGTCGGTCGCCCAGACTCGTCAGACTCAAGTCGCCTGCGTCTCAAGTCGTGGGGCAGCTTGCTGCTGCTGGCGTTGCTTGTGCTCATCGGCGCGACCGCATTCGCGGTGAGCCAAGTTCTCTCCCCAAGTAATGTTTCTGCCAAGGGGCAAACGGAGCGCGTCCTCAACGCGTTGCCCAAAGCAGCGCTGGGCACACCCCTACCTCCTCTTTCCGACGGCGAGATCTTTCCCTCGGAAGTCCTCGCCTCACTCGTCAGAGCTGCCCCAACAGTAGCGCCGACCCCAACGCCGACGCCGCGCCCAACAGTTGCTCAAGCGGCAGCAGCGGACGTTCGAGCGCGATTCGCGACCTGTCCAACGCCGCACAGCCAGATCGTCACTGAGGTGATCGAGAGCCAAGTAACCCCTGTGCCGATCGTCGTGCACGTGTACCTGCCGCCCTGTTACGACCCAGAACACTATGCATACCCGACGCTGTACTTGATCCACGGCACAGCCTATGAACAAGGCGGCTGGTTCGTCCACGGGCTGCCTCAGCTTGCCGAGGTGCAAATGAGCATCGGCACGTTGCCGCCGTTCGTCATCGTCATGCCTGGCGCAGACATGCGCGCCGGCGAGAACAGCCGCTACTCCTGGACCAATCGAGGCAAGGGGTCGTATGCAGATTTTCTCGTCAACGAGCTGATCCCATTTATTGAGTCGCGCTACAGCGTGATGCCGACGCGCGAAGGGCGCGCTATCGGCGGCATCTCGCGCGGTGGATATTGGGCGATTCACATTGCCTTTGCGCGCCCCGACCTGTTCAGCGCTGTCGGCGGGCACAGTCCCTCGGTATACACCATGCTGGTTGATGTCCCAGCGAACTTCAGCATGCTGAGCGCAGCCGCTTCGACCGACTCCCTGCGCGCCCTGCGCATCTGGATTGACGCTGGCGACGAAGACTGGGCGCGCGTTGACGCCAAGAAGCTTGCCAGCGACCTCGATAACGCCAACGTGCCCTACACCCTCGACATTGGGCGCGGCGCCCATGTGGACGAGTATTGGACTGATCGCTTGCCAGAGTATCTCGCTTTCTACGCCGAGCGATGGTCTCATGAACTCCAGCCCAAGTTGGCACATCCATGAACCGTCGCTGGTTGTTCTGGGTTGGGGTTGCCGTCAGCGCAGTTTTCCTCTACTTCGCCCTGCAGGGCTTGCACCTCGACAAGCTCGTTGAGGACTTGCGCCGAACCAATCTCGCTTGGCTGCTGCCAGGGATAGGAGCGTACTTTGTCTCGGTTGGGCTGCGTGCGATGCGCTGGTCATGCTTGCTCAAGTCGGTCACTGCGCTGACCCCACAGCAGCTCTACAGTGTGGTTGTGATTGGCTACATGGGCAACAACGTTTACCCTGCGCGGATTGGCGAGCTGCTGCGGGCATACATACTGCGACGCAACTATCAGACGCCGATCCCCTCTACATTGGCGACGATCCTGATCGAGCGCGCCATGGATAGCGCGGTCATGCTTGGGTTTGTCGTGGCTGGGCTACCTGCCGTTGCAGGCTTGGACGCAGCCGTAGAACGCGGGTTGGCGCTGCTTGGGGCTGCCCTCGTCGTAGCGCTGGCTGGGATGATTTGGCTTGCAGCGCGCGCTGAGGCTGCCGGCGACCTAGCCGACCGAATCCTTGATTGCCTGCTGCCACAGCGACTGAGCCTACCCTTGCAGGGCGTTGTGCATCGCTTCGCACAAGGCGCCCAAAGTTTGCGCCGACCAAACGACTTGGCGTTCGTCGTGGCAACCACAGTCGCAGTCTGGTTGTTCGAGACCGTGAAGTACTGGTGCGTTGCCCAAGCCTTCAGCTTGACGTTGCCGATCAACGGGTTGATGCTGGTGAACGGCTTGTCCAACTTGTTCACGATCCTGCCTGGCGCGCCCGGCGCGATTGGCACTTTCGATGCCGGCGGCGTGTTGGGCATGACTGCACTCGGCGTCGAGCGCAGCCTCGCAGTGGCATACGTGCTGGTGCTCCACGCGGTGCTGTGGTTTCCCGTCACGACACTCGGGCTGGTCTTGATGGTGCGCGAAGGGCTACGTTGGACAGACCTTCGTCAAGCCGAGACGAGTGCGGCATGAGGCGACCGAGTCCACGCTTGTTTGCAACCTTGTTGTTCAGCCTTGGCGCGCTCGCCCTCAGCGCCTGGGCGGACTACGACCAGCTCAGCCGTGTAGACGTGCTGCGCGATCCAGTCTCAACACTGATCATCGCCGTCTTCGGCGCGATTGCTGGCGATACCATGATGACCCTCGAGGACATACTGCGTCGTCGCTTCAAGGGGTTGCACCGCCCGTTGCCTTCGGTGCTGGTGATGCTTGCGTCGAGCGCACTCGGCGCTTGGTTCGGCTAT
>JANWZM010000140.1 GCA_025054635.1 Thermoflexales bacterium
TGCCAGGCAAAACCGAGTTGGGAAAAGCCGCACTGCGGAGCACTAACCGATAGCCGAGCCGTTTGCGCATCGTGTCCAGGCACCCCCCGTTCCCCCAGTAGCTGATGACATTGGGGTGATAGCTGATGTTCAAGTCTGTGAGGTGCAGCGTCTCCATCTCCTGGATGGCGCGCGAGCAGTTTTGCAGCGGTGTGTATAGCGCGCAAGTCTCCCCTCCAGCTGGCACAAATTGGGTGTTCTGATTGAGGTAAGCCAGAGCATTGACTCGGCTGTTCGAGTCGCTCGGAGAGGGGTGGTATGTGCCGTAGTCTGTCTCTGACGAGAGGAAGCAGTCGTTGTGGAACCCTGTCCGCGCGTGCAGCGTGTTCGCAAAAGCAGTGTCACTCGTCAGCGGCGTTGGGAAGAAATAGCGGATGTCCCGCGGGTAGCGAAGCTGAATAAATTTGCCCGGGACAGCATCGGCTAAGGCTTGCAGTACCTGAAGCTTTGCGTTTGGATCAGCGTGAAGCTCGTGTGTCGAGGTATGCCACTCGCCCCATGCGCCGATGAACCCAGCGTGAAACCAGGCGATGACATCAGCGTTCTCTTGTAACACGGGCGCGACCTGCTGGATGTGAGCCAAGATCCGTGGCAGAGGTGCGTCTGGCTCCGAGTCAGGCCACGGACCGAAGTTGTAGGCGAAGCGAAGGATCGCTTTTAAGCCTTGCCGCCTGACGGCGTCGAGCGCATGATCTATGCGTGTGAGCAGACTTGCAGGCAGCGTGTCGTTGTCGCGATACGGCGCGAGGTAGACGTAAGCGTAGATCAGGCGGTGACCGTTCTGGCTTGCGTTGATGTAAGCCCACTCGTGGCTCGGGTCTAGGTCGTCAAACGAAGGTCGAAAGCCTCGCTCAGGGTTGGGCACGTCACTTGGGTCTGGGACGTAAGTGTGGGTCTGCAGGTGCGCAGACCTGCCCGGTCGAGCAAAGATTTGGGCATTGCTCGGCGCCGAGGGCAGCAAAGTAATAAAGCAAACCAGCAGCGAGCAGACAATCGTTAGACGCGCAGCTGCGACCATTACGACGTTCTCCCCTGTCGCGATGCGGGTGTGTGAGAACTGGTCTACCGAATTCTAAGCCGATGGGATTCTTTTGCAGCAGCGCACTTGGCTCGCGAGGAGGCGAATGCGCGGAGATATGCTGACAGCAGCCGTGTCCGCCAGAAATTCGAGTCTTTCAGCTCGCCAAAAGAAGAGCGCCGACTAAGGGTTTCCTCACTCGGCGCTCTGGTATCTCAACGTTCAGGCTCAGGCTGTCAAGCCACCCTCGCGCTCAGGTAAGCAGGCAAAGCCGCACCGCGATGAGAATGGCGCATCAGGTGCGCACACAGCCTCAGCGTTCAGCAGCTCGGGGCGTTTCATTGGCTTGGCACGCTTTGCCCTTCCATGCCCTCGAGGAGCTGGGGCATGTACCAGATCTGTTGGTCAGTTGCTACCTCGCCCTCTTTCAAGAAGGGGGTGCCGTCCTGGTAGTTCAGCGGCCCTTTCCACAGGACGATGCTGCCGTTGCCCAGTCCCTTGATGAACTCGTCCAGGAACTTCTCGTTCTCTGGGGTGAGCGCCTTGCCCTTAACGTAGCCGAAGCCGCTGGTATCACGGTTGTTCAAGTTGCTCCAGTCCGCCTCTGCCCAAATCCACTGGCTCTGGTGCGTGCCTTCCATCGCCTGCTTGATCAGCTTCAGGTAGCCTGGTCCCCAGTTGTAGTGATGCACCCCTAGGCAAATGTCGGGTGCGGTCTCGCAGCCACCCCTGTAGCCGTAGTGGTGGTAGCGCACCCGCTTGCCCGCCTCAGCAGCTTTACGCCCTTGTACGGCGACCTCTGGGGTGTCAATCGCGCTCATCACTACGTCGAAACCGCTGTTGTAGAAGTCATCAGCAACCTTACTGGGGTCAAGCGTCACGCCGGGGATGTTGAACCAAAAGCCGATCCAGGTGATCTTGTATTGCAGCTCCTTCGGATCGCGCTTGCGGTAATTCTCCCAGCAGTAGCGCGCGCCGAGGTAACCCGAGGCAGCGTAGCGGCGGGTCTCCTCGTTGATCAGCGGTCCGACGGTGCCGATCTTGCCTGTCTCAGTCGCCAGCGCGGCAGAGCACCCTGCGATCATCCAGCCCGGCTCCATCTTGGACATCAGGTTGCTGAAGTTGGGTTGCGCTTTGTAGTTCTTGCCCTCTTTCCAGGCGTAGTCGCCCGAGGCGTGGATCACGACTACGTCAGGGTGCTTCTTAGCAGTCTCTAGCGCGTCGTCCTTGAAGTCATCCGAGTTGAAGATCACCACACGCGCGCCTTTTGCGATCAGGTCGTCGGCGACTTGCGAGCCTTTGACGTTCGGGCGGTCGGCAGGGTTGACCTTGTCCACGAAGTCGAACTCGACGTTGGGCAACTTCTCCATCACGTATTTCGCGCCGTCCACGTGTGCCTCATTCCAGCCTCGGTCATTCATCGGACCGACGATCACCATACCGACACGGAAAGGTGCGGGGGCGGACTGGTCAGGGGCAGGGGCGGGCGTCGGCGTCACGACAGCGCATGCGCTCAGGAGGGCGCTTGCTGTCGCCCACACGATGAACGATGTGAACTTGCGATTCGTCCAGCTCATCACATAAGCCTCCTCAATTGGTTTGGTCATAGGGGATGGTCACGTCGAAGAGGCCGCGCATCCTGGCGCGACGCATTGAGGATTAGAACGCAGCTTGAAGATTTTGTCAATCAGATCACGGCAGGCGTTTCCGCCCTCATGATGAAGTTGCCTTTCCGGAGGAGCTGGCGCGCAGGTGCTTTGGGTCACCAGATGCTGTTCATCGCTGACACCTGGAGCGCACTTCTCACAGCGACCTGCGTGGAGCGTGCCCGCCGTTGGATGCGCTGCTCGCGCAGCACTGCCCTGTCTTCGGGGTGCCTTCGCTCAGCGCCACTGCGCGTAGGGCGAAGCTGCGATCGCAGCGATCAGCGGACGTAGGCGCGGCGAGGTGCTGTCAATGCTGGCGTTGGGGTTGTTGTTCCCTAGAAAGTTGATCAGCGC
>JANWZM010000183.1 GCA_025054635.1 Thermoflexales bacterium
CAAGTGGTGGCTGACACCGCAGTTCGTCATCTCTCCTCAAGCCTCGCGACCGGAGACGACAGGTCTGCGCACGGCGTTGATCGGCTCGATTCTCATCGTGGTCCTCACCTTGCTCATCGCAGTGCCAGTCGGCGTTGCTGCCGGAACGTATCTTGAAGAGTTTGCAGGCAAAAGCCGGCTGGGGGAGATCATTCAGACGAACATCTACAACCTTGCGGGCGTGCCTTCGATTATCTACGGCATGTTTGGTCTGGCGGTGTTCGCTCGGGCGCTGAGTGACTTCACGACAGGTGCTGCCTTCGGCAATCCTCAGCCGCCCCCTAACGGCCGTACTGTCATCACAGCTGCGATGACGATGGCGTTGTTGGTTCTCCCGCTGATCATCGTCAATACACAGGAGGCGATTCGCGCTGTGCCGCAGGCGCTCCGCGATGCCGCGCTCGCTGTCGGCGCGACAAAGTGGGAGACCGTGTGGCATCACGTGCTTCCTGTGGCTGCCCCAGGCATCTTGACCGGGACGATCCTGGCGACTGCACGCGCAATTGGTGAGACAGCGCCGCTCATCGTCGTTGGGGCTGCGGCTGTGGTCACCCGTGACCCCGATAGCCTCTTCTCAAGCTACACTGTGCTGCCGATCCAGATCTACACCTGGACCAAGTTGCCAGAGCAGACATTCACGCGCGTTGCTTCAGCAGCCGTTATCGTGCTTTTGGTTGTCGTGCTGACGATCAACATGACCGCGATTGTCTTGCGCAATCGCCTGCGCAAGCAGATTTGACCTTTCGCGAGGCACAGGATGGCTCAAGTTACCATTCAAGTCGCTCAACAACAAGCCCCTACAGCCGATCTCTCGCGCCCAGTCAAAATGCTGGCGCAGAATCTGTCTGTCTTCTACGGCAATTTCCGCGCCATCAGCGATGTCACACTGCCGATTTACGAGCGCACCATCACCGCCATCATCGGCCCGTCAGGGTGTGGTAAGAGCACGTTGCTGCGCGCCTTCAACCGCATGAACGACACTATTGACGGCGCGCGCATCGAAGGCAAGGTCACCCTCGACGACGAGGACATCTATGAACCGGGGGTCGATCCAGCTCTAGTTCGTCGTCGCGTGGGCATGGTCTTCCAGAAGCCTAACCCGTTCCCAAAGTCCATCTTTGAGAACATTGCTTTCGGTATCTGGCTCTACAACCGCCGCATCGCAAAGTCTGAGCTCGAAGACCGCGTTGTGGATGCGCTCAAGCGCGCTGCGCTGTGGGACGAGGTGAAAGACAAGCTCAAACAGCTTGGCACGTCGCTCTCAGGCGGTCAGCAGCAGCGCTTGTGCATCGCGCGCGCCATTGCTACCGAGCCAGAGGTGCTGCTCATGGATGAGCCATGCTCAGCGCTCGACCCGCTCTCGACACTGAAGATAGAAGAGCTGATGCTTGACCTCAAGCGCGATTACACCATCATCATCGTCACGCACAACATGCAGCAAGCTGCGCGCGTCAGCGACTACACGGCGATGATGATGATGCGCCCCGACCGCGCAGGTGAGATGATCGAGTTCGATACCACAAACACGATCTTCACCAATCCTCGAGACAAACGCACAGCAGACTACGTCAGTGGACGGTTCGGGTAGCGGGCTGCGCAAAGCTCTTTTAAACTGAACTAAATATTCTCTTAAAGTCTGCTTGCTAGACTTAGAGCGTTCTAGGTGACTGAAGCCCTACTAGGAAGGATAGCACCATGAAGACGACACTTCGCAAACCCCTTGTCACTCTTCTTGCCCTGAGCGCAGTCAGCGCCGTGATTGCTAACAGCGCCGTGGCTCAGCAGCCGACTCCAGAAATCCGCCGGTCAGCGCAACGGTCAATCAACGCGCGCATCACGGGCGTCGCCTTCGAAGACCGCAACGCCAACGGAATTCGGGATGCGGGTGAGCCTGCATTGCCCGTGGCGCGCTACAAGATCACGGCTGGCGGTGCACCCATTGTGGTTAATCCTGCTGGGAGAACCCCTGATGAGCGCGCTTGCGGTGCAGTGTTCGGCGAGCGGCCATACGGCGTTGACGTGCGCCCTGGCATCTACTTCGTGATCCCAATCGCCGGTCCAGGTCAGTATCCGACTCGCCCTGTGATCAGGGTTGAGTTGGCGGCGCAGGACGTGGCGCGCGTGGACTTGCCCTTCGGGATAAATCCAATCGCCGTAGCTGAGAACTGCGGCATCTTCGAGCCGCCTATCACGGCGCGCGACCCCTTCGGCTTGGTCGAGACGCTGACCGCAAATGGGATCGCCACGCTGCCTTCGCTAATACGGCAAGCAGGGCTGTTCGCCACGCTGTCGGGTGGCGCGTTTACCATCTTCGCACCAACTGACCTCGCTTTCGGTCAGTTCACTGAGGATGAGCTGAATGAGCTTCGCGGTGACCGCGCGCGCTTGCGCTCGATCCTGACCTACCATGTTGTCCCAGGTGTCTTCAACGCTGCGAGCGTCGTGAACGCAACCAGCTTGCCAACGGTGAACGGCAAGCCCCTGCCCGTTCGCGTGGAGGGCGGCGAGGTGTTCGTCGGTGATGC
>JANWZM010000185.1 GCA_025054635.1 Thermoflexales bacterium
TCGCTGCTGTTCTGCATCTCCGCGCGGTCTCGCCACATGCCGACGAAAGGCTCTGTTTCTAGCGGTGGCTTTGGGTGGCTGCGGTTGCGCTCGAGCTGCTCAGATAAGGAACGCCTCTGCAAGAAGGCGATGACGTCCGCGAGCAGCGCTTCGTCTCCAGTTTGACCGAGCTCACCTTGCTCGCTGGTGGACCGCTCGTGCAGGAACGTGATCAGGTCAGCAACGAGCTGCTGCGCCGCGGGGGACAGTGCCTCGAAGTCACGGAGCGGGTGGTCAAGTGACACTTGCGTCATTATCGCCTAATGAGCACATCGTTTCAGAGGAGTAACGACATGAATCCACGGCAGGGCTTGTCGCACTGCCCTCACCCCCATCCCCTCCGCCTTGGGGCTTTTCATTACCCACATCTCAGGCAGCTCTCTGGGAGAAGAGCAAGGGGTGAGCATTGGGCACGCACGGCGCGCCCCTACACGGACACACGGTATGGGCGCATCGCGTGCGCTCCCGCGAGACGCACACCGGTATAATGCCGTTAGAACAGGTGTGCTAAATGGCGGAGCATGTGTGTTACCAGATTGTCGAGTCTGAATCGCGGGTGTTCACCTTCCGCGCCCATCTGCCCAGCCAATCAATTCCGCCGCTCGGCGCGTTGGTGCAGGTGGAGACAACCGAGGGTCAGGTGATCTTCGGCGTGGTGTACCGCGCGTTGGTGCTGCGCGACGACTTCTTGGAGCAGCTTGGCGCTCTGAACGCGGCAGAGGTCAGCAGCTTCTTCGGCGACACAAACCAATTCAACGTCCCGGTCGAGCTTAGCGTGGCGAGCGTTGGTTACCGCCAACCCGATGGCACAATCCGACAAGCGCTCCCGCTGCGCCCCCCCGTGTTCCTCGACCGAGTAGCCCTGTGCACCCAGGACGAGATTGTGCAGTTCACCCGCCAGCTCGACTACCTGTACTTGCTTTTCAACGCGGTCACCGACGACGATCTAATCGTGGAGCACGTCAAGCTCCTCGTGCAGGCGCACCAGGACAAGGGCAACGACTTCTTGCTCACCGTCACGCGCAAAGTGGTGCGCCAGTTGCTCGATAACCCTTTGCGGGCAGATCGCATCTTGTCGTACCTTGAGTGAGACCGATGAGCGAACAACCTTTTCCAGCACGATTCTTTGGCATGAGTCCTGATCCGTCCTTGCAACCCCTCGGGCAGGTCATCGAAGGCTCGCTGAGCGAGGGCGTAATCATCCGGCTCGATGAGCGCGCTGTGCTCGAAGGTGTGAAGTCGGGCATCTACGTCAGTATCAAAGGTCGAACCGACCGCACCTTCTTTGGGCTGGTGACCGACGTGCACTTAGACTCGCTTGAGCCGAGGATGCTGCGCGTGAGCGCGCCGATCGGTTCGCTGCGCCAAAAGAGCTATGAGGGCATCTTGACCTTCGGTCTGGTGCAGGTCAAGCTGATGCTGATGCGTGAAGGGGCACAAGGCGAGTTCAAGCCAGCGCGGAGCATCCCCTCGCACTTCTCCGTCGCTTATCGCTCCACACCAGAGGAAGTGCAAGCGATCTTCCAAGCCAACAGTCAGACGGGTTACCGCATCGGCGAAGCGATTGATAACCCTGACCTCGGTGTGTACATCGACCTGGAGCGCATCGTCGAGCGCAGCACAGCGGTGTTCGGGCGCAGCGGCACAGGCAAGACGTTTCTGACCCTGCCGCTGATCGCGCAGATCATCCGCGCCAACCTTGCCAGCGTGCTGATCTTCGACATGCACAACGACTACGGCTACACGCTCAAGGGCGACAAGGGCAAGCCGTTCCATGGCTTGAAGCGCCTAGGCGCGATCCGC
>JANWZM010000223.1 GCA_025054635.1 Thermoflexales bacterium
ATGCGCGGACGGATGTTCCCAATTGGTGTGCAAGGCGCTGAGCGCGTGCGCGTCGGTCGCGAGCCGGATGGCAGCCAAACGTTCATCCGCCTGAACAGCCCCCATGTCTCGCGCAAGCACGCCGAGTTCGTGCTTGAGAACGACAAGGTGTTCCTGATTGACCTCGGCTCAAGCTCGGGCACGTTCCACAATGGGCGCAGGCTGCAAAGCAGCGAGCGCGTTGAGGTTCGCCCTGGCGACCGCATTGTGTTCGCTGACGTCGAAGCGGAGGTCAAGTTGTGACTCAAGCAGTAGCCCACCCCCGCGCTGCGCCGAATGCGCTCGAACCGCTGCGTTGGACTGGCAACGCAGCTTCGGCGGTGGGCACGCGGGAAGAGAACCAGGATGCATATTGGTTCCCCGACCGCGCCTCGAGCAGCGAGGAGGCAGTCTTCATCGTTGCAGATGGTATGGGCGGGGGGCAGTTCGGCGGCCTTGCCGCGCAAAGGGCAATCGGCGCAGTGCTCGGCGCGCTCCAAGCAAGTCGGCTCACGGCGCAGACCCAGTCGCAGCCTGACCGGCTGCGCGAGGCAATCGCGCGCGCAAACACGGTCGTCCATGAAATGCAGCAAGACGCGCTGGAAGACCGCCCCACCGCCCAGGTTGGATGCGCCCTGGCAGTCGGTGTGCTGCGCCGGCGCACGTTGACCATCGCCCACGTCGGCGACGTGCGCGTGTATCTCTGGCGGCGCGGCGACCTAAAGACGCTCACCCAAGACCACTCCTGGGCTGCCGAGTTCGGTGAGGACAACGGCGCTCAAGGCATGCGACACGTGCTCTCGCGCGCCATCGGCCCGAAGGCAGAGGTCGAACCAGACATCAGCACTCACACAGTGGAAGCAGGAGATGTCGTCGTCTTCTGCACAGATGGCGTCTGGGCTGCAGTGCCAGAAACGCAGATGGCGCACCTCATCGCGCATACCACGCCAAGTGCCCTCGCTGGTCGCTTGGTTCAGACAGCTCAAGCGCAGGACAACAGCGACAACGCTACTGCCCTTGTCGTCGCCCTCGATACGGATAGCCAACCCGTTGGGCAGTGGCTCGTGATCGGCGTTGGAGTTGTTCTGCTCGCCCTCGTCGGGCTGGTCGCTGTGTCAACAGGTCTGTTTGCCAGCTTCCGCTTGCCTTTCGCGGGTGAGCCCGCCTTGCAATCTCCCGCCCCGCCCTCAAATCAGCCTGCAGACGCACTCCCCGCGGATGAGCCGACGCCTGCTTCAAAGGAATCAAACGCCAGCGCGCACCTTGCGCCGCAGCCGACTGCCACGCTCGCGGTTATGCCCATCATCAAGGTCTGCTCGGAAGACAGCTTCAATCACTCTCAGGGACGTTGCGCGCACACCATGCCGGAAATTCCGCAGAGACTGCCGATCTACGTGAGTTGGGAACCGCCCACAGCTCGGCTGCAGCGAGCGCAGGTGAGACGCAAAGACTCTCTCAGGGCGCGAACCGTGTCGCTCAGCGAAGAGCCTTTGGGCTACTTACGCTTGGAGGCGCGCGATTTTGCAAATAGGCTGAGCCCTAACGTGACCTATGTCGTAGAGCTACAGTTTGCCAACCTGGCGAGGTCAGCCGAGGTGTCGTTCAAGATCACCCGAAATCCGACTCGCTAGGCACAGCTCAATTCTTGGGTTAAGATGAAAAGGTCAAAACAAACCATGCCTCCGAACTCTGACGATCGCACTGCGGTGGTCTCTCCGCGCCCCCAGGCTGCTCGAAACCCGCAGACAGCCAGCCGGCAGGCGCAGTCTGTGCTGCGCTGGGGGGCGCACACTGACCGCGGACCGAGGCCTGACAACCAAGACAGCTTCAGCTTGCCGCCCAACAACGAGCGAGACATCCACCGCCTTGGCGCGCTGCTCGTGGTGTGCGATGGCGTCGGTGGAGCTTCGGGCGGACGCGAAGCCGCTCGCATGGCAGCTACGCTCACCCAGCAAAGTTTCTACAGCGCAAATGACCCGACGAACCCGCGCGAGCGCCTGAAACACGCAATCGACTTCGCCAACAGGGCTATCCAGGAACAAGCTGAGCGCAGCCGACAACCCCAGATGGCGACAACCATCGTCGCCGCTTGTGTGCTCGGCAACCATCTATACATTGCCTATGCCGGTGACAGCCGAGCTTACCTCTTCCGTGAAGACCGCCTCACCGCGTTGACCGTAGACCACAGCGCGGTTGTCGAGGACGCCTTCCGCGGCTTGGTCGCCATGAGCGCAACCGCGCAGGCAAACTACCGAAACATCGTCACCCGCTCGCTCGGGGCAGGCACGAACAGTCAGTTGGACTACCGCCTAGAGGTGCTCCAGCCAGGCGACCGTGTGCTGCTGTGCACGGATGGCTTGCATACCGCCCTCAGTGACCGGCAGATTGAGCAAGTGCTGCGCCAGCCCGTCTCAGCTCAGCGCGCCGCGGAGCTGCTCGTCGAACAAGCGAGCCGCAGCCCTCACGCCAAGGACAACATCACCGCCGCAGTGCTGGACTTCGGGCTGCCTGCTGCTGTCCCCTTCGGCGTGCTGCGCCCGCCTGCCTGGCTGGGCAGAGCTGGAGGGCTGACTGCCTTGATTGCAGTAGCTATCCTGGCATGGGGTGTGCTCAGCAGCGTCCAGATCGACGGGCGCGCGCCCCAGAGGCAGCTACCGCGCGCAGGAGCGACCCAGCCTGTCAGCGGCATTCCACTCCTCGGCGGAGGGGACAGACAGGGGGAGGCGCCAACTGCGCCGAACCAGCTCGATGGCGCGGCTCGCGGCGCCACCCCGCGATCAACAGCGACGCTCGCGCCTGTCGCAGGCAGTCCAACCCCAGGGGCAAACGCAGCCACTCAGCCCAAAGCTGCGACGAGTACCCCAGCGGGGCAGCAGCCGCCAGCGCTTGCGCCTGCTGGCTCCACGCCCGCTGTGCCTGCCACACCTGCAGCGCCGGGCACGCCTCAGCCTACTGGTGTGCCGCAGCCACCGGGAGGGCCGAGCACTTCACCTACGCCGCCAATGACACCGCCGCCGCCG
>JANWZM010000226.1 GCA_025054635.1 Thermoflexales bacterium
CGTGGTTGGTTTTGTCGCGACGAGACAGATGCGCGCCGCGAGCGAACTGATTGCCGTGCTTGCGCTCGGCGGGGCTGGGGCAGCGCTGCTTGCCGCAGCGCAGCTCGTGCCCACGCTTGAACTTGCGCGCGAGTCGGCGCGCGCAGGTGGATTGCCTTTCGGCGAGGCAGCATCCTTCTCGTGGCGCCCCTGGGTTATCGGGCGCGCGCTATTGCCAACTTACGGTGACCCGCTGTTCCCTGAGTATGTGGCTTACCTTGGCGGCGTTGGGCTGGCGCTCGCCTTGCTCGGCGTCAGTTGTCCCCCCTCGATTTACCGCTCGGGCTGGGCAGTGGGGTTGACGCTGGCAATTGCTGGGGGCGTGCTTGCCCTTGGCTTGGCAACGCCGCTGTTCAGCCTGCTCTACCACGGGCTGCCCGGGTTCAACCTCTTCCGCGCGCAGGCGCGCTGGCTCGTGCTGATGGCGCTCGGCGCAAGCCTGCTTGTCGCGCTCGGCGTCGAGCGGCTGCAGGGAGGTGGCTTCCCCCTCTGGCGTTGGGCTATGGGCTGGCTGACGCTTGTTGCCGTGCTGGTGACCGCGATTGGGCTTGGCATTCGCCTGTCACCCGAACCTGAGTATGCAGCGCTGCCCGAGCGCCGTGTGCTTGTTGGTTGGGCGGGCAGCTTGCTCGCAGGGAGTCTCGTGGTGGCTGTCGGGGGCGTTCTCGCCTCTCAGCAGGCAAAAGGGGCGAGGGCTACGCTTGCTCTGGCGTTGCTCCTGCTTGCCTTTGAGCTCAGCCTTGCGGCGCAATTCCAGCCCTTCGCCCGAGCTGCTGACCGCCAAGCGTTGACCTCGCTGCGCCCCAGCACTGCGTTTTTGATCGCTCACGCGGCGGGCGGGCGCATACTGGCGCTGTCCTCGCTCTTCTTCGACCCTGGCGACAAGACAGAGCAAGAGTTGATCTACAGCGCGCAGCTCAGCCCTGACGAGACCTATGACCGCCTGATTGCCAGCAAGCACAAAGAGATCCTTTCGCCAAACCTGGCTTTGTATTACCGGCTGAACAGCGTGGATGGTTACGACGGCGGCGTGCTGCCTACTCGGCGGTATGCCGACTTCGTGCGCCGTTTCGCTGATCTACCCGAGGGCAGCGCAGATGGGCGACTGCGCGAGTTCCTCTCTGGCGTGCCCGATGAGCACTGGTTGGACACGATGGCAGTGCGCTATGTGATCGCAGACAAGACGCAAGACGCCTTCTTCGATGGCGTTTACTACGACTTACTGTTTGCCCAGCCAATCACGCAGCCGCACTCGTTCACCCTCCAGCGGTTTCCCGCCACTGGACTTGGCATGGTACTTAGCGCGGAGGGCAGCCCTGTCGGAGCACCAATCGGGCAGGCTGAGGTGCGCTTCACAGACGGCTCAACCCAGACCTTCGTGTTGCGCGCTCGAGAGAGCGCTCTGCCCTACTTCGCCGTTCGCTTGGACTGGAGCGGTCAGCGCGTCGCCGAAGCGGTCACAGTAGCCTCACGTCATCCGCAACTCGTCGTTCGCGGCTTAACCAGCGTTGACGCAACTGATGGCAGTTTCCTTGCCCAATCCGTGCGCCGCTCGCTGCGCCTTGCCCACTCAGGCGACGTGAAAGTTTACGAGCGTCCCCATGTTGTCTCGCGCGCCGAGCTGCACTTTGACGATGGCGAAGTACGCCCTGTCCGCGTCGAAGACCTCAGCCCAGAACACATGCGCTTCGAGCTACCCAAGCTTGGCGCACCCGCAACCCTGGTCGTGCGCGATGCCTGCTTCCCAGGCTGGCAGGCGACTGCAGACGATACTCCCATTGAGGTTCGCTGCCACGAAAATCTCTTCCGCGCGGTGCGCGTTCAACCCGATGCACGTCGAGTTGAGATGCACTATCGCCCAGCGAGTCTCCTTGTGGGCATAGCGCTCAGTGGCGTTGGGGGGCTTGCTTGGCTCGGGTTGCTTACTCTGCCACGTGTTCTGGCTCGTGGCAGAGCAAAGTTGTTGCGAACGCTGCGGCGAGATGAGCGAGGATGACTTGCCTTTATCGCTTTCGCTGAAGTAAACCTTGTCCTGTTCGCCCTCTTCACCCACTGCCCTCCTTTCCCTGTTCAGAACGGCATTCTCGCTTTCAGCGACTTCAACTTTGATCTCGCAGAAGGCGCAGCTCACTGGGCTGCGCAATTTCGAGGTTGTCCTAACAAGCTCGCAGTTCCCGAGGATAGTGGTCAACACGTTCATCTCCACCGTTGCCTTTGTTGTGCTGCTGTCGCTTAAGCTGCTGACAGCGTTGATGCTGAACCAGTGCCCGCAGGCGACGTTCGTCAACAGAGGTGTTGTAGCGACGCGCCGTGCGCGCCTTGCAGGATATGCAGAATGCGTGTAGCGACTAACGCCTCTTGGGCAGGATGAAGCAAACACTGCCCGCGGCTGTGACGCACCTGCAAATAACCCGCCCAAGTATCATGCGCCCCATGACGCAGATACCTAGTGGCACCGAACAGTCCTTCGGCGTGATCCCAGTCCGCCGCGAAGGTGACCGAGTGCTTTTCTTAGTCATCCGCCACACCAGCGGTCATTGGGCGTT
>JANWZM010000229.1 GCA_025054635.1 Thermoflexales bacterium
TGAGCGCAGCCGCGTGATAGTCGCCACCTACTCGCGCTTGTCGCAAGGCAACCAGTCCCAGTTCGATGAAGTCGTCGAGGCAGCGATGCGCTCGTTCCGCTTTGGGCGCTGACCTTGACCTAGGTTTGTCCTGCCGCGTTGCGCCGAGGCAGCAATTTGGCTGCCTCGGCTGTTTTTAAGCGAAACCCGTACCGCGTCTGAGCGTAGTATGGTGTGACTTGAAACCTGGTCTTTGACCAAGGGCACATGGAGGGTGTTTCACTCGAGGAGGCTGCACATGCGGACGAAAGTTCTACTCCAGACGCTGTTTGCACTTGCGTTGATCGGGACTGTTTTCGGCGAGCAACCCCTGAGAGCAGTTACGCACCCAGCACAAACGCAACCCGACCGTCGCATCATGCCTAGCCCTGCCTCACTGGGAAAGGCGATCCAGCAATTCGGTGTCGCACAGCCCGGTACCTTAATGCTTGCCCCAGCCGTAGGCAGCATTGCACTCACACGCCAAACTGCAGCGCGGCGGCACACGGAGTCAGAGGGAGGCTTCTCCTACGTCGTGCCCGAAGGGTGGCGCCTCCAAGAGGTCAAGCAGCAACCGTTCAAAGTAGTGTTTGCCCGAGCAGACGGAAGTCGCATTGTTCCAAACGTGTTCTTCCTCATTGGGCAACTGGAAGGCTCGGTGGAGGCGTTCAAGGAAGCCCTTGTCGAGGAGCTCCAAGGCGCACCAGGCTTCGCGCTGGTCGAAGAAGGAGCGCTCTCTACTGATCAGGGGAGCAAGGTGATCAAGCTGGTCGCGAACTCGGTCGCCGAGAGACAGCAGTTACGGCAGGTGCTTTACCTGGTTGACGGCGGCGCGCAGGTGCTCGTCGCCATCTATACGCGCCTACGCGCCAGCCAACAGCAAAATGACTCAGTGGTTGAGGCGATGATCAAGACCATTGAGTGGACAACGTTGTCTGGTGAGACGAAGCAGGATGACCGCCACGTCGAGCCGCAAGGTGGATTCTCGTATGCGCCGCCGCAGGGATGGACGCTCGCCGATGACCCGGGCTCTGAGTACAAAGTGCTGCGCAGGGGCTCCGCGTTCGTGGCGTTCTCAAGCCTTGCCCGCGAACGCGCGGTTAAGGAGTACAACCGCCGCGAGTTAGCTGATGAGCTGAGCAAAGGCTTGTCAAGTGCCTCACAAGGCTCGACCAGTGGCTTTGCAAATGTCCGACTCGTTGAAGACACTAGCTTCCAAACAAAACTTGGCTACGACGCGCTTAAGTTCGTCTTCAATGCCGCTCGGCAGCGTCAATCCGTGCGGGTCACTGCCTACGTGGTTGACCTCAGTTCTGTGATCGCCTACGTGATATACGTCCGTCCGCGGATTGGCGCGGCAAGCGACGACAGGGCGATAGAGGACATGGTCAATACACTTGCGCCAGTCGACAGCAACCAGCCGGCAACGCGAGAGGAGAAGCGGCACTATGAGCAGAAGGGCAACTTCTCCTACACTGTGCCGAGTGGATGGCAGACGGTGCGCCCCCAAGAGCTAGGCGAGACTCAGACGGAATTTGCCATTCTTGTAGGCCCGAGCCTGCAAGACGGGTTATCCCCTGCCGTGCGCTTCTACCAGGACACGCTTCGGGGCTCATTTTTAGCGTATGTGCGCTCGTACATCAGCACCCTGCGCAATGACCCCTCCACACGCTCTCTTGCTGGTCCTGAAGAGTTCACAACAGACAACGGGATCGTGGGGGCGTATTGGGTCTGTGAGTATGTTCAAGCGAATCGGCGTTACTATGCCGCGTTCTATGCACTGCCCGACGCCAACCGCGTGATCGCTGCGGTTTACACCCGCCCACTGCAGAGAGGGGCATCACCTTCCGACGAGGCTGTCGATGCAGTGATGCGCTCGTTCCGCTTCGGGCGCTAAGCGCCAGTCCAGCCTGACCCCTGATGTCGGGTCGTGGGCATGTCCAGTGGCTCACGACCCGAATTTTTGAGTTGACCGTGCGAGGCGACAACTGGGGCTCCGCTTGGCTGCAACAAAGCGCCGGCGTAAGGTTCGCGCATGAGCCCACCTCAGGACAGCTTCTCTGCGGAGCACATCGGCAGCTGAGTTGGACGAGCGCCCCATGTGTGCGTCGCCACGAATGTCAAGCTGCAGGCGCAGTGCTCTTCAGCGTGGCGCGCGCTCGAGGCGCGGCAGGCACTTCATTACTGCACAGACGGGCTAGGGACGTAGGCGAAGCTCGACTATCGCAGCAGGTTTCTGAGTAGCGCCCGGGAAGTCGCAGACGTGTTCGGTCGAGGCGAACTATGATGAGCTGAGGCGGGATCTGGTTGTGTTAGCACGGCGGATGCAGTGTTTTTGTCGAAGCGAGGCAAGCAAGCTTGGGTCGGGCAACGGCGTTGCTTGTGTACTGCTGGAACAGGTCGCAGGTGATGGGGCTATTTGGCAAATGCTCAAGTCAAGAACAAGCTTCACGTACTAATCTAGGCACTCCTGTTCGTGCGGCGCAGCCCGTGTCTGTTGTATAGTGCCAGCTCAACGCTGGCGTACTAGCACCCAGGACTTGATGAGCACATCGCGCACTACGTGTTTGCAGCAGATGCTCACCTAGAAGCCAAGCTTTGCCTCGTCGGAGTTGTCATGCGAGAGATCACTGTCGCCGTCGTGCAAATGAACACAGCCCTCGCCGAGCCTGAGACAAACGTCGCCAAGATGTCCGACTTCGTGCGCAAGATCACCGCAGAGCAGAAAGTGGACTTGATTGTGTTTCCAGAACTGGCGACGACCGGGTATGAGTGCGGCGTGCGCTTCACGCAACTTGCTCAGCGCGTGCCTGGGCCGTCGGTCAACGTCTTGGCGCAACGTGCCAACGAGCAAGGGGTTCACGTTGCCTTCGGCATGGCGAGCAAAGAGCGTGTGGAGAGCATTTTGTTCAACTCCGCCGTGCTGGTTGGCCCAGATGGCGATGTAATCGCGCAGTACCGCAAGATCCACCTGCGCGGCGAGGAGCAAATGCTCTTCCGCCCTGGCTTCCGCCTTGAACCTGCGGAGACGGCGCTCGGTCTTGTAGGGCTTCAAATCGGATGGGACATGTTCTTCCCTGAGGGTGTG
>JANWZM010000236.1 GCA_025054635.1 Thermoflexales bacterium
GGCTATCGCGGCTTGGGGATTGCTCGCCAACCGCGCGCGCTGCTCAGCAAGGTCAGGAACCTAACCCTTGTCGAGATGCCAGGGCACGACCAGTGCTGTGGCTTTGGAGGGCTGTTTGCGATCAAGATGAGCGCAATCAGCGGGGCGATGCTCGCTGACAAGCTTAACGCAATTCAGTCCGCTGACTGCGACGTTGTGATCACCGGCGATGCGAGCTGCATGATGCATATCAACGGCGGCTTGTCGCGCACGGGCGACCGCCGCCGAGTCGTCCATTTGGCTGAAGTATTGGCTGGTCGCTGTTAGTTGGGTTGTGCCTATGAACCGCTTCCAACAGTCTGTCACGATTGCCTTGTCCGACATCCAGCTCCAGACTGCGCTTGATCGCGGGACGACGCGCGGCGTCAACGCGCGCCTGGCTGGAATGGCTGAGACGACCGACGCAAGCCTGTTGCGCCATCAGGCGCGGCTTGCCAAAGAGCGCGCGCTGAACAGCCTGCCTGAGCTGCTTGAGGAGCTCGAGCGCAACGTCGTTGCAAACGGCGGTCATGTGCTTTGGGCGCGCACCGCAGCTGAGCTGAACCAGATCATCCTTGACTTGTGCCGGCAGCACAACGTTCGGCGCGTGATCAAGGCGAAAAGCATGGTCACTGAGGAGGCCGAGCTGAACCACGCGCTGGAAGCGCATGGGATCGAGGTCACTGAGAGCGACCTGGGCGAGTACGTCATCCAGCTTGCAGGTGAGACGCCCAGCCACATCGTCGCGCCGATGATGCACAAGACGAAAGAGTCCACCGCGCAGTTGCTCCACGACAAGCTCGGGATGCCGATGACCGACAAGCCAGAGGAGATGACGCGCTTCGTGCGCGGGGTCATGCGCCAAAAGTACCTGGAGGCGGACATGGGCATCAGCGGGGTGAACTTCGCCATTGCTGAGACAGGCACGATTGCCACCGTCGAGAACGAGGGCAACAACCGCTTGTCCACGAGCGCCCCGCGCGTTTACGTCGCGGTCATGGGCATCGAGAAGGTCATCGCAACCTGGGAAGACTATGCCTTGCTGGTGCAGCTTTTAGCGCGCAGCGCTACAGGGCAGCGCCTGTCGGTCTACAACAACCTGATGAGCGGGCCGCGCCGCCCCAGCGAACCCGACGGGCCGGAGCACTTCTACCTGGTCATGCTGGATAACGGTCGCTCGCGGATCTACGGCACGGAATACACCGAGAGCCTTGCCTGCATTCGCTGCGGCGCGTGCCTGAACGCCTGTCCGGTCTACCAGAACATCGGCGGGCATGCTTACGGGTGGGTGTATCCCGGCCCGATCGGGTCTGTCGTCTCACCCCTGCTGCTCGGTCCGAAGCAGTTGCCGGCGTTGCCCTATGCCAGCAGCCTATGCGGGGCTTGCCAAGCGGCTTGCCCAGTCGAGATCGCCATACCCGATATGCTGCTCAAGCTGCGCCGCGATTTGGTGCAGCAAGGTGATCCGACGCTAGGGTGGCGCGTAGGGATGCGGCTGTGGGCGCTCGTGTTCCGCTCGCCGCTGCTTTACCGGTTGAGTGGCAAAGTCGCTGGTGCGCTGACGCGCCTACTCGCTGGACGCAAGGGCGTTCTGCGCCAACTACCGCCGCCGCTCAACGGTTGGACAGCAAACCGCGATTTCCCTGCCTTCGGCGCGCCCTCGTTCCGCGAGCGCTATCGCGCCCGTCGTTCTGCTCGACCCAGCACGAATGGCTCGAAGGAGATGTGAGCATGTCGGCGCGAGAGGACATCTTGAACGCCCTGCGCGCGGCGCGAGCAAAAGGTAAGTCGTTTGCCGAGACGTCACCCAGCGCGCATCTGCCCGTGACACGGCTTAGCGATGAAGAGGACTTGAAAGCGCGTTTCATCGCAGAGGCAGAGCGGGTGCGCGCTCAGGTGCACCGTGCGCCGAACGCGCTAGCAGCACTTGAGCTGCTGCGTGCCCTGCTGATTCAGATCGGCGCTCGCCGCGCCACACTGTGGGATGAGGCGCATCTGCCTGTCCAGGGTGTCAAAGCCGTGCTTGCAGAGTTGGGCATCCAGCGCCTGCAGGGAGACAACGCGACGGTTGCTCAGGCGGATGTCGGCATCACTGGCGCTGACTGCGCCCTGGCGACAACGGGGACGCTGGTGCTCAGCTCCGGCCCAGGTCGCCCGCGCATGGCTTCGCTGCTGCCCCCGGTTCACATTGCGCTGCTCACGGAAGACCTCATCCTGCCCCGCCTTGAGGATTACATCGCTGCGCAACGCGCCCAACGGCTCGGTGTTTTCAGACGCAGCAGCGCCATCACCCTGATCTCTGGCGTCAGCCGGACCAGCGACATAGAGATGCATCCTGTCTTTGGCGTGCACGGACCGACTGCGCTGCACATTGTGCTGATCGAGAACTTGAGCGCCTGAAAGATGACGGACTACGCACATCGCTACTGCATCGTCGGTGCAGGCACTTCTGGGCTTGCCGCGGCAAAGAACCTTAAGCAGATGGGCATCCCGTGCGACGTGTTCGAGAAGCTCGACGACGTCGGCGGCAACTGGTATTACGGCAAACCCGGCAGCAGTGTGTACAAGTCCACTCACCTGATCTCCTCAAAACCGGGCACGGAGTACACCGACTTCCCCATGCCCAAAGAGTATCCTGACTACCCGAGCCATTGGCAGGCGCATGAGTACATCAAGAGCTACGCCCGCCACTTTGGGCTGTACGAGCTGATCACGTTCAACACCTCAGTTGAGCGCATTCAGCCGACGGATGAGTCCGCGCGCAGCCCGCTCTGGGAAGTAACCTTGAGCACAGGTGAGACGCGGCAGTATGGCGGTGTGATCATCTGCAATGGTCACAACTGGGATCCAAAGTGGCCCAGCTACCCAGGTCGCTTCGACGGCTTGATGCTGCACTCGTGCCAGTACAAGACGCCTGATGTGCTGCGCGACAAGCGCGTGCTGGTGATCGGGGCAGGCAACAGCGGTTGCGACATCGCAGTTGAGAGCGCGCAGAATGCCAAAGTGACTTTCCACAGCACGCGCCGCGGCTACTATTACAGCCCAAAGTATGTCTTCGGCAAGCCTTCCGACCAAGTCAACGAACTGCTACTCAAGCTGCGGGTGCCGCTGACGCTCCAGCGCTGGCTGTATTCCATCCTGCTCAAGTTGCTGGTTGGGCTACCCCAAGACTACGGCTTGCCCAAACCCGATCACAAGTTCTTCGAGACGCACCCCATCGTCAATCAACTCATTCTTTACTACGTGGGTCAAGGGGACATCAAGCCAAAGCCCGACGTTCAGGAGTTGCGGGGCAGCCGCGTGCTGTTCAAGGACGGCAGTGAGGAGGAG
>JANWZM010000243.1 GCA_025054635.1 Thermoflexales bacterium
GCTGCTGACGCGATGTTTGGCGAGCTTGGCTTGCGCGCCCTCACCGCGCAAAGCCCGTTCAACGATTGGTCTTCCTACGAGCAAGTGGTTGACTTGCTCTGCGAACAGCCGTGCGACAACGTCCTTGTCTCGCAGTGGGCAGCGAGTTAGATTTCTGCTCGGGCATCCTCGCGTTCGAGCGCAGTTGGGCGCGCCCTGGGGTGATCCGCCATGTCCAGACCTCTCCACTCTAGCGCGATCGTGCTTGCGGCGCTGATTGTGAGCGTGGGGCTGGTTCTCGGCGCGGTCTGGGTTGCCTCAGCGCTGCGCGCAGCCGCGCCGCAGATCGTCATCACGCGCGAGGTCGTGGTGACGGCGCCGCTCTCGCCCCAGCCGACGTTCACTGCCCTGCCGACGTTGGCTCCGCTGCCCACCCACACCCCGCAGCCGACGTTCACGCCTCTGCCCACGTTTACACCCCAGCCGACCTTCACCCCGTTTCCATCGCCGACGCCGCTACCGACGCCGACGCCTGCGCCGCTGCCTGAGTGGCGACGGCTGAGCGACCTCGTCGTCGTTGAATACACCGCCTCGACAGTGGTTGAGCGCACGCGCCCGCGCGACGCGGTCAGCGATTTGATCCTCGGCAAGGACCGCATTGTGATCTACGTCGTTGCCCGGGTGCGCCTGGGGGTTGACCTCAGCCGCGTGCGCCCGTCGGACGTGCAGGTGACAGCGGACAACCGCATCCGCGTGCGCCTGTCGCGCCCGCGCGTCATCGGCGTCGAATTGCGCCCTGATCTCTCGCGGATTTACGACGCCTCGCGCAGTTGGCTGTTCAGCGAGTATCAGGGTCTGGAGGTTGAGGCGCTCGATGCTGCGCGCCGCCAACTGCTGCAAGACGCGCAGGCAAACGCCGAGATGCTCGAGCTTGCCGAGATTGTGGCGCGCCAGCAGCTCACTGAGTTCCTGTTGCGAACAGGCTTTCAGCAGGTGACGATTGAGTTTGTGGACTGAGCGGCTGTCCCAATCGCTGCGCAGCGAGCCAGTCAAACAAGCCCGTCTCGGTGTAAGCGCGCAGCCAGCCTTGGTCGTGGTCGGCGTCCTCGAAGACGGTGAAGCGCGGCGCAGCGCCGCAAGCTTGCAGCGCCTTCACCACGCGCTCGCTCTCGCGCAGCGGCACGTTGCGGTCGCGCCGAGCGCCGAAGACCCAAATCGGCGTCCCTTTGAGCGCGCACAGTTGGCGCGGGTTGTAGAAGTAGCCACCGACCACAGGCGCAATCGCCGCGAAGCGCCCCGGGCGCTCCAGCGCCAGCGCCCACGCGCCAAACCCGCCCATGCTCAGCCCAGTCAGGTAAATCCGCGCTGGGTCAACCGCGTAGCGCGCCTCGATCTCGTCGATCAAGGCGTGGATCGCCTTGAGGCTGGGGTACCAGCCATAGGTAGCGCTCGGCGATTGGGGCGAGAGCACGATGAACGGGAAGTCAGGATTTGCCTCAACGAGCTGCGGCAGGATGGCGCGCCGCAGCCGATTGATGTCGCGCCCCGCCTCCCGCGAACCATGCAAGAAGACCAGCAGCGGCAGGCGCGCCTCGCCCGCGCCGTAGCCTCGCGGCAGAAAGAGCAGATAGTTAAGCCGAACAACCCTGCCGTTCGGGGCAGCGTATGTGAAGACATCAGCAGTCTGACCGGGCTGCGGCAGTCGTGCCGCAGCCCGAGCGGGCGCACCGCCGACCAAGACGAGGCAGGCACACACTACAACGAGCGAGCGCATCGGTTTGTTGTGCAGGGCTAGACGGTTGGCAGTTGACTACATGGACGATACGAGTCAACGCGTGTGTTACCCTGCCCTCACTCTCTCTGTGACTCGCCAAGCCAGAGCGGTGAGGGCAGGGCAATTCAGTGGTCGCTGTGTGTCCGAGTCGGGCGGCTTCAGTGTTTGACCCACATTGCGTCGCTGACTAAGCACACCCCGCCTCGCAATTTGAGGATCGGGCGCACTGCCTCGACGATTGCTGGTAGCTGCTGCGGCTCGCAGGTGGTGAGCAGGTAGCTATTGCGGAAGACCCCGCTCAGCTCGTCGCCGCGGCGAATGCCGCGCTCACCCTTGCCGATCACGTCGCGGATGATGGTGTAGCCTGTCACGCCGTGCTGCTCCAACACTTGTGCGACGCGCTCGATCTCAAGGGCGTCGGTGATGATCTCCACGCGCTTGATGGCTTGCATGGCGGCATTATCTTCAACTTGCGCATCTGCGCGTCAGAATCGCTTGATCACGGCGTCATAGGTCGGCCCGTTGTTCGAGCCGCCGACGCGGCGCTCTCCATGGCTTGGGCCGCCAGGCGCGCCTGAGCTGTCCTGCACGAGCGTGCCGCTGCCCTCGTCGAAGTGATACAGCCCAACCGTGTTGGCGTCAGGCGTAAACGGCGCG
>JANWZM010000246.1 GCA_025054635.1 Thermoflexales bacterium
GCCGCGCGGCTGAGGCGTTGGGCGAGTGATTCAGGTGCAGGGGGTTGCCCGCTGAAGGGTAGGGTCAGTGCGTCTTGTGCCAGGGTGCATGCAGCCCATACAGGGAAACCCCCTTGACAAGGAAGACAGTTGCTCACCCCCATCCCCTCTCCCTGAGGGAGAGGGGCGCGGGGGTGAGGGCAAGCCAACACACCACGCGCCGTGTATTCGACTCCAGACCACTCCCGTGCCCACACAGTGGGCTGAACCCCGAATGGGACGCGCCTCGCCGGCGCAGCTTGACATAGTGGAGTGTAGTGCAAACAGCTAGGATGCCAAGCGCACCCGAACCAACGACAACAGAGCAGGCTTGGCTCAGCCTCAGAACGCCTAGTTCGGCTCAGGGATGGGTGTGGCAGTGGTGGGGAAGCGCAGCACAACCCGCGCCTCAAGCTGCTCAACGAGCGGCAAGAACTGCTTGACCGCTGCACCAACTGCAGGGTCGAGGAGCTGCAACGACCCAACGGTCTCCGCAGCGTTGTTCAGAGTGTCCCTGTTCCAGCGCAGGGTGGTGATCTCCTCAGCGTTGACCCAGAGCTTGATCCCTTCAGGCGTTGTCTTGAGGGTGATGTGTTGAATCTCAGCCGCAACGAGCTGCTGCACCAATTCGCGCGGCAGGTAGGTCGCGCTCAGGTCTGCGCCAAGCAAGCTGCTGAATTCCCTGAAGGAAACGCCCGAGATGGAGGGCACGCCGTCTTGGTCGAAGGTCAGCCGCACGCCAGCAAGCGCGGCGGGCTGCGCTTGGGAGGCGCCGTCGGGGAACGCTGCCCCCTCGGGGCGCAGCGGCACTTCAGTTTGCCCGGCAGCGGGCGGGAACTTGAGCACGAGGTTGAGCTGCAGCACGCGCGCGATTTCGACCGCTAAGCCCGCCAGCGGGTCTTGGGCAGGGTCAGGAAAGCCGAATTTCTTAACCAGGTTGACGACTCTTTTGAATCGCTCTGGACCTAGCTCAAGCGCAGTAATTGGCTTGGCGTTCACCCAAACGGCGACGCCCTCTTGCCGCCAAGACAGCTCGACATGTTGCAGGTTCGAGTTGACCAACTGCTGGACGGTTGCTGGGTCGAGCGCCTGCACGCCGAAGGCGCGACCGCTGATGCCGATGACCGAGGGGTAGCCTTCCGAGTCCACCTCAACGATGACGCGGGGCAGGGCGAGGCGGAAGTCACTGCCGCAGCCGGTCAAGAGCACCCCTGAGATGACGGCTGCAGCGACAAGGCGGGCAGGCAGTTGCGTTCTCATCGCTCCTAGTTGTCCTCCATGCAAGCTCAACTCAGCACCCTTGCATTGTACCGAGGTGTGTTAAGTGTGCAAATCGCAAGACCTCTCTCGCGGCGAGGGCGATTCGTCGCGCGTATGCTTGGCGCTGTAGAGGACGGTTGTCGAGACACCTCAGGCGCTGTCAGTTGGACGCGCTGCTAGGGAGCTTCGACGCAGGGATGAGATGTCGCTTGCGCTGCTCATCACTGAGGTTGAGGGGCTTAGTCCTCAGGCTGTCCCGCCCAACATCGCTGTGGGTCGAGCGGCCTGCAGCACTGAGGGCAGAGCGACACCCCTAGCTGTGTGTTCATGTAGTCATGCTTGAATCTGTGCAGGCTGCTTCCGCTCACGCTACAATTCGGCGCACTCCAGAGTCTCACCGCCGATGACTGTGCAAAAAACACCTGATCGCCTCGGCGACTTCGACCCACGCAGCGTCCGATGGGAGCAGGACTTGAAGCCCTTTCGTCGCCTGCCGCGCACGCGCCGCCCCGATACCCAGCAGCGCGTCCCGGCGGTGATCCCGTTGCTGGTCAGCTTCACGGTGGTCACTGCTGCCTGTGCGCTGACGCTGAACTTCATCAATCAGAATCGTCCTGCGCTCACCCTGGCGCTGCCCACCGCGACGCTGCGCATCATCACGCCGACGCCGACTGAGTTCGTGCCGCCGACCGCAACGCCGTATATCGCGCCTACCGACACGCCGACGCCGCAGCCCGAGCCTTCACAAGGCGGAACGCCTAAGCAGATCGGCATCGGTGCGCGGGTGGTGATCGTCAACACAGGTGGGAACGGGTTGAACTTCCGCCGCGCGCCGACTATCAGCGCCGAGCGCATCCGCGCCCTGCCCGAGGGCAACACCTACGAGATCGTTGGCGGTCCAGAGCAGGCGGACGGCTTCACCTGGTGGCAGTTGCGCGACCCCAGCGACGGCACAATTGGCTGGGGGGTGCAAAACTATATGGCGCTGGCGCCGTGAACGGCTTGGAGCGCGTCATCAGCGCGCTGCGCAGCGCCCAGTTTGTCGTTGCGCTTACTGGAGCGGGGGTGAGCGCCGAAAGCGGCGTACCAACCTTCCGCCAAGCCCAAACAGGGCTTTGGGCGCAGTTTGACCCAGCGGAACTCGCCACGCCCGAAGCCTTTGCCCGCAACCCCGATCGCGTGTGGGCTTGGTATGCCTGGCGGCGCAGCTTGGTCGAACAGGCAGAGCCCAACCCCGCCCACCGTGCTTTGGCTGAGCTGGCGCGGAGATTACCGCGATTCACGCTGATCACCCAGAACGTGGACGGGCTGCACCAACGCGCTGGCAGCGCTGAGGTGATCGAGCTTCACGGCAGCTTACAGCGTTACCGCTGCGCGATCTGCGCCACACCTGTTGCCATCCCAGCCGAGGCACATCCACCCCGATCGCCGGTCTGCGTGCGGTGCGGCGGGCACATCCGCCCCGACGTGGTGTGGTTCGGAGAGCCGCTGCCAGAAGCTGCGCTCAGCGCTGCGTTCGACGCGGCGCGCCGCGCTCAGGTATTCCTCTCGATTGGGACTTCTGGGTTAGTTGAGCCGGCAGCTTCATTGGCGCGCGTGTCGAGCCGCGCTGGAGCCCTAGTCGTGCACGTGAATCCAGAGCAGCCTGCAAACATGAGCGCGGGTGATATTTACCTGTGCGGGCGCGCCGGTGAAATCCTGCCGATCATCCTTGCACGCTTGGCGGAGGTAGGGCAGGAGAATGCTCGCTAACTAAGCACACCGCGCCGCTCGTGAGCTAGGTGAGTGTGATCGGCGTCAGCGGTGGCTGTCCGCTGAGCACAGCAACCAAGTTCTTTGCCGCCAGCAGCGCCATCTCCGTGCGCGCGCTTAGTGTGGCGCTGCCGATGTGGGGCGCAGCAACAACGTTCGGCAAGCTCAAGAGCGGGTTGTCCTTCGGCGTCGGCTCGACTTCGAACACGTCCAGCCCGGCTGCCCAGGGTCGCCCTGCGCGCAACGCCTGGTACAGCTCCTGCTCCCTGACCACACTGCCGCGCGAGACGTTAACGAATACTGCGGTGTCTTTCATCAGGGCGAACTCGCGCGCGCCGAACATGCCGCGCGTGTGCTCAGTCAACGGCACGCACACCACAACGAAGTCTGCTTGGCGCAGCACGTCGTCTAGGGTGCAGTAGGCTGCGCCAAGTTCGGCTTCCAGCGCCTCATTGCGGCGGCGATTGTGGTACAGCACGCGCATGTTGAACCCGCGCGCGCGACGGGCGATAGCTGCGCCAATGCGCCCTGCACCAACGATGCCCAGCGTCGCGCCATACACGTCTTGACCGAGCATGTAGAAGGGGTGCCAAGCGCCCCATGTTCCGTTCTCGACTGCCTTGTGCCCTTCGACAATCCGCCGCGCCGCAGCCATTAGCAACGCCCACGCCAAGTCAGCCGTCGCCTCAGTGAGCACATTCGGCGTGTTTGTGACGACCACGCCACGCTGGGCTAGCGCAGGCACGTCAATGTTGTCGTAGCCGACTGCCATGTTGGCGACGACGCGCACCCGAGGGGCGGCGTCGAGGAACTCGGCGTCAACCCGGTCGCTGAGCATCACAAGCACGCCATCAGCCTGCGCAGCTTCACGCAGCAACACCGCGCGCGGCACTGGCGCGAGCGCATCCCACACAGCGACCTCAAGATGTTGCCTGAGCAGATCAATCGCAGGCTGAGGGATGCGCCGAGAGACGAACACGCGCGCCATGAGCAATTCTGGAGCGATTCATTCGTACGCCAACACCTCGCGCACGGTCAGGCGCGAGGCGCGCAACGCAGGCGCGAGGCTGGAGACCGCTGCGACGAGTAGCATGGCGCCGAGCCACAAACCGACCCCGAACAGCGAGAAGGTGAAATCGAGCGGGCGGCGCAGGAACGCCTGCCCCACCGCATCGCAGAGCAGCACGCTAATCGGCAGCGCTAGCAGCGCGCCGATGAACCAACTGATCACCCCGATCACAATGCCCTCGCCGATGACGATCCGTTGGATTGCGCCATCGCTGGCGCCGATGGCGCGCATCACGCCAATTTCGCGCGTCCGCTCCAGGACGTTGATGCTCATCGTGCCCGCCAAGCCAAGCCCACCGACAATAGCTAGCAGCACCGCCATGATGATCAGAAAGGTGACCAGCAAGTCAAACTGAAAGGTGATCTGGTCACGCCGCTCGGTCAGCGTTTCGGTGGTGTCCACAGGCATCGCTGCAGCACGGAACTCTGATTCGATCTCGCGGGCGACCTGCGCCTGGAAAGCCCCATCGTGGCGCTCGGTGACCGCGACCAGTGTGCTCACCTGCCGACCGGTGTAAAGAGCGTCGCGGTAGCCCTCTGCATTCATGTAGATCACGCGCGGGTTGCGGATTTGCCCGGTGAGCACGCTTTGGGTGACGCCGACGATGCGAACAGGCACGCGGCGTGCGCCGAATTTCAACACCATCTCATCGCCTACGCCCAAGTCCGGATTGTCGCTCAGCACTTCCGTGTTGACGACGACGGCGTTGGTGTCCTCGGGCAACAGCCAGCGCCCTTGCAGCATCACTGGCTCAAGCAGTCGCGTATCTGCAGGCGGCGCGATCACGTTGATCGCGCGACCTTCTGTGCCGTCGCTGTGCAATCGCCGCGCCGTGCCCGTGCTCCATGCCTCAGCGTAAACCACACCTGGCACCTGGCGCAAGCGGTTCAGCGCTTTGTCCTCTCCTTGCGGCGACGCCAGCGTCACTTCAACGTCATATTGCCAGTAGCGCAGCGAGACCGCTAGGGATTGGTTGAGCGAGTCGCGCACGGTGAACACGGAGACGAAGATCGCGCTGGCAAGCACCAGCGTGCCTAGCGTCAGCGCCAAGCGGCTCTTCTTGCGGAAGGTGTTGCGCAGCGAGAGCAGAAACGGGCGCGACACCCAACGCTCCAGCGTGCCAGTGAGCAGCAGCCCGACCTTGCTGGAGCTGCCCTCGCTAAGCCCCGTCGAGGTGATCGCCTCGCGCACGGTGATGCGCGCGCCCGTCAACACGGGCGCTAACGAGGCAAGCAGCGGCAGCAGCAAGCCTACGGCGATCTCCAGCAACAGCACATCTAGGGGTGGCGTGCGCGTCAACACGTCGAAGTTCAACAAGTTCGCCACGAATCCAACCAGCCACAGTGCCCCAAGCGATCCCAGCGGGACTGCGATCAACAACGCCAAGACGCCAAACACGGCAACGGTGGTGAGATACAGGCTCGTGATCTGGTCGGTGCGCCCGCCGATTGACTTCATGATCCCGATTTGCTTGATTTGCTGCGCCACGATTGCGGTGGTTGTGTTGATCACCAGGAAGGCGCTCAGGAATAGCGACAGCGCGCCAAGCGCGACCAAGATCAGCAGCATGGACTGGAGTTGGTCTTCGGCGTAGTGCTGCCCGGGGTTCTGTGGGATGCTCGCGCCGAGGAAGCGTCCGCCGCTGTCCTCGATTCGCTCCTTGATCGCGTCGGCGATCCGCTGGAGATGGGCGCGGTCAGTGTGGTTCTCAGCTGCCTTGACGCGGACTTCGGTGAAGGTGCGCGGGAAGCCCAGCCACTCCAGCGTGTCGGGCGTGATGTAGGCGCTGCCGAAGTTGGCAAAGTTCACAGGCGGTGCGTTTACGTCGAAGACGGTGCCGACGATGCGCAAATCGCGCGTCTTGCCGTCAGGCAGTTCAACGGTCAGCACGTCGCCGATCTGCTTGCCAAACAAACGCAGCGAGCTGCGCTCCAGCAACGCCTCGCGCCGACCGGGGACGCGCGCGCCTGCTTCATGCCAGAAGCGGTCTAGGCGCACATCGTCAAAATCCCAGACGGTGTAGAGGATGACGTTGCTGCGTGCATCGCCAACCAGCGCGCGCAGCACATACACGCTGCGCCCCTGCGCATCGGCGACCTGGGGCATGCGCGCGATGGCGCGCACAAACTGCTCGTCCAGGTTCGAGGCGAAAACGGTGAAGCTCGCCTCGTTGCTGGCGGCGTGCTGCAGCCGCAAGTCCCGAGCGAGGATCGTCCGCGCGCCAGCCATCGCGCCAACGGCAAACACGCCGACCGCGATGGACAGCACGACGAGCAGCGTGCGCGTCTTGTTGATCCACAAGTCGCGCAGCACCTTGCGCCAACGCGGGGCGATCACAGGCGCCATCGTTATTGGCAAGGATTGTAAGGGCGAGCTATCTGGGGTTAAGTCTGCGTCAGAACTCCATCTCCAATGCAAACGCGCGGATCTTGCCTGTGTCCCGCTTAGCCTTGTCCCGCGCAACCAGCGTCCACACCCCCTGGGGAGATGCGCCGAGGGTTGCTTTTAGCGCGGGTGTGTTGACAGGGTCGAACGTCTGGCGCAATGCGCGTCGGCTGCCGCCGCTGCGGTTGTAAAGCACCACGGGCTGTAGCTTGGACTCTTCTGGGGGATGCAGCGTGAGCACCAAGTCGCCGATGTAGGCGTGCTCGATGTCAACGATCACGCGCAGCCCCTGCAAGGCTCGGGATTCGCCGATCGCGATCTCAACCTTCGCCTCACCCAAGTCTGGAATCGGGACATCCTGGCGCACTTCAGCGCGCACAATCGGCTTGCGTTGTGCAGGGAAAGCAAGCTCGACAGCGCGGCGGGCATTGACGCGCCCGTAGCCGTAGTATGGGCTATGACCGTTGTCGTTGTATTGACCGTTTGCCGGGTCGATCTTGTCGCAGGCGTTCTTGATGATCTCACGCACCTCATCCCAGTGCAGCTCTGGGTTGCGCGCGAGGATCAAGGCAGCCACGCCAGCGACGCCTGGGCAAGCGCTGGAGGTGCCGCCGAAGTCGTTGGTGTAGTTTCCCATCTCATCGCCGCGACGGGGATTGCCTGGGTTGCGCCCGGCTGCACCGCTGCGGTCAGTCGTCCAGATGCCGGGCGTCAGCGAAGCAAGCCCGTGGTTGCTCGGGAAGGCGCACCAGATCGCCTTGCCGTAGTCACTGTACGCGGCGCGCATGCCCATGTCGTTGCAGGCAGCGACTGCGATGACTTTCTCGTAGCTGGCGTAGCCGTCGTTGTCCACGCTCTCGTTGCCATTGCCAGCAGCAAAGCAGATCACGCACCCCTTGCCGTTTCGCCCGGAGTTCACTGCAAAGTCAATCGCTAGGCGCGTCGAGTCGGGGAGCGGGAATTTCGCCTTGTGGCGCGGGTCTTTGGGATTGCGCCAGTCGCCGTCCGGAGGTCCCCAACTGCAGGAGATCACGTCAGCCCCGTTTTGGGCTGCCCACACGAACGCATCCGCTTCGTGACGCGAGCCAAGCCCAGAAACCAACCGGATCGGCATCAGGCGCGCTTTGGGCGCAACGCCAGCAGCGCTGTAAGCCCCGTTTGCGACTGCGACCCCAGCGCAGGGCGTGCCGTGGTTATCGAGGTTGCCTGGGCGCGGGTCGTTGGTGCCGCGCGAGACATCGCGCGGGGCGACGATTTTGCCTGCACCGCGGAACTCCTCGTGGTCAACGTCAAACCCATCGTCAATGACGGCAATCGTCACCCCCTCGCCTTGAGACAGCTCCCAAGCAGCTTCGACGCTCGCGTGAGCATCAATCGTCTTGCCGTTGATCGTCGTGCGCCTGAGGTGCCACTGCGCCTCGAAGGCGCGCTTATGGCTCGGACGACGAATCAGCTCAGGGTGACACAGCTCGACCTCCGGCAGCTCGAGAAGTTGCTGCGCCAACCCGAAGACATCTAGCCCGATCCCCTCCGGAGGCTTGACGAAGTAGGCTTTGGGCGCGTAGGCTGCCTTGACGATCTCCGCCAGCGCGTGATCGCGGAGCACACGTCGAACGTCGCTCTCCTTGGCGTCCTCTTGAAACTTGATGAACAGGTTCTCGGTGTAGAGCACAGGTTGCTTGGCGACTTCGTCCACGAGCACGCGCCCGGCGAACCAGATGCTCTCCTCGCGCTTGAGAAGCTGGCGCGCCTTATCGCGCAAGGCTTGAGCGCCGCGCCGGACGCGCGCGCGCAGCACAGCGACCCCTGCCAACTCGTAGCTGTCCACCTGCTCGAACATTGCCAGCAGCTCGGCTGCCTCACGCGAGAGGTTAGGGTATTCTGTGGGCTCTTCTGGGTCTATGACAGTTCGACTTCGGGTGCGGACAACAAGCAGGTCGCTGCTTTCAACCAAGGTCAACGTTTGACCCTCTTTCCCGCCAAAGCGAGCGACGTATGTCGGCTTTGTCTCTCGATTGGATTTGCCCTGTCGTACGTTGGGTGCTGCTTGGTCAGGTCGCATTTCAGGTGAAGTTTATGCGAACAAGCTTGATCGCGCGGGGATGGCGCACGAGTAAAACGCAGAAGGAAGCAAGTCTGATGCGACTGCGCTGGGCTTAATGCGCTAGCAATCTTCGACCCTACAATCCGCGCCAATGGGTGTCGATCATGTCAGCCGCCGCTTGGCGTGGAACAACTTGGTCAACGCCCGCGACCTGGGCGGCTTCGTCACTTCGGAGGGCAAGCGCACGCGCGCACGCGCCTTCGTGCGCGCGGACACGCTCTCGCACTTGACCGAAGAGGGCAAGCAGGCAGCGCTTGACTACGGGGTGCGGACGATTGTTGACCTGCGCTACCCTGGCGAGGTTCGTGAGCGCCCCAACCCGCTCGCAGGTCATCCTGGGGTGCACTACCACCATGTCTCCCTGCTGGAGGAGGGAGATCGAGACAGCGACATGCTGTTCATCTCATCCCGCGCAGCGTGGCACATTCGCGTTCTGGAGCAGCGCAAGCCGTACGTTGCGGAGATCATGCGCCTGTTCGTCAACGCGCCTGAAGGCGGAATTGTCTTTCACTGCTTTGTCGGCAAGGATCGCACGGGCGTCATTGCTGCGCTGCTGCTCGACCTTGTTGGCGTGCCGCAAGATGCGATCATCGCGGACTATCACGTCAGCGAGCAGAACCTGGAGACACTGCACCAGCAGTGGCTGGCGACCTTCGCCGACGAGGTGCAACGGTCTTTCATGGCGCAATACACCACCTGCCCGCCGTCTGCGATGGCGCATGCGCTCGAGTATCTCGGCGAGCGCTACAACGGCACATGGGGCTATTTGCGCGATGCGGGGTTGGACGAGGCGGAACTGCGCGCGCTGCGCGAGCGCCTGTTGATCTGGTAAAACACACGCACCATGACATCTCCCATCGCGTTTGCAGTCATCGGCGGCAGCGGTCTGTACGCCATGCCTGGTCTCACCGATGTTGAGGAGCGCCACATCTACACCCCATTCGGCGACCCCTCGGATGCTGTCGTGATCGGCACATACCAAGGTCAGCGGATCGCCTTTCTGCCGCGGCACGGGCGCGGACATCGTTTCAGCCCAAGCGAGGTGCCCTACCGCGCCAACATTTGGGCATTGAAATCGCTCGGGGTGCGCCACGTGATCAGCGTCAGCGCCTGTGGCAGCTTGCGCGAGCACCTCAAGCCGCGCGATATCGTCGTACCTGACCAGCTCTTCGACTTCACCAAGGGCAAGCGCGCCAGCACGTTCTTCGAGGGCGGGCTTGTTGGGCATGTCTCAGTTGGCTCGCCGTTCTCAGCGTCGCTGCGGGCAGCACTGGCACAAGCCGTGCGCGACGCCGGCGGGACTGTCCACGAGGGCGGGACGCTGATCACCATAGAAGGACCGCGCTTCAGCACGAAAGCCGAAAGCCTAGCCTACCGCGCTTGGGGCTGCGACATCATCGGCATGACGGCTTGCCCAGAGGCGTTTCTCGCCCGTGAGGCGGAACTGGACTTCGCCATCATGGCGCACGTCACCGACTACGACGTATGGCACGAGAGCGAAGGCGAGGTCACTGTCGAGATGGTCATTCAGCGGCTGAACGACAACTTGGCGCTGGCGCAGAAGGCAATTGCTAACCTCGTCTCAGTCGTCCCCACCTTGCCGCACGAGAGCGAGGGCGCGATGCGCTTCGCGCTGATGACTGCCCGCGACCGCATCCCTCCTGAAACGCGCGAGCGGGTGCGACTACTGGTAGGGCAGTATCTGTGATAGATCGCTGCTCGGCTGCACAGCGCGACCTGCACCAACACTGCAGCCGTGAGATCGCGCCGTAGCGCGGCACGCTGCGATGCATAGGGATGCACGCCCTTATGCAGTGGCTTTGCGAATGCGCCGCGTGTCTGAGCTAGACGCTCCCCGCTGCGGCTCCAATGCACATTCCTACTCAGTTGGTGTCGCGCGGGGCTGATGCCCTGCGCTGGTCATCCGCGAGCGCTTAGATTCAACCTGCCCTGAATGCGTTTCGACGCACTAGATCGCGCTGCTTGGCTAAGCGCTGCTGCGCTCGCCCTTGCCACAGGGATCGTCGTGCTGCGCGGCGACCAGGTTGGGCTGCGGCTGGTGCGCGCGCAACCAGGCTCTGATGCCCAGTCCGTTTCAACGCGCGCGCCAATCGTGCTCACCTTGAGCGAGCCTGTGGATGGGGCGACGCTTGAAGGGCGCATACAAGTTGAACCCTTCATCAGCGGCACGCTCCGCTGGAGCGGCGCGACAGTGATCTGGACGCCGGCGCAGCCCCTGCAACTTGACCAGCAGTACACCGTCACCTTACAAGCAGGTGTGCGCAGCCAGCGCGGGCGCGCCTTGCAAGCAGACGTGCGTTGGTCTTTCCGCACGGGCTCACTGCGCGCGCTGTGGCTATCCCCAAGCGAGGGGGCGACCAACCTGTATCGCTTGGACTTATCCCGCCCCAACGCTTCCCCAGAGGTGCTTACCCAAGAGCCTTTCGGCGTGTATGACTACGCAGTCAGCCCTGATGGGAGGTATGTCATCTACGGCGTCAACCGTGAGGCAAACAACCCTGAGCGCGACCTCTGGCTGCTCGATTTGAACACGGGTGAACGCCGACTGGCGGTGCGCTGCGACGGCGAGGTCTGCCAAGCGCCCTCTTGGTCTGCAGATAGCGCACGTGTTGCCTTCGAGCGGCGCGCCTTGATTCTCGGCACAGTGGGGCGTTCGCCCGGTCCAGGCAGGATCTGGATCCTCGACGTTGAGCGCGGCGAGGCCACCCCGCTGTTCACCGACCCGCAGCGCATCGGGTCGCTGCCGCGCTTTGCGCCGCGCGGCGGCAAACTGGCGTTCTACGACCCGCGCCAAAGCGCTGTGACCGTAATTGACACCGAGAGCGGCGACCAGCAACAACTCCCCAGCGTGCTTGGCGATTCCGGCGCTTGGTCGCCCGACGGCGCACGGCTGATTTACCCCGAGCTGCTGCCTTTCGAGGCAGGGCAGTACAGCCAACTGCTGCTTGCCGACTTCAGGGCAGCGATCGTTGCGCCGCTGCTGCCGATCAGCGCGTCGAACGACAGCGGAGCAGCCTGGTCACCGCTGGGTGATTGGATCGCCTTCGGGCGACAGCCTGGCGCAGGCAGCGGCAGCGCGCTCGGCGTCCACGTGTGGCGCGCTCGCTCGGACGGCAGCGCGCCCGCTGAACCTATCGCTGAGGAGGTCGGTCAGAGCTACGGTGCGGTGAGTTGGAGCCCAGACGGGAAGTGGCTGCTAGCGCAGCAATTCGACCTCACCGCGATCAACGCCAAGCCCGAGATCTGGCTGATCAAAGCCGATGGCAGCGAGCGCCGTCTGCTGGCGCGCGACGCGCTGCTGCCCTCATGGATGCCGTAGCGCAGCTTGTTCAAGCGCCTCCAACGCGCGCCTCATTCGCAGTCGGCAGGTCTCGCGCCCGAGGATCGCCATCGTTGCGAACAGCGGTGGCGTGACGCTTTTACCTGTCACTGCGTTGCGAATGATGGTGAAGAGCTGAGTCGGCTTGAGATGCAGTTCCGCGCACAGTTGGCGCATCGCCTGCTCCAGCGGCTGGTCGTCAAACGGCTCGAAGGCTTCGACCAGCTTGAGCGCTGCTTGGAGCGCGTGCGCCGAAGCGGGGGCATCCATCTTTGGGCCGACCAGCGCCTCGATAGGTGGAACGGCAATGTCGCCGAAGAAGAAATCAACCAGCGGCGCCGCGTCAGTGAGCTTCTTGGTGCGTTCCTTGATGTGCGGGGCAATGCGCCGCAGCAGCTCGCGCCGCTGCGGGGTGTCTATCGGAATCCCTGCCCGCGCCAAGAATGGCTCAAGCCGATGGGCGAACTCCTCGTCGCTCAGCCTGCGGATGTGCACCCCGTTGAGCCAGTCCAGCTTGTTGTAGTCAAACACCGCTGGCGAGCTGCCGACTCCTTCCATTGAGAACTTCTCAATTAGCTCCTGCACGGTGAAGACGTTTTGCTCATCGCCACCGCCAGGCGCCCAGCCAAGCAGCGCTAAGAAGTTCACCAGCGCCTCGGGGATATAGCCTTGGTCGCGGAACTCGAACACGCTTTGCGCGCCGTGACGTTTGCTCAGCTTCTTGCCGTCCGGCCCGAGCACGTTCGGCAAATGCGCCCACTGTGGCTCTTGCCAGCCAAAGTAGCGGTAGAGCAGGACGTGCTTCGGCGCGCTGGAAAGCCAGTCATCGCCGCGCAGCACGTGCGTCACCCCCTGCAAGTGGTCGTCCACGACGACGGCGAGATGGTAGGTTGGGAAGCCATCCGCCTTGAGCAGCACCTGGTCGTCGATCTGGCTGTTGTCGAAGACGACGCGACCTTTGATCAAATCGTTGATCTCGGTCTGCCCCTCGCGCGGGAGCACACGCATGCGGATCACGTGCGGCTCGTCAGGGCGAACGTCGGTACGCAGGCGCATCTCCTCGCGGAAGACAAAGGTTTGCTTGCGCGCCTGAGCTTCCTCGCGCATGCGCGCCAGCTCCTCGGGCGTCTCGTTCGCGCGGTAGGCGTAGCCGTGCTCAATGAGCCACTCCGCCCAGTGTTTGTAAATCGGCAGCCGGTGGGACTGGACAAACGGCCCAGGCACGCCGCGGTACTCGCCGTCGTCGAGCGCGCCGGGGTAGTCCTCATTCGTCCTCATCGTTTGCAGTTCTTCGTGGTCTGGGCCGCCGTCAAGTGTCAAGCCCAGCCAGTCGAACGCTTCTAGGATGCGACGGGTTGCGCCAGGGACGTAGCGATCCTGGTCGGTGTCTTCGATGCGGACGTAGAACTCGCCGCCGGTGTGTCTGGCGAGCAGCCAACTGAAGAGCGCGGTGCGAACCCCGCCGATGTGCAGCTCTCCCGTCGGCGAGGGCGCGAAGCGGGTGCGCGCCTTCATTCCTTCAGCCAAACGTCGCTGGCGCGCTGATAGCTGATCAGCTCCTCAGGCTTGAAGTAAAGCGCGATCTCGCGCTCAGCGGTCGCTGGGCTGTCGCTGCCGTGCACAACGTTGCGCGAGATGTCCAGACCAAAGTCGGCGCGGATGGTGCCTGGGGCTGCCTCGGTAGGTCGCGTTGCGCCCATGGTCTGACGAGCAGCAGCAATCGCGTTAGGGCCTTCCAGGCACATCACGACGACGGGGGAAGAGGTGATGAACTGCACGGTGCCCTCGAAGAAGCTTTTGCCGCGGTGTTCTGCATAGTGCTCCTCCGCCAGCGCGCGCGAGATGTGCATTAGCTTCAGCCCAGCAATGCGCAAGCCGCGCCGTTCAAAACGGGCGATTACTTCGCCGATCAGCCCGCGCTGCACGCCGTCGGGCTTGATGATGATCAGTGTGCGCTCCATGATTCAAGTGATCAGGTCAAGATTGCGCTCGAATCATACCGAATCGCTGAGGTCGCGCGCGTGCTGCGGCTTAACCTCGTGCTCAAGTTCCCGCCCGCTGCCGGGCAAACTGAAGTGCCGCTGCGCCCCGAGGGGACAGCGTTCCCCGACGGCGTTTCCCAAGCGCAGCCCGCCGCGCTTGCTGGCGTGCGGCTGACCTTCGACTAAGACGGCGTGCCCTCTCTGCCGCGCGACTTGGTGCAGCAGCTCGTTGCTGCCGAGATTCAGCACATCACCCTTAAGACAACGCCTGAAGGGATCAAGCTCTGGGTCAACGCTGAGGAGATCACCACCCTGCGCTGGAACAGGGACACTCTGAACAACGCTGCGGAGACCGTCGGGTCGTTGCAGCTCCTCGACCCTGCGGTGGGTGCAGCGGTCAAGCAGTTCTTGCCGCTCGTTGAGCAGCTTGAGGCGTGGGTTGTGCTGCGCCTCCCCACCACTGCCACGCCTATCCCCGAGCCGGACTAGGCGTTCTGAGGCTGAGCCGAGCCTGCTCTGTCGTCGTTGGTTCGGGTGCGCTTGGCATCCTAGCTGTTTGCACTACACTCCACTATGTCAAGCTGCGCCGGCGAGGCGCGTCCCATTCGGGGGACAGCCCACTGTGTGGGCACGGGAGTGGTCTGGAGTCGAATACACGGCGCGTAGTGTATTGACTTGCCCTCATCCCCGTCCCCTCTCCTTGAGGGCCTTTTCATTACCCACATCTCAGGCAGCCCTCTGGGAGGAGGAGAGCAAAAGGTGCGCATTGGGCACGCGCGGCGCACCCTAACCCTGTCATTCCCCTGTGCTATGGGGCGAGGCGCTGCACAGTGTGCTGTGTTCTGAGTCCGGGCATGCCCGATAGTCCAGGTATTTCAGCGCTTATGCTATACTGAAACAAGGCACATGGAAGACCGAGCGGCGTCACGCACTGCCGACCAACGAGAGGCATTCGCCCAAGAAGCAAGTGCCGAAGTGAGTCGCAGAGCAGGCGTGACCGCGGGGCTGTTTGCCGCAGGGGTGCTGGTATTGCTTGCCGTGATTGTCGGGTTACTAGCAATTGACCCTGCACGAACAGCCAACATCCGCGACATCGTGATTGTGCTGTTTGCAGTTGTGCTGCTCATCGTCAACCTTACGGTTGGTGTTCTGCTCGTGGTGTTGGTCTTCCGAGTGCAGGAGTTACTCGGGTTCTTGCGCGGCGAACTTGTGCCGCTGATGCGCGATGCCAGCGAGGCAGTGCGAACCGTCAAAGGGACAACCGCGTTCATCAGCGACAACGTCGCTAAGCCGGTGATCCGAGTGGCGAGTTTCACCGCAGGCGTGCAGCAGGTGCTGCGGTCAACGAATGCAAGACTGAAAAGCCGCCTAAGGCGGTGAGGGACAAAGCGTGATGCAAGGAGAGAGACTATGTCGAACCAAGACTCGGGCGCGCAGATGAGCGCATTCTTTGCTGGCGTGTTGATCGGCGGGCTGGTCGGCGCTGCGGCTGCTCTGCTGCTCGCGCCGCAGAGCGGCGAAGAAACCCGCCGACAGATTGGGCGCGCCGGCATTGACCTGCGTGACCGCGCGCAGGACACGCTCGAGGACGCTCGCGAGCGTGCAGAGGCAACCATCGCTGACGCACGCCGCCGCGCTGAGCGCATCGTCGAAGAGGCGCGTGAGCGCGCTGAGCAAATCGTGCGCGAAGCACGAGCTCAAGTCGAGAGAGCTGCCGAACAAGCACGCAGCACAGCCTCCTCTGGCGAGGCTTAGCAGGGCTTAACCATGGCTTCAGCAGACCCGCGGAAGGTTGCGCCGATGCAAACGCCGCGCTGGGTGCTTGTGTTTGGATAAGCCAAATCCAGACGTGTAGGTTTTACTAGCTCCTAGTGTGATTGATGCGCCGTTCCGCGAGGGAACGGCGCATTTTGTTTGCCTACCAAGCAAGTCGAAGAAAGGAGAGAGCTATGTTCCAAGAGACACCGTTCAATGAGCTGCCGATGGAAACTTTAGGCACGCCTGCCGTGGGCCCAATGGCTTCTGTCCGCACGACCGAGGCTATGGCACCAGCAGGCGGAGCCCCCAGCGCTGTGCCCGCCATCAGCCAGCGCGATCGTTGGTTTGCCCGCGCACGCGCCGTGATGCCGTGGGGCGTCTCGTCCAATTTCCGCTACTGGGGCGAGCAGGAGACAAAGGTCATCGCACGCGGCAAAGGCGCGTATGTGTGGGACGTTGATGGCAAGCGCTACATTGACTATCGGCTCGGCTTCGGGCCAGTCATCCTTGGTCATGCCTACGACGCTGTGAACCAGGCAGTGTTCGAGGCGATGCAAGACGGCAACGTCTTTGCAATGACCAACGTGTACGAGGTCTGCGCTGCCGAACGCTTGTGCCGCATGACGGGCGCAGACAAAGTGCGGTTCACCAACAGCGGCACGGAGTCAACCATGCATGCGCTGCGCATTGCGCGCGCATACACTGGGCGCGAACGCTTTATCAAGTTTGAGGGCTGCTACCACGGCGGGCATGACCACGTCATGTGGAGCACGCCGAGTGCACCGCTGGGCGCGCTCGGCTCACGGCGCAGCCCGATCCCAGTGCCCAGCAGCAGCGGTATCCCGAGCGCACTGCGCGATAAGGTTATCCCGCTCCCATTCAACGACTTCGAGATGCTCGAGCGCACCGTGCGCGACCATGGGCACGAGGTTGCGGCAATCCTTGTCGAGCCCATCATGGGCAACATGGCTAGCCTGATGCCTGCGAAGGGCTGGCTCGAATTCATCCGCCGCCTGTGCGACGAGCACGGGATTGTGATGATCTTCGACGAGGTGAAGACAGGCTTCCGCATTGCACCTGGCGGCGCGCAGCAATTCTTCGGCGTTCGCGCCGACCTGGTCACTTACGCCAAAGCAATGGGAAACGGCTTCCCTATCGGCGCAATCGCCGGCAGGGAAGAAGTCATGATGACCATCGAGCCGGGCGCAGTCGGACAGGGCGGCACTTACTGCGGCAACGTCGTCTCCGTTGCTGCCTGCGAGGCTACCCTGCGCGTCTTGGAGACTGAGCCTGTGTTCGAGGTGATCAACCAGCGCGGAATGAAGCTGATGAGCGGCTTCCATGAGATCCTCAGCCGCTATGGCATCCCGCACGTCATCACTGGCGTGCCCGCGATGTTTGGGGTGATCCTCGGCGACGCCGACAAGCCCACCCCGCGTGACTATCGCTCCGCGCTGAAATACGCTGACGAGGAGCTTTCCTTCCGCATCGTCCGCGGCTTGCACCAGCGCGGCATTCTTCCTGACATTGACTACCAGGAGCCGTGGTTCTTGTGCTACGCGCTGAGCGACGCTGACGTTGCGGAGACGTTGACTGCATACGAAGAGGCAGTGCGAGAAGCACTGAGGTAAGCGTCTCTGCCTGCCCTACCTTCGCCCTCGGCTCTTCTCGCAGGAGAGAGCCGAGGGTGAGGGCAGAGTGATGTGCCTCGCCGTATTTGCCCGCAGACCCCTGCGTTGCTCTCTAGCGTGATCAAGCAGCACTGAAGCAATGTCGCGCCGCTTCACTCTGCTAACTGATATCCGCTTTCTCGTCCCGATGACAGGCGAGCGCGGCAGTTCCCCTCCCACTCTGACCGACGCCGCTGTGCTGGTGCAGGACAACGTTGTCGCCTGGGTCGGCTCAAGCCAAGCACTGCGCTGGGAGGGAGACAGATTGCGCTTGACGACAGGGGAGACGCTGGTTCAGCATGCCCCGATCGAAACGATTCGGCTTGCTGATCACATCGTCCTGCCAGGTCTGGTCAACACACATCACCACCTGTACCAAACCCTCACGCGCTGTCTGGCGCAGGACAGTGGGCTGTTCCGCTGGCTGAAGACGCTGTACTCAATCTGGCTGCGCTTGAACAGCGAAGCGATTTATGTGAGCGCGCTGGTCGGCATGGCGGAGCTGATCCTGAGCGGGTGCACGACGACCAGCGACCATCTCTACCTTTACCCAAATGACTGCACGATTGATGATGAGATCCGCGCTGCGCGCGAGATCGGCATGCGTTTCCACGCCACGCGCGGCAGCATGTCGCTGGGCGAGTCCAAAGGCGGCTTGCCGCCAGACGCTGCAACCGAGGACGAGACAACAATCCTGCGCGACTCACAGCGGGCAATCGAGCAATATCATGACCCGACCCGCCATGCCATGGTGCGCGTGGCGCTCGCGCCGTGCTCGCCGTTTAGCGTCACGCCCGACCTCATGCGCGAGAGCGCACGCCTCGCCCGGCACTATGGGGTGATGCTGCACACCCACTTGGCTGAGACCCGCGACGAGGAGGCGTTTTGCTTGGCAACGTTCGGTCAGCGCCCGCTGGACTACGCTGAGCGCGTCGAGTGGCTCGGCGCAGACGTGTGGTATGCCCATGGGGTGCACTTCAACCGCGCCGATGTTCAGCGTATGGGCGCGTGCGGCTGCGGCGTTGCCCACTGCCCCAGCAGCAACATGCGCCTTGCCAGCGGGATCGCCCCTGTGCGGCTAATGCTCCAAGCAGGCGTCAAAGTCGGTTTAGGTGTTGACGGAAGCGCCAGCAACGATGGCAACCACATGTTGCTCGAGGCGCGCCAAGCGCTGCTGCTCCAGCGCGTGTTGGACGAGCAGTTTGCGCTGCAGCGCGACGAGCACGCCGAAGGAAGCGCGATCTCTGCCTACGAGGCGCTGTGGCTGGCGACGCGCGGCGGCGCCGCTGTGCTCGGACGCGACGATATCGGTCAAATCGCGCCTGGGTGTAGCGCCGACCTGATTGCGATCAACCTGAACCGCCTGGAATACGCCGGCGCGCTGCACGACCCGTTGGCAGCCCTGGTGTTCTGTGCGCCGCGCGGGGTTGACTTCAGCATGATCAACGGGCGCATCGTCGTCCGCGACGGGCAACTCGTCACGCTCGACTTGCCCCCGCTCATCGAGCGCCACAACGCGATCAGCCTGCGCCTGATTCGCGGTGAGTAAGTGGCTCGATAGCGCACTGCGTTAGCCCTTCGCCCAAAGCCTGGACGCGCTGGCGCAGGTTGCGCCCGATGAACAGGATGAATCGCTCGCCTGGGTCTTCGAACAACCGCTCTAGTCCGTAGCGACGAGGCACGAAGTTCAGCAGCATCGGCTTGTCCTCACCTGCAAGCTGGATGAAGCCCTTAGCGCGATACACGTCGCGCACTGCCTCGCTGCGCAGGAAGGCAGTGAGCTTTGTCTCGTCCAATTGTCCTGGCACAGGCAGCCACACGCTCTCAATCGCGTCGCGGGTCAGGTGGTCAGCCTCGAAGCTGAGCAGACTGAAGTCGCGTGCTGTGTGGTGTAGGTGAGCGCCGAACAGCACCTCGGGGGGCACGTCGCAAAATTGCGTCGGCAGGATCACCGCTTTGCGGTTGAATTGGCGGACGCGCGCTTCGACTTGGGCAAGCTGCGCCTCAGTCACCAGGTCGCGCTTGTTCAGCAGCACAAAATCCGCCAAATACACCTGAAACTCAACTGTGGCAGAGTAGCGCATGTAGTCGAGGAAGCGCTCAGCGTCAACGACCGTCACGACAGCGTCGAGGCGCAGGCGTGGGTTGTTCTGGGCAACGGTGACGGTGCTTGGGCTTGCCACGCCACTGCTTTCGACGATCACCATGTCGGGCTGCTCGCGCGCGACGAGGTCATTCAGCGTGCGCTCGAACTCGCTGCGGATGGTGCAACAGATGCACCCTGAGGACAACCGCGCGATGGTAAATGCGCCGCCTGCCTCAAGTGCGAGCGTTCGCCCATCCACATCCACGTCAGCAAAGTCGTTGACGATGAAAGCGATCCGACGCTGAGCAGCAAACGGGCTGCGGATCAACCGGCGCAGCAGGGTTGTCTTGCCCGCGCCCAGAAAACCAGTGATGATGGCGTAGGCGACGCGCGCCACTGCAAGCGACCCTCAGCGGAACGCCTGAGGCCAGGTGCGCCGCACCCACTCCAGCGCGAGCTGGAGCTTATCGCTTTGCTTCGCCTCGAACACGCTGGCGCGGCAGCCGTCGAACAGCGCGAAGAGCTGCGCAGGGTCAACCCCGCCGTGTGTGCCGATGACGACGATGTGCGTCCTCGGCGTTCGCTTCTGCCATGGCTCACCGATGGTGAGCTGAGCACGTCGCCCGACCACATGCATGATCGCGCGGCGGTCCTTGACCTCTTTCAGGTTGACGATGCCTTTGGCGCGGAAGATAGTGGGGGGTAGCGCATCTACGGCGTCAGCGAGCGCATCGTACGACAGCGGCTCGTCGGTTGTGTAGCCCCACGTGCTGAACACCAGGGAGTGGTCGTGCTCATGGTCATGGTCGTGCGCTTCACCCGCCTCGTGCGTATGCACATCGCGCGGGGCGCGGTGCAGCAGCCGCTCAGCGGCATACTCACCGACATCGAGCAGCAGCTCCAGCGGCGCGTTCGCAAACGTCGTCTCCAGGATGCGCGCCCGAGGTGCAGCCTCGTTGATCCACGTCTTGACTTCAGCAACGCGCTCTGGTGAGACCAAGTCCACCTTGTTGAGCAGGATGATGTCGGCTGCGCTCACTTGGTCGATCGCAAGCATTTCCTGCGACTCGCGCAATTCGAGGACGTGCTCAGCGTCAACCACAGTGATGATGCTGTCCAACTTGACGTGGGGGCGCAGCGCGGGCAGGAAGAACGACTGCGCCACAGCATACGGATCAGAGACACCGCTGGTCTCAATCACGATGTATTCGGGCTGCGGCTCGCGCGCTAAGACGTTCAGAACAGCCTTGATCAGATCGTCGCGGATGGTGCAGCAAATGCACCCGTTCGCTAGGCTGACCGTTTCGCCCTCAACGCCGACGACAAGCTCAGCGTCAACGTTGACCGCGCCAAAGTCGTTGATCAGCACAGCAACGCGCAGACCATGGTTGCCTCTCAGAATACGGTTGAGCAGAGTGGTCTTCCCTGCGCCGAGAAACCCTGTCAGGATGGTGATGGGAATTGGCTTGCTCTTCTTATTACTCATGCTGCGCTTGAGCAAGCAGTAGAGGTGCAACAAGCGTTAGATCGGGGCGCAGCGCAGCAGGGGCATCCCGGCGGGTGAGCTGGTTTGCGGCGCGTGGGGTCTTTCTCCTTGCGCCCAGAGCTGACAGCAAACAGCGCAACACCGCGCACACACATGCCCCCGCAGACAGGACAGGCGACGGGGTCATCCGCCTTGCTTGGGGGACGCAACTCTTCAACCTCAACGCTGCACTGCGAGCAGGTGTAGATGTAGAGCGGCATTGATCAAAATATACCATCCCGCCCAACAAGTGCCCCGCGCGAGGCATGTTCAGGCTTGAACGCACGGTGGAGTGATCCGCTCTCGTCCCTGCATCTCCCTGAGGGGGATGAAAGAGAGTGAAGGGGAGCAATGCAAACGGTGTACCCCTACGCAGACTCGAACTGCGATCTTCGGCTCCGGAGGCCGACGCTCTATCCCTTGAGCTATAGGGGCCTTACTACGATTTTACTCGAGGGCAAGACTGCAAGGTGCATCGGGAGGCAGGGCTTACGCATCACATGAGGTGATAATCAGGGCATGAGCGACGAGACCCCTCTGGCTATCAAGCTGCTCGCCGAGCACGCTAAGCAAATCCAGGACTTCCGCCGCGACCTCGGCAAGCGCTACCCGTTGTGGTATGT
>JANWZM010000266.1 GCA_025054635.1 Thermoflexales bacterium
GAAGGCGTCCTCGGGCAGGAGGACGAACTTCTCAGCGATCTGCTCGCGCCAGTAGGCGTGGGTGTTGGGCAAGGCGCGCGCAGCGATCCAGTCGGCGAGCTTTTTGAGCGTTTCCTTGTGCTCTGTGCGCGGCGTGAAGCTAAAGTCCTCGAGCACCACGCGGTCGCCGGCTTTGAGCGCGTCGCTGGTGACAAACGCCTCGCCGAGCGCGGGCGGCGAGCTGGGCAAAGCGGGCGGGTTGATGCCCGCGAAAGCACAATCGCGCGCGAAGCGCTGCAGGACGTGCAGGCTGGTCGTCCAGGCGAGGACGCCTGCCAGCGAACGCACAGGGAAGAGCAGCACGCGCGCATCGCCCGGGGCAACCGCGCCAGAGAAGCTATCCCCAGCTTCGCCGGCTTTGCCGAACAGGGCGACGATCTCAGCGCTGTCGTCCTGCCAAGCATTGCGCAGGCGGACTTCGGCGCGGAGCTTGCCTTTGAGGCTGCTGGCTTGGATCATGGGATATTGGGTGACGCGCTCGCGCTGGATGGGCAGGTCAACCGCGCCCAAGCCACGACCCGTGCCAGCGTGAAGTGGCATCTCGACGTAGATAAAAAGCAAGGCGGATTTCTCGAACATACGGCTTACTCTCCTCGAAGGCTCACTAGGGCTTACCAAGGTGCTATCCAGAACTGACCGAAGCCGATCTCAGGGGCGAAGTCGGTGATGGCTTGGTTGACCAGGTCGTCGCGCAGCCGCGCTGAGTCGGCGGACTGGAAGTAGTACACGCTGCCTGCAGGGACGAAGCGGCGGGCGGGCTTGGGCGAGCGGCTGGCGAGGTCGAAGCCGCCGCGCATCTCGTAGCGGCGCAGAGCGACAGTGACGAGCTGGACGTGCCCAGCAAAGAACTTGTCCCAACGATCGGGGCGCCAGCCTGCCTCGAAGTAGGTCGGCGTCAGAAAGCAGAGCTTGAAGCGCTCTGGCAGCGGGTTTGGCGCGCTGTGCCACGGCAGTGGAGCAGTCTGCTCGAAGTAAGCGCCGTGCCCCTCGCCGCCGATGCGCATAACACCGCGTGAGGGCCAACCGTCATAGCCGCTCACTTCGAGGTAAAGCCCGACGTTCTCCCGAGTGCGGGTGAAGGCAACTGCGTAGAGCAACCCGCGCTCCGCGTCGGCGACGCGATTGCGCCCGGGTTGGATGCCGACGCCGTAGCGGTGCTCGACGGTGAACAGGTCGCTGGCTGAGCAAGTCGGCGCGGCGCACCCGGCAAGATAGTCGCGCAGGGCGTCCTCGCTCATCCAGCTTTCCTCAGCCTGCTTGCGCAGCGGCGTGCCCTCGGGCGGGAATAGCAGCATGGGCAGCACGCTGTCATGACACGTCTGCGCGTCATCGTCTGCAGCAGCGCGCGGCGTTGCGGCAACGACCCAACCGTCCTTGCGCGCAGGCACTGCGTCTGCAGGCGTGGGGAAATAGCGCACCCAGCGGTTGTCTTCGTAGCGAGCGACGAATGGACCGCGTAGGCGGAGGGCGCCGAAATTAGTCGCTGTGCCGACGCAGGCGGCGATTGCCTGCGGGTCGCTCAGGTCAACGCCCTTGACGCGCAGATGGTGTGAGCGGATCGCGCCTTGGAGCACGGTCGGGAACGGGGGAAAGACCGAGCGGGCGAAGTGGTCGCTGCCGGCGTCAAACGACTTGCCGTCGCGGAACAGCCAAACATCAACAGGGGTCAACACCAAGGACATCACAGTTCAACCCTCCGTGGTTTCGCGGACGATGAAGCGAGCGACGCCGAGCGATTGGCGCAAGCTCTCGACAGTGCCGGGCAGCGCCTGCGTCCACTGAGCGAGCGTTTCAGCGAAGGCATCCGCCTTAGCGCGCTCCCAGTGCTTGGCGCGGTGGCGGCGGACTTGGCGGCGCAGCTCAGCCGCGAGCATCTCAGGCGAGTCGGGGGCAATCGCTGCCAGGTTTTGTACGGCATCGCTGGTGAAGCGGGTCGCCAAGTTGCCCTGGCGCAGGTGGTCGAGGAGCTGTTGAAAGACGGGCAGGTCTGCCCAGCGCAGGGCAACGCGCTCTTCCTCGCCGCTGCGCTTGACTGCGGCAATACACAGCGCTGATTTGCGGGGGACGCGCTTCGCCTCTTGCTCAGCTTGGCGCGCGGCTTGAAGCGCAGCGCCAAGGGGGTGTGGGTGGTGCACGAGGGCAATCCCTGCTGAGGCAGTGCCGCCGGTGAGCGCTTGGAAGCGCTCGGCGAGAGCGTGCGCCTTGTCCAGTGCGGCGCTGAGCGGCAGCAAGGCGAGCACGTCGTCACCGCCGTTGTAAACCAGACCTGCTTGGTCAGGGGGGAGCAGGTTGGGCACCTCGGCGGCGAACGCCGCGAGCGTCTTGCTGAAGGCGCGGTGGGCGTCGAGCGGGTCTGGCGATTGCAGAGCGTCGCTGATGCGCTTGCCCATGTCATCGCCGTCAAGCAGGAGCACAGCGTAGTACGTCGAGGGTGTGCCAGCAGCCTTGTAGAGCGCGCGCAGTTTGTTGATCAGCGCTTGGCGGTGCTCTTGGCTTAGCTCGATGCCGAATGACTCGCGCAACTGGGCAGGGGCGAGCGATTCCGCGAAGAGCAACTCACCGTCGTAGCGCCAGTCAGGGTCATCGCGGGAGGTGTACAGCGCCTCGCCGAGCGTCTCAGCGAGGGCGTCGCTATAGGCGCGGAGCTGGTTGAGCGCGCTCGACTTGGCGCGGCGGATGAAGTCCAACACAGCGACGGTGCTGGTGGAGGGGAAGCGGCGGTTGCTGGCGAGCTCACAGAAGCGCTTGGTCGCGCCGATGGTGTCGAGGCGCTCGCGCCCGTCGGGCTGCAGGCGCGACGGGCCGACGCGCGGGTCGCGCGACAGGCGCGCCCAGAAGTCGCGCACTTGCCTGAGGCTGGTTTGCCCGTCGGGGTGAAGCGCTTGGCGGGCGCCGCTGAGCGTGTCCTTGACGCTGGGCTCGACAACGGGGGCAAACAAGCGGCTGCGTTTTGCCGCGTCGAGGGCAGCGCGAGCGCGCTGATAAGCCTCGGCGTAGCCGTTCGGGGCGCGCAGCGGGGCAGCCGCCCAGTAGATCTCCCAGAAGGTGTCGCGTTGGCGTTGCCAGGTGTCGCGCAGGGCAACGTCGTTGACTGACCAAGCGCTGAGGCGAGCGAGCGCGTCCCAGGCGCTCTGGGCGAGCTCGCGCCAGCGGTCGAGCAACGCTTGGCGAGCTGCCTCGGCATGCGAGCGCGCAACGTCAGCAGGGACCAGAGCGACGAGTTGGTTTGGCGCGTCGGTGCTCAGTGAGGCAGGGTAAACCAAGTTTTGCTCGCCGATGGCGCGCGCGGCAGCAGTTGCCAACTCGGAGAGGATACGGCTGCCGACAAACAAGTCCGAAGTGCGCCGCGCCTCAGCGATGAACGGCTGCACCGGGCTAAAGGTGAACACAAGCACAGCGTCTGCGGTCATTGCGCCTCCGTGGGTTGAGCGAAGTTGACAGGGATGAGGTTGAGCTGTCCAAGGAAATCGCGGATGATCTCCTCACGCGCTTCCTGGTCAGGCACGGCGCCTTCGGCAATTGTTCTGCGCCCCTGCTTGAGGACAAGCTCAGCATCTGGGGGGAGAAACTGGCTGCGAAACCAGGTGAACACGGCGGCATGTTCACCGTTGGCGAGGCGGACGACCTGCATCCAGATCGGCGAGGCGCGGCGGTCAATCCCTAGGCTGGCTTGCAGCGTTGCATTCGTGTTGGAGTCTCTGTAGTAGAAGGGAATGGGAAGCCCGAAGGCAGGGCGCTTGACCGCTTGGATGGGCTGTTCTTGGAAAACAGAGCGCGCGAACGCCGCAGCATCGGGCTGCTCGCGGCGGAACTCCATCAGCACCGTGCCGAAATGGTCGATCAAGTCGAGCACATCCCTGTAGGTTGCGGGTGAGACGCCGATCTCGCACCAAGCAGGATGAATGATGTCGAACTTAGGCGGAGAAGCCAGTGACAAATCATGCTCTGCAACCCGGGTGACCCTGATGATCTGAGCGATCTCGGCTGCGAGCATCTCGGGTGAGCGAGATCGAATCCTCGGGTCGAGTGGCTGAGGCAGATCGTCTGGGGAGCTGACCGCTTGGAAGGCGCCGGCGAAGCGACGGCTGCGGTTGCCGATGCCGCCGAGGAGGGCGGCGACCTTGAGCACGACTAGGGTTTGGCGGAGGTCACGCTGAGGGTCTGGGCTGCGCGGGGCTGAGAGTTGCAGGGTGAACCGTGTGCCGGGTGGGATTGCCTCGCGCTCTGCTTCTGTTTTGGTTTGGCGGGCGGCGAACCATAGATACCCTGCCCCGTCGCGGCCTCGGGTGAGATCAGTGTAGGTCTTCGGGTTAACTGCAGCCTGCTGGATGTGCAGGGCGATTGCGCCAGCAGCGGCGTTCTTGTCCCCAGCGACGCCGAACAGGCGGTTCTCGTGCTGCTGAGCAACATCCAAGCCAGCCGCGCCGACAAGGGCGCGCAACCAGTAGCGCAGCATCCCGCGCAGGCTGGGCGGTCGCAGCTCTGGCTTGCCGCGCGGGTCAGCGCCGGCGAGAAACATGGGCGAGATCACCTCCAAGGTGAGCGAGATGGAGCGGTTAGGTGTTGTCATACTGCTATCCCCTTCTACTCAATCACTTGCGGCGCGTCGTTTGCGCCCCGCTGGACGCGAGCAACGCCTAGAGTTTAGGTCAGCGCGAGCCTGGTGCGATCACGACGCGCCGTGAACCTTTTCACGGCACTTTGGGTTGACGCGGGCTTGTGCCCGTAGTACGTTCGGCGCAGGTGCTCGGCTATCCAAGCAGGGCGCTGAACTTCTCATGCAGAAAGCGCAAACTCAGTCGCTGATCACCAGCAAGCCCCCATGCCGTGCGACATTCGCGGTAGATCGCCTTGATGTGCGAATCCAGCGTGTGCGAGGTGATGTGCAGGGCGCGGCAGACCGACTTGCGGTCGGCGTCGGGGCGGACGATTTCACGAAGCACGTCTCGCTGGGCTGGCGAGAGCCGATTGAGCACCACTTGGGCGCACGCCACATCGTGTCGGCTGGGCGGGCGCTGGCGCGCAGCCAGCAGCACCTCGTGCGGGGAGCGCCACGCGGCTTCGCGCAGCCAAGGGGCGATGAGGACGGTGGGGAACAGCGGCACGCGCACCAAGCGCACGGGCGGGTCGGTCGGGTTGCGGTGCATCACCTCGCCATAGCCGGCGCGTTGGCGCAGCTCGGGCGGGGTGTACAGGTGCAGGCACTGGTCTTGGTTGTCGAGCAGCACCGAGGCAGCCGCCAGCGCTTGCAGCGCGATCAGGCGCGGTCCTCCTGCCAGCAGCAGAACAATCGCGAAGCCCTCGTCCTTGAGGGTAGTGATCAGTCGCTGGGCGGCGAGCCAGATCGCGTCTGGCGCAGCGGGGTCGTCCACGCGCTCGATGGCGCGCCCAGCGATAGCGCCGCGCTCGAGGGCGTCGGGCGGGTGCTCGCGGATGGTGACCGAATCCAGCTTGATGGCGTGGTAAGCCGAACGCTGCTCAAAGGCTTGGCGGAGGCGGTCGAGGCTGCGCTGCAAGGCAGGGTCGGTGGGGGCGAGATGGAGGGCGTAGACGCGCTGGATCGGGGTTTGGCGCAGCAGCAGCTCGTCCAGGGCGAAGGTGACGACTTGGGGTTTGCCGCCCAGCGTAGCGATCAGGGCGACGCGAGGTGAAGGGTCATGTTCAGTCGGCATGGTCTATTCTCGGCGTATGACATGGATCGGTTGAATTTGCTGCCTGCAATTTTGGTTGGCGGGCCGCCGCACTCGGGCAAGTCCGTGTTAGCCTACAGTTTGTCACAGGCGCTACGCACGCGCAAGGTTGCGCATTACCTGCTTCGGGCAGCGCCAGACGGGGAGGGCGACTGGGCGCAAGAGATGGACTGGCGGTGGGTACAAGCAATCCGGTTCAAGGGCGCTTGGGACGAGCACTGGGTGCGCGTGGTGTGCCGAGACCTAGCGGCGCGGATAATGCCGCTTCTGGTGGACATTGGTGGCAAGCCGACAGCGGAGCAGATGGCGATCTTCGACCAGTGCACGGGGGCGATCCTGCTGACGCCAGACGAGGAAGCCGCACGCGCATGGCGGGCGATGGTGACTGAGCGCGGCTTGCCGGTGATCGCTGACTTGCGCTCGGTGCGAACAGGGGAGAGCATGCTGTGGCACGACGAGGATGGGGCGTTGCGCGGCTGCCTGAGCGAGC
>JANWZM010000047.1 GCA_025054635.1 Thermoflexales bacterium
CCTGCTCGTTCACGACGTAAACCGCCTGGACCAAGGGCAGAGAGCGTTCGCTTATGACGCAACTCAGCCAGCGGATTGGTCTGGTCCATGAATTGCGACAACTGCGATGAGCCAAAGAATTCGCGCAAGGCCGCTACCACCGGTCGGATGTTAACCAAAGTAACCGGCGAGAGGTGCTCCTGGTCGCGAATGGACATGCGCTCTTTGATAACACGCTCCATTCGGCGCAAGCCAATGCGCAATTTATTCTGGATCAATTCCCCAACTGTCTTGACGCGACGATTGCCCAAATGGTCAATATCATCCGGCGGTTCAACACCGTTGTTAATAAGAATCATTCGCCGCACCAGAAGGACAATATCGGCCTTGGTCACCGTACGGTGAGGAATCGGGATACGCAAGCCCAGTTTCTGATTGAGTTTATAGCGGCCGACACGTTCAAGATCATAGTGCCTTTGGTCAAACAATTGCTCTTCCAAAAACTGACGCGCATTTTCCAACGTGGCCGGGTCGCCGGGGCGCATGCGTCTGAAGAACTCAATCAATGCTTGCTCTGCAATCGTCAAATCACTAGACAAATCCCATTCCGGCTCTTGCCTCATGGTTGAAGGAATGAACATGCGCTCCGGGTTATTATCTACATCGTGGAACAGGGTCAGGAGTTCTTCGTCTGTCCCTCTGACCAAGATGTTATTTTGGGCACTACGGTCATCCACAGCCGCTAAAGCGCGCAGGAAAACTGTAATCGGGAGAGTACGTTTACGGTTGAACTTGAGGATGATGTAATCGTTTTTGCGAGTCTCGAACTCCATCCACGCACCGCGGTCAGGGATCAGCTTAGCTTGCCCGAGGGGACGTCCGCTGGCAGGGTCTTCCTCAGCGCTGAAGTAGACACCTGGCGAGCGGATGAGCTGCGAGACGACCACCCGTTCTGTGCCGTTGATGATGAACGTGCCGTTCTCAGTCATCAGCGGGAACTCGCCGAAGTAGATGGTGTCCACCTTGTGCTCGTCCGTCTTGCGATTGTGCAAGGCGACCCGAGCGTATAGCGGTGCGCCATAGGTCAGATCGCGCTCGACACACTCTTCAATCGAAACCTTTGGCTCTTCAAACCAGTAAGTCAACCCATACTCTCGGGCTTGGGTGTAGTTGCCCGGGAAGTACAGCGCCATCTCGCCGTTGTAGCTTTCAATCGGTGAGATCTCCTCAAACAGCTCGCGTAGCAGCTCGTTCTGGAACAGCTTGAAAGACTCAAGCTGCACCTCAATCAAGCGCGGCAGAAGCTGAATGTCAGGCGTGCGAGCGTACGACTTCTTGGCGCTTGTTCGGCTTGTGAACATCCAGTCACCTTCCTCCAAGTAGCAAGACTCTGGCTCGGGGTATCTCGCTGAAACGGTAACCTTCGCTGCCTGCTGGCAATCATCTACCCCTGGCTTTGAGCGAACGTGAATTATAGCCACAGGCGCGCTGGATTGGCTAGGGGAGTGGCTAGCTGAGCGTTGATCACAGCGCCGAAAATTGGTTTACAGCAGGACAAAGCGTTAACATGCCAACTGGACTTCCTGTCTGTGCGCTGCTGGAATCAGGCATGTTTGGCGCGGCGCAGGGCTCGGGCACTCTTCCTACTCCCCAAGACTTCGCTTCAGCTCTCGTTTAGCCATTCTCTCGTTGCGCACTTCGCCGAGAAGTGGCTTAGAATACATCAAGGTTCGATAAGAGCCGATTGTGAGAGTGGCTACGTCGAACACATGACGGACGGTGCCGACTTTGCCCTTACCCCAACCTTAGGAGGAGGGTGAGGGTAGGTCAACCGATTCTGTCACGTTGCGCGGTCGCCCTCTCAAACGCAGCATCAGAGGTCAAGGCGAGGTAGGTTATATGAGCAAGCCAGGCGATTTGCAGAACAGTGAGGCACTTGCACGGATCAAGGTGGTTGGTGTGGGTGGCGGCGGTCAGAACGCTGTGAATCGAATGATCGCTGAGGGCATCGGCGGCGTCGAGTTCATTGCAATCAACACAGACCAGCAAGCTCTGATGATGAGTCAAGCACCAACGCGCTTACGTATCGGGGAGAAGGTCACACGCGGCCTAGGCGCAGGCAGTAACCCCGATGTCGGTCAGAAAGCGGCTGAGGAGTCTGCTGAGGAGATTTACAACGTCCTCAAGGGAGCAGACATGGTCTTCATCACAGCAGGCATGGGTGGTGGCACAGGCACAGGCGGTGCTCCCATAGTGGCACGCATCGCCAAGGAGATCGGCGCGTTAACAATTGGTATTGTCACCAAGCCATTCAGCTTCGAGGGCACACCGCGCATGCGCGTCGCGGAAGCAGGGATCGAGAAGCTGCGCGAGCATGCAGACACCCTGATCGTGATCCCGAACGACCGCCTGATTGAGCTGCTAGACAAGCGCGCCTCAATCGAGCAAGCCTTTCGCCTGGCGGACGACGTACTGCGACAAGGCATCCAGGGCATCAGCGAAGTGATCACTGTGCCAGGGTTAATCAACCTTGACTTCTCGGACGTGCGCACAATCATGTCTGAGGGCGGGGCAGCCCTGCTGGCAGTCGGCGCTGCAAGCGGCGAGGGACGCGCTCGCGTGGCTGCTGAGCAAGCCATCACCTCCCGGCTGCTTGACGTGACCATCGACGGAGCGCGCGGCGTCCTGTTTAACGTCACGGGCGGGCCGGATTTGAGCATGTTTGAAGTTCACGAGGCAGCAATGTTGATTAAGTCGGCGGCGCACCCCGATTGCAACGTGATCTTCGGTGCGGTGATAGACGAGAACATGCGCGACCAGGTGCGCATCACGGTGATCGCCACGGGTTTTGACCAACAACCTGTGCGGCGCTCGATCCGCAGCACCCTGGACACCACTCGCCGAGCAGAGACACACACTCGTTACAGCGGTCAGTCTGCTTCGTCTGAAGAAGAGCCGCGCCCGACGGGGCTGCACACAACACGGCTCGACCCCGACAACCTCGAGCTTCCCTCCTTCCTACGCCGCCGCTAACGGCGAGCAGCCTCGCCAACCTACGAGGGGCAGCCCGCCTCATGGACTGCCCCTTACCTTGCTTGGGTATTCACCGATTGTGCCCACCCAAACACTCAAGCAGCAGGGATGGGCATCTGTTCAGGCACGCCGACCAAGTCGTATTCCATCGCACCTGTGATGCGGATCGGCAGCAGTTCGCCGGCAGGAATCGTGCCTTCGATCAGCACCAAGCCGTCCACTTCCGGCGCGTCGCGATACGTGCGTCCGACGCTGATCCCGTGCTCAGGGTCACTGCCCTCGATGAGCACAGGCAAGGTCTGACCGACTAGGCGCTGGTTCTTGGCTAGCGAGATCCGCTGCTGGGTGAGCATGAGCTGCTCACGGCGCGCTTCAGCAACCGATGCTGGCACTTGGTCTGGCATTTGACCACTTGGAGTCTGCGCCTCGTATGAGTAAGCAAAAACGCCGACGCGGTCAAATGCCATCTCCTCCACAAACTGCAACAGTGCTTGGAACTCTTCCTCAGTCTCGCCGGGGAAGCCGACGATAAATGTGGTGCGCACAGCCAACCCAGGGATCAGCTCGCGCATGCGCGCGATCGTTTTGCGCACCCACTCCACATTGCTCGGGCGGCGCATCCGACGCAGCACTGCTGGGTGGGCATGTTGCAGCGGTAGGTCAAGGTACTTGACAACCTTGTCGTTCGTCGCCATCACCTCGATCAGCCGCTCTGTGACTGCGCCAGGATACGCATACATCAGCCGAATCCAGTCCAACCGTGGGGCAGCCCTGGTGATCTGCTCGATAAGCGTTGCCAGCCCGTCGCGCAGACCAAGGTCGCTGCCGTAGTCGGTGAGGTCTTGGGCGACTAGGATCAGCTCGCGCACACCAGCTTCGCTCAATCGCTGTGCCTCTGCCACAATGGCTTCAGCAGGACGGCTCTTCAGCGTGCCTTTAATCGTTGGGATGGTGCAGAAAGAGCATGGGCGGCGACAGCCATCTGAGATCTTGAGATAGGCGCTGGCGCCTTGGATGGCTACACGCTGCGCGCCGCGTTCATCGTCACCGACGGTCAGTGCGTCGCCAGGCAAGTGATACAGCGGTTGAGGCACACGGCTGCCTCCGCGGTACTCGCGCACCTTCTGGACAAATGTGACGATGTCCATCCAGCGCCGCGTGCCAATCACGCCGTCTAGCCCAGGGACTGCTTCTGCAAGTTTGTCGCCCCACAACTGCGACAAGCAACCTGCCGCGATCAAGACCTGATGCCTGCGCTTGCGGGCAGCCAATTCGCGCAGATGGCGAACGCTCTCCTCGCGCGCAGGACCGATAAAGCCGCAGGTGTTGACGATCAGCACATCGGCGAGCCGTGCTTTGTCTGTGCTGACGAAGCCTGATTGGTCTAAAAGCTGAGCCATGCTCTCTGAATCCACACTGTTCTTCGAGCAGCCCAGCGAGAGCAGGTAGTATGACAGGCGCTTTGCCATCTGACGAATTTGTAGTCTTTCAGGGTTGTTGCTCGGCTTCCCAACGGCGGCGAACAACCTCATTCGGTGCGCCAAGCGGCCCGAGGCGCTGACCATTCAAAATGACATCGAATGCACCTGCGTTGTCTGTCTCGAGCTCGATGGAGCGCTTAGCACGGTAAGGTAGCCCTAGACCAAGTGGAGCAGTGCCGTCGAAGACCAGGCTTCCGTCAATCCACAGGCGGATGCGCGCTGGCTCGCGCACATCCAGGGCAAGCAGAATCCCCTCACTGCCCCTTGGCAGGGGCGCCGCAGGAGCAGGAGGCGTCGTTGGTGCAAAGATCGTCACCCGAACGCGGGGCAGCTCAGGCTGGGGCTGACCGATCCTCGGCAATTCAACTCGAGAAATCCACTCGATCGCGCGCGGCGCGAGCAGGATCACCCCGAACACGAGCAACACAAACGCAGCCAGCAGACCAAGCACACGTACAGTATCCGCAGCGCGATTACGTTGCTCATACCAACGTGGCTTGCTGCGCGACGTGAGACGATTGGGATCGTACTGCTCGAGCGTTGGGTTGGCTGTGGCACGCAGGCGCAGCGACGAGCGCGCAGCGCGCAGCCGGGGCTGCCTTGCAGGGAGTAGCGCACGTGAACCGGTGGCTTGATCCAGCTCGCTCTCTGCCATCGCATCAAGCTCTGTCTGCACTGGATCAGGCAGTGGGCCGCGCCAGCGCACCTCAGGGAGCACCAGTTGGGTGTAGCGCGAGACTTGCTTGTGCCGTTCGGGAGGCGGTGGTGGCGGATCCTTGAGCAACAAAACAGGCACGCCTACCTCTGCCTCGAAGCTGCTGATTGCGCTCTCTGGGTCGAGACCAAGGAAGCGGGCGTAATTCCGCACAAAGCCACGTGCAGGTGGTCCCTCAGGAAGCTCGTTGAAACGCCCTGCCTCTATGGCTTCGAGATATCGACGGCGGATGCGCACATGGCGAGCAGCTTCATCTAGGGACAACCCGCGTGCCTCACGCGCTGCACGCAGCTGCCGCGCTAATTCAGACGCCATGGATCGCGTCATTCTAGCATGCAGAGGGATGCAAACGAAAGCAGCACAGGGAGCAAGGTCAAGCACCTTGCCTGTGCCTCCGCATCCGGATGAGCATCTCCGCGCTCTCCTTTTAGCGTTGTCAATGTAGCATAGCGCCAAAGCCCAGACTTGAAACCTACCATGCGCGACATCATCGAAGACGTCCTGCGCTGGACGCATCAGGGGAAGCCTGTAGTGGTCGGCACAGTGATCCAGACTTGGGGATCGGCGCCGCGAGGGGTGGGCGCAAAAATCGCCTTTACGCCGGACTACGATGTAGCTGGTTCAGTGAGCGGTGGCTGCGTCGAGGGTGCAGTGATTGAGTCGGGTTTGGCTGCGTTGGAAACAGGGCGTCCGGTGCTACTGCGCTACGGTGTTGCTGATGAGACTGCGCTGGAGAACGTCGGACTCGCCTGCGGCGGCACAATCGAGGTCTTCGTCGAGCCGCTATCTGAATCTTTGATCGCGCACTGGCAGTCCCTCTGCGAAAGCGACTGCGCGGGCGCGGTGGCATACATCGTAGAAGGCCCGAGCCACTGGCTTGGCGGACGCCTTGCGCTCGTTGAGGGTGCGTCAGAGCCAAGATCGCTCGGCTTGCCGACGTTGCCAGGCGAAGCTGCATCGGTGCTGGCGAGCCTCGCCCAGCGAGCACTTGAGCGCGGTGTTTCGCAGCGGGTGAAGATCGATCTTGTGGGCGAGCCATGCGACATATTCGTTGAAGTGACCTTGCCGCGCCCGAGGCTGATCATCATCGGTGCAGTGCATATCGCAGTCGCGCTGACCGCGTTCGCCAAGACGCTCGGCTACCACGTGACCGTAGTTGACCCGCGCAGCGCGTTCTGCACCCGTGCGCGCTTCCCTCATGCGGACGCGCTCGTGCTCGAGCATCCAAATGCTGCGCTGGCGTCGTTGCCGCTGACGCGCAACACAGCGGTTGTGGCATTGACGCACGACAGCAAGTTTGACGACCCTGCATTGAAGATAGCCTTGAGCAGCCCCGCGTTTTACGTCGGGGCACTGGGGGGCGCAAGGACGCGCGAAACACGCCGCAGGCGACTGCTCGCCGCAGGCTTGACCGAGGCACAGGTCAATCGCCTGCACGCGCCAATTGGGCTAGATATCCGCAGTCGCTCGCCCGAGGAGATCGCTCTGGCGACAATAGCGCAGATCGTTGCGGTGCGGAACAGCGCCGTGCCAGAAGCCTAGCGCGACGCTGCGGTAACGCCTTGCACCGCGACGCCGCTGAGAAAGCCAACATATGCTGGCACGAGCGGCAGTACGCACGGAGACAGGAACGACAGCAGTCCAGCAGCGGCTGCGACAGGCACGCTCAGCGGCGCTTCACCCAGCACCTGAGTTTCAAGATCGAAGCCGATTCCAGCGAGCTGGGCGCTCAGTTGCGAGATTTGACCGAGCAGCAACGCCAAGCCAATCCCAATCAGCAACACGCCGCTGATCACCTCGATCAGGCGCATGTGACGCTGCACCCGCTTCAGCCAGGGGATGGCGCGGTCAGCAAGCGCAGCAACGAGCAGGAAAGGCACCCCTAGACCCAGCACGTAGGCTAGCAGCAGCCCAACCCGTTCAGCAAGCTCAACCGTCACGCTCATCGAGAGAATCGCACCGAGGAACGGACCGATGCATGGCGTCCAGCCTGCTGCAAAGCCCAGTCCAGCGAGGAACGAGCGCATGCTGCCGACAGCGTTTGCGGCACTGCCTAGCCCTGTGCGCGTGTCGGCATACAGAAATGGCAACTTGACAACGCCGAGAGTGAACAACCCAAACACAATCAGCACAACGCCCCCAATAGAGCGAATGATGTCTCGCGCCTCGTAAAACAGGTCGCCCAGCACCGTCCCAGCAACGCCGAAGAAGCCTAGAATGAAGACGGCAAATCCTGCGACAAAGAGCGCACCTTGGGTGAGGGTGTGCCAACGCTGGGCTGCGCTAAGCCTAGTAGGGGTTGATGTGGACAAAACTTGATCAGTCATGGTCTCCTCCTATTCCTTGTGAATTTGCTGTTCTCGCTCAATTTCATCGAGCGCTTCGCTTTCCCGATCTAGGGCGCGGCGGCGCAACCACAAAAAAAGGGCGTATGAGATCATCCCACCTAGGAAGACCCCATACGCCGTGAAAAGGTAAATCGCGTTTCGATCCTCAAGCAGGCTCATGAAGATGCCTCAAGCAAGGCTGCCTTGCGCGCATTCAACGCCTCCTCCTGCTCCAGCAAGCTGACGCGCGCACGGAACAGGAAGAGGTATACAAGGGTGATAGCAGCCATTGCGAAGATCAGAATAACCGTGCGATCCATCGAGACGCCGAACCCGCCCTGCTGAGCTGCGTTGACGCTTGGGCCGATCACGGCTGGGTGGATGCTTTGCAAGACACGGCTAACTAGGAAATTGAGCGGCACAGTGAGTGCACCGATGATGCCATAGACGGAAGCAAAGCGCGCTCGCTGCTCCACGTTCTCAATCCCGCCGCGCAACATCAGATAGGCGACATACATCAAGAACTGTAGGGCACTCAAGGTGAGCTTGAAGTCCCAAGTCCACCATGTGTTCCAGGTCGGGCGTCCCCACAGCATGCCGCTGAGCAGGACGAGCACGATGAACATCACGCCGATCTCTGCGCTGGCGTGCGCGCGTCGATCCCAAGCGAGATCGCGCGTTCGCAAGTAGCGGATGCCGCAGTATGCTGTCACCAACCAAGCGCCGAACCCAACCCAAGCCGATGAGATGTGAAAGTAGAAAATCCGCTGTGCCTCACCGCCAGAGCGAACATCACCTGAGGGGGCAACAAAGAAAATCAACACAAGCGCCACAAGCACCATCGCTACAGCAGCAACCCCCAGCGCCTTCGTGCGCTGATCAGCCGTCACGCTAGGGCTGGCTGTGCTGGGTGAGGTCAAGACCTGCTGCATGTCTTCGCCTTCCTCCGAACCGACAACCTAAGAAAATGGCGCAGCGTGCACTTCCTCTCATGCAGAGCTGCGCCCCTATCCCTGCTCATGATTATACTCGCCGACATGGTTGCAAGCGGAGTTGAGTTTAAGCCGCGCGGCACTTGGGAGCTGCTTGGGCAGAGTCTAGCGCTCTACTTGCGTCACTTTGGCACGTTGTTTGGCATCTCTGCAGTAGTGTATTTGCCGCTGGCGGTGCTCTCACTAGCGAGCCTCGCAGCGAATGTGTTCGTGCTTGCACCAGCGTTGTCGTTGCTTTTGCCTGGCTTGTCGTTCGACCCACCAGACGCTACTGCGCTCACAACAAGTTCAATAGCGTTCTACTGCCTGCCAGGAGTCGCGCTGATTTGGGCTATCACCATCCCCCTTGGTGAAGGCTCAGCCGCGTATGCCGTTGTTGAGCGTCTACTCGGTCGCTCGCCTGGAATTCGTTCCTCCTTCGGCGCAGCCAGTAAGCGTTTCCTAGACTTGTGGCTCTCGCGCGTGATCTTGGATGTGGCTGTTTACACTCTGTCCTTGATCATATCACTTAGTGTTTCTTTTATCACGTTTGTAGTCGCGGATTGGTTCAACCAAGGTCGTCCCCAAATAGTGCTCGCAGCACTGGGTGTTGCGGGCGCTTTGATCGGGATAGCTGCGTTGGTTGGAATGGTGATTCTTGTAATCTTCTGGTCCTTTCGGGCACAAGCAATTATCGCCGAGGGTGCCGACGCTGTGAGAGCTTTGCGGCGTAGTGCCTCGCTCGTCAAGGGCAACGTTCTGCGCACGTTTGGACGTTTCTCACTGTTGGTGCTGATTCAGGGTGTCATCGTTGGCGGGATTGGCGCTGCGGTAGCAGGGGGGATTGTGCTGGGCTCGACTGCCTCGCCGTTCACGGGGGACGCTGTGCTGGGCTCACTCGCAGCTGCTGGCGTGGGTTACGCAGTCGCCACAGTTGCAAACCAGTTGCTGATCCCGTGGTATGCAAACTTTGTTACGTTGAACTACATAGACTT
>JANWZM010000084.1 GCA_025054635.1 Thermoflexales bacterium
GTGCCTTTGCTGGCGCTGGCTGGGCGTTGGGAGACGGCAGTTGGGTTGATGCTTGCCGAGCGCGCGGGCAAAGCCATCCGCACGCCAGCGCGCGATGTGCTGCTGGCGCGGGTCGCCCAGCACACTGGGCGAGGCTGGGGCTTCGGCGTGCACGAGGCACTCGATCAAATCGGCGCCGTGCTCGGGCCGGTCGTCATCGCTGGTGTGCTCGCCACGCGGCAGGACTACCGCGAGGGGTTTGCGCTGCTCGCTGCGCCGGCTGCGCTGACGCTCGCAGTGCTGGTCGTCTTGTGGCGGCTCTTCCCGAGATCGGAAGCCATTCGGACTTCCCCCACGCTTCCGTCGGGCAGCGGGCTGCCGCGCGGGCTTGGTGCTTACTTGGTCGCTGCGGCTGCACTTGGAGCGGGGTTTGCCGACTTTCCGCTCATCGCCTTTCACCTCAAGTCAGCGCGCGTCGCCCCTGAAGAGGCGATTCCGCTGCTGTATGCGCTCGGAATGGCAAGTGACGCCCTCGCTGCGCTCGTGCTCGGCCGCCTGTTCGACCAGCGCGGCTTGCGTGTGCTGTCCGTTGCAGCATTGATCGGTGCAGGGGGGATTCCGCTTGCCTTCTTGGGCAACCTGGGCGCAGCCGCGCTAGGCGTTGTGCTGTGGGGCGTTGGCTTGGGTGCACAGGAGTCCATTCTGCGCGCGGCAATTGGCGCGATGGTCGAGCCTGAGCGACAAGGCGCAGCGTACGGCGCGTTCAACGCTGCGTATGGCGTCGCTTGGTTCAGCGGCAGCGCAGCCATGGGGGCGCTCTACAGCGTGCACCCGCTTGGGCTTGTCTTGTTCGGGGTCAGCGCGCAGGTCGTCGCAGCAGGGCTGTTCTGGCGGATGCGCCTCCCCGCTCGCGCCCAAGGCGGGTAGCGCGCCCTTTGCTTTGCACCCTCAAAGACTCTCGCTATCCGTCCGTGCAGCCACTCGCCTGTTTCGGGAGCGTGTAGGCTCGAATACGTGGCGCTTGGTGCAGCGCGTTGATTTGCCTCACCCCTGCGCCCCTCTCCCCGAGGGAGAGGGGATGGGGGTGAGGGCAGGGCGACAAGCCTTGCAACGTGTTCATGTAGTCACCCTCGCTTCTTGTGCGTCTCACTCTCTGGGATAATTTCGGCGTATGACTTCAACCCCCGCGCCCAATGGCGCACCGACTTTCGATGTCGCAGTCCTCGGCGCAGGACCAGGTGGTTACGTAGCAGCAATCCGCGCCGCGCAGCTCGGGCTGAAGGTCGCCATCATCGAGCGCGACCAGCTCGGCGGAATCTGCCTGAACTGGGGCTGCATCCCAACCAAGACGCTGTTGCGCAACGCCGAGATCGTCGAGCTGGCAAAGCACGGTGAAGAGTACGGATTGAGCTTCGACAACTTGAAAGTGGACTACGCCAAAGCCTACAAGCGCAGCCGCGAGGTCAGCGCACGATTGGTGCGCGGCATCGAGTTCCTGATGAAGAAGAACAACGTCAAAGTGTTCTTCGGGGATGGGACGTTGATCGCGCCAGACGCAATTCGCGTCGAGCGCCGCGCGGAAGAGCACGTAGTCAAGGCAAGCAACATCATCATCGCCACGGGCGCACGCCCGCTGGTGCTGCCCTTCTTGCAGCCCGACAGCGCGCGCGTTTTCACCTACCGCCAACTCCTGGAAGTGCAGCGCGCGCCGAAGTCGTTGCTGGTGATCGGCTCGGGCGCAATCGGCATGGAGTTCGCCTACATCTTCCACGCTTACGACGCTCAAGTGACCGTGCTCGAGGCACTGCCACGCCTGATGCCGTTGGAGGACGAGGAGATCAGCGCTGAGATCACGCGCTCGTTTAACCGCGCCGGCATCCGCACCCTCACAGGCGCAAAGGTCGTTGACGCACGGGTCGGCACAGACAGCGTCGAGGTGTTCTACGAAACCGCCAGCGGCGAGCGCCGGTCAGAGAAAGCCGAGTGGGTTTTGGTCGCAGTCAGCGTCACACCAAACACGCAAGGCATCGGCTTGGAGACGATTGGCGTGAAGACGAACAAGGGCGGATACATCGAGGTTGACGACCAGATGGCGACGAACGTGCCCGGTGTCTACGCGATTGGTGATGTGACCGGCAAGCTACGCCTGGCGCACGTCGCCTCGGCACAGGGCATTGTTGCAGCAGAGTCAATCGCCGCACGCATGGGCAAATACCACGGCCACATCGCGCGTCTCGACTATAACGCGATGCCGCGCTGCACCTACACCCACCCTCAAGTTGCCAGCATGGGGCTGACCGAGGCGCAAGCGCGCGAACAGGGATACGAGATCAAGGTGAGCAAGTTCCCCCTGCGAGCGAACGGCAAGTCGCTTGCGCTCAACAACACCGACGGCTTCATCAAGATCGTCGCGGACGCCAAGTACGGCGAAGTGCTCGGCGTGCACTGCATCGGTCCAGATGTGACTGAGCTGCTGCCTGAGTTCGTCCTGGCGAAGTCAGCTGAGCTGACCGCCGAAGAGATCGCCCGCGCAGTGCACGCGCACCCGACGTTGAGCGAATCGCTGATGGAAGCCGCGCACGGGGTCATCGGTCAACCGATCCACATCTGACGCATGGGGCAAGCGAGGCTGCTGCTGATTGCCTCAGCCGCAGCGATGCTCGCGGCTACAGTTGGCAGCATCCTAACTGCTGAGTGGCAGCCGAACCAATTCCCGGCGCTGTGGGCAGCAGTTTTCGGGCTGTTAGCAGGCGTTGCCCTTGCCCACAGCTCGTTCTCGCCACTTGCCGCGCACTTGACGAGCTTGAACTATGGCGCGTTCGCGGTGGCGGTGATCTGCGGCACGCAGCCAGAGATCGCCGCAGAGGGTGAGTGGCGCTTCAGGATCGCTGCGCTGGCTCAGGCGGTCGCAGCATGGGTGCGCAATCTGACTGACGGCGAGCCGTCCAGATACGAGCCGATCGTCCACCTGTTTGTCCTGTCTAGTTTGTTCTGGCTGCTCGGCTACTCCACTGCCTGGCAAATGCTGCGCCACCGCCAGGTGTGGCACGGCATCTTGCCGGTCGGCATCACGCTGTTCTCGAATGTTTACTACTACGCAGGCCCGCGCTCGATGACAGCTTTCCTAGGGCTGTTCCTGCTCGGCGCGGTGTTGGCGCTGGCAGGCTCGCACCTGGCAAATCAACAAGAGGACTGGTCGCTGCAAGCGGCGCGCCTGCCGATGCCGCTCACGCTTTGGATCACTGGGTCGAGCTTGCTGCTGACGATAGGCGCTGGCTTGATCGGTGGATGGTTCAACGCGCTGGCACAGCCCCTGTCGCAGCAAGACACGCTTGAGCCGCTGCGACGGGCGTACGAGAGGGTGATGGATCGCTGGCGCCAGCTCTTCGCAGCGCCCCCAGAGCCAGCATCTGAGCGCGTTGACCGCTACACCGACTCGCTGAGCTTGGGAGGCCCGCGCTCGCTGCCGCCGGACCCCGTTATGGACGTAAGCGCCCCACTGGGGCGCTACTACTGGCGCGCTACCAGCTTCGATGAATACGACGGGCGCGTTTGGCGAAACACCCTCGACACAGTAACCTCGTTGCCGGGTGGGAATGCCTCGATTCCAGTAGTTGCCTACGCTGAGCGCGCGATCGTTCAGGCAGACTTCAGCTTGTATCGCAGCAGTGACTCTCTGTTCACGCCCTCGCAGCCCTTGCGCGCAACGCTCGACACTCAAGCGCTGTTCGAGCGCGCTGAGGGCGGGCTGGTCAATCTCGTTCAACTGCGGCTACCTGTGTTGGCGCAGCCTGGCACACGCTACCGCGCGTTGGGCTCGGTAAGCACTGCAAGCCAAGCTGAGCTGCGCGCTGCGCTCGGCACATACCCTGAGTGGGTGCGCCAGCGCTACTTGCAGTTACCTAGCGTTGTCCCCGACCGGGTGCGCGACCTGGCTGAGAATATCACCCAGGATGCGCCGACCGCCTTTGACAAAGCGGTCGCCATCGAGCGCTGGCTGCGCCGGAACATCGAGTATGACGACCAGGCAAGCGCCCCGCCTCTCGGTGTCGAGGCAAGCGAATACGTCCTCTTCGAGACGCGACGCGCCTACTGCGACTATTACGCGACAGCGATGGTGGTGATGCTGCGCACGTTGGGCATCCCCTCTCGGATCGCAGTCGGCTACAGCCAAGGCAGGCTGACTGTGCCTGCTGACGACAACGGACGCGCGCTTTATCATGTGCGCGTTGACGACGCCCACGCTTGGGTCGAAGTGTTCTTCCCCGACTACGGCTGGGTCGAGTTTGAGCCGACAGCAAACCAGCCTTCCCTTGAGCGACCTGAGGCGCAGCCAACGCCAACACCGATACCGCCCACGCCAACGCCCGAGCCAGTTGCAACGCCGACGCCTGTGCTGCAGGTGTCGCCGACGCCAGCGCCGAACCCAACCGCGACGCCCGCCGTGACGCTGCCGCAACCCCCAGCACCCCCTCCGCCCCTTGCCCAGGGCATCCAAGCGGTGCTGGGCGCACTCCTAGCGCTCACCATGTCAACGCTCTTTCTTGTCGGTATGGCTTGGGTAGGGCTGAACTTCGCGGAGCAGGCAGGGCTATGGCGGCTCTCGCCCGTGGAGCGCGCCTACGGCATCCTCAGCCGCTACGCGCACTGGCTGCGCGTGTGCCGCGCTGGAGACACCCCAACCGAGAT
>JANWZM010000104.1 GCA_025054635.1 Thermoflexales bacterium
CTGACAGTTTATCCCTATACAAGTAGCCTCTACGACTACATGAGTTACTGCGGTCCGACATGGACTTCAGACTACACTTACTTGAAGATTTACCAGTATGCACTCCAGCACAACAATCTACTTGTCCAGAGCGTGACGGAAGCCGAAGAGACGCGCTACTGGCTTGTGCGCGGGCGGGTGCGGAGCGACGGCAGCGCCCAGCTCGAGCCGCTGTTCACGCTCAGCGTGCGCCCAAGCGCCGAGGCTGCGCCTGCCGCGCCAGCAGACGACGTGCCGACCGCGACGCTCGAGCTGCTCGGCAACGACGACCAAGTGCTCGCAGCGCACACCGTCGCCTTGCGCGCGCTGAGCAAGCCCGACGCGGAAGGCAACCTTGTGCGCGCTTTCAACGAGCTTGTGCCCTACGTCGAGGGTGTGGCTGCAGCGCGCCTGCGCCAGGGTGAGCGCGTGCTCGCCGAGCGCCGCAGCGGCAGCGCTGCCCCGCGCGTCCTGCCCGGTCTCCAGGCACTTGCCTCAGCCAGCGCCGACACGCAGTCGCTGACCTGGCGCGCCGCCGACGAGGACGGCGACCCGCTGAGCTACTTGGTTCGCATCTCGACCGACGGTGGACAGACTTGGTATGTCGCCGCCATCACCGACCAGCCTACAGTAGCCTTCTCGCGCACGGCTGCGCCTGAGCTGCTCACCCCGGGGCAGACGCTGGTTGAGATCCAAGCCAGCGACGGCATTCGCACGCACACCCAGCGCTTTGCCCAGACGGGCGAAACCGTCTTCAGCGCCGTGGAGGGGACGAACTAGCTAATCGCCAACGGCAGCCCCCTCTTCCGTTGGGAGAGGGGGCTTTTTGATCAATCGGATGGGCACGCCGCCGACAAACGCACCCGGCGGCACATCGCGGTTGACCAGGCTCATGGCGCTGACCACCGCGCCCTCGCCGACGACTACGCCGGGCAGGATGGTGCAATTTGCGCCAATCGTCGCCCCGCGGCAGATGCGCACTGGGCCGCGCCGCCACGCGCGCCAGGTGAACTCATGCGCCAAGATGGTGGTGTTGTAGCCGATTGTCGCGTCGTCCTCGATGGTGATGTCCTGGGGAAAGAAGATATCCAGCATCACCCCCAGCCCAATCGCAGCATACGGCGCGATGTGCGCACCCGTCAAGCGCAGCAGCGCGCGCTTGATAGTGAACGAAGGGGCAAACCGCGCGGCGTAGATCAGCAGCGCATTGCGCAGCACGCGCAAGGTTCCGCCTGTAAGCTGGGGGAAGTACCACAGCGCGGCACGCTCGCCGAGCGCAGGAAAGGTCACGCAGCGCGCCTTGCGCGTCTCTGTCGGAGGCAGTTCCACAATGCCGCCTGCCCTAGGCTGCCAAGAAGTCGATCACGTCAATCATGGTGATCACTCCGCGCACGCAGCGCCCTCTGTCAATTAGCACGGCTGCCTTTGATTTTTGCAGGATGTCGCTGAGCGTGTTCAGCGGTGTGCTCTCGTCAACTGTCGCCGCCTCGCGCACCAGCGGCTGGATCGTCACTGCGTCAATCGCGTCGCGCGGGTGTTCGAGCATGTAGCTCAACACGTCGCTCTCGCTGATCATGCCGACAAGCTCGCCGTGTTCAGTTGCGACGGGCAACTGCGAGAAGTCGTGCTGCTTCATACGGCGGATGACTGCTCCGAGCGTCTCTTGCGGATGCGCGACGACGACAGGGCGCAGCGGGTTCGCCTGCAGGAAGTCACCGACCGTGCCCTGGTTCCAGTCGGTGTTGAGGAAGCCGTTCTCGCGCATCCAGTTGTCGTCAAAGAACTTGGTCAAGTAGCGCGTGCCGCTGTCGGGCAGCAGGACGACAACGGTGTGCTCGCGGGTCAAGCCGAGCTGCGGGATCGCCTTGAGCGCGCCAGCGACAGCTGCGCCACACGATCCACCGACGAAGATCCCCTCCTCGCGCACGATCCGCCGCGCCATTAGGAAGGACTCGCGGTCGTTGACCTGCACCACGAGATCGCACACCATGATGTCCAAGGCGCTGGGCAGGAAATCCTCGCCGATGCCTTCGAGCTTGTAGGTCTTGAGGATCGGCTGCTCGGGCACTTTGCCGCCGCGCTTCCAGGTGTCCAGCAGCAACGAGCCAACCACGTCCACGCCGACGATTTTGATGTTGGGGTTGCGCTCCTTGAGGTAACGACCGACGCCTGTGATAGTGCCCCCTGTGCCCATGCCAGCGACAAAGACGTCAACTTGACCACCAGTTTGCTCCCAGATTTCTGGACCGGTCGTGGCGTAGTGAATGGCGGGGTTGGCGGGGTTGTGGTACTGGTTAGCGAGGATCGCGTTGGGCGTCTCGCGCGCCAGGCGCTCTGCGACCTTGTAGTAGCTGCGCGGGTCGTCCTTGTCAACCGCAGTGGGGGTGATCACTACCTTTGCGCCATAGGCGCGCAGGATGCGGATCTTCTCCTCGCTCATCTTGTCGGGCATGACGAAGATGCACTTGTAGCCCTTGACTGCGGCTGCCATCGCTAAGCCCACCCCTGTGTTGCCGCTGGTTGCCTCGACGATTGTCCCGCCGGGTTTTAGCCGCCCACTGCGCTCGGCGTCCTCGATGATGGCAAGCCCGATGCGGTCTTTGACGCTGCCGCCTGGGTTGAAGTATTCGACTTTCGCCAGCACATCAGGGGCAACACCGCGCGTCACGCGGTGCAAGCGCACCAGCGGCGTGCGTCCGATCGTCTCTAGGATGGAATCACGCACCTCGGGGTAGGTCTTCATGATCGGGATTGTACGGGCATCAGGGTCTCGGCAGCGCGGACACGCGCTCTGGCGGCCAGACGATCAGCCAGGCGCGCCCGATGATCGCGTCTCGGGTGAAGTTGCCGCGCGCGCGGCTGTCGCTGCGCTGGGTGCGGTTGTCGTTGAGCAACACGTAGCGCGCACGAGTGAGGCGATATTCGTACGCATCCGCTGCCTGCGCCAGGGTCGGCGACTCGGGCAAGTACGGCTCTTCGAGCAAGCGGCGGTTGATCAGCACCTGCGCAGCGCGAATTTGCACGGACTCGCCCGGCAAGCCGACAACGCGCAGCAAACGCACCGTGCCCGTCGGCTGAGCCGCAGCGACCGCGACGATGTCTCCGCGCTTTGGGTCAGACAGGTAATACGGCACTCGGCTGACCAGCACCCAGTCCCCGCGATTCAGGGTCGGCGCCATGGCGTCATCCGTGACTTGGACGGGGACGAGCGTCAGCGCTGCTGCCGCGACAACGATACCGACAGCTAAAACGATCTCCAGGGCTGGGCGGATGCGACGCTCGAAGACCTTCTGCCAGTGCAAGTGACCGTCGGGCGACGCCATGCGGGTTAGCGCCTCATGCCATCTCAGCAACGCGCCGCCAGGCGCGATCGGCTGCTTCACGCGCCTTTGCGGCGATCGCTGCCTCGTCCAGCGTCAGCAGGTGCCGGTCTGCCATCAGCATTTTGCCGTGCACAAAGGTGTGCGTGACCATGCCGCCGTGCATGCCGAAGGCCATGTGCCAGGGCAAATTGTCGGCGTTCAGCTCGGTGAAGGGACGGTAGTCCAGCACGACCAAATCTGCGGGCGCGCCGACCTCAAGTGTGCCGGTAAGCTGTGGGAAGAACAAGCGCGCAATGGTTGGGTTGTTGGCGTAGGTCATGTGCACAACTTTGTCTGCGCCGAGCGCGCACGGGTCACGGGCGGTCACTTTTTGGAGCAGGTCAGCAGCTTTCATCTCGGCGAAGGGGTCGTTGGAGAAGCCATCGTTGCCCAAGCCGACGCAAATGCCGCGCGCGAGCATGTCGGGCACTCGGGCGACGCCGACGCCGTTGTTCATGTTGCTTCGTGGCTGGTGCGTCACTTTTGCGCCGCTCTCAGCCAGCGCGTCCATCTCGTAGTTGTTGACATGCACACAGTGGGCGCAGAGGGTGCGTTTGCCCAATGCACCTCGGCGGGAGAGCCGCTCGACAACAGGCACTTGGTAGCGCTCGAGGCTGTCTTCCTCGTCGGCTAAGTCCTCCGCGACATGGATGTGGATCGGCAGCGCAAGCTCGCTGGCGCCGGCAACGCAAGCCTCAAGCGTTTGGTCGCAGACAGTGAACGAGGCATGGATGCCCATCGCAGCACCGAGCAACGGGGAGGGCGTCGTGCGCAGCCGCCGTGCAAAGCGCAGGTTTTCCTCGATGCCTCGCCGCGCGCCGTCCAGACCATTGCGATCCGTCACCTCGTAGCACAGCGCAGCGCGCACGCCAGCTTGCTCGACCGCTTCAGCGATGGCGTCTAGCGCGCCCTCGATGGCGTTCGGGCTGGCGTGATGGTCAATCAACGTCGTGGTGCCGTTTTTGATTGCGTCAACCAGGCAGACCAGGGCGGAGTACTTCACGCCCTCCAGATCAAGGGCGCGGTCGAGCTTCCACCACAGCTTTTGCAGCACCTGGATGAAGTTGCTGGGCGGCTCGCCTGGGATTGCCATGCCGCGGGCGAAGGCGCCGTAAAAATGCGTGTGCGCGCACACTGCCCCGGGCAGCACGAGCTTCCCCTCAACGTCCAGGGTCGGTTCTCCGGGGAACTGCGCGCGCAGCGCGTGGGTCTCGCCCAGCGCAGCGATTTGCCCGTCTCGGATCAGCACCGCGCCGCGCTCGATCAGGCGATTCGGCGTGGTCATGGTTGCGATGATGCCGTTGATGATCAGCATTGAGCCTTAGTCCTCCAGCGGGTCTTCCATCAGCGTAACGTAGCGGCTGCTCGGTCGCTCGACTAACTCGCCCACCTCCAGCGCGTGCATCAAGCGGTCGCCGGTGGTCTGGATGAAGGTGATCCGCCGCCAGCGCAGCGAGGGGATTGGGCGCGGCAGGCGCTGAAGCGGACCGAGCTGGAACTTGTAGTACATCCTCTGCGCGCGTGGATGATCTGGCTCATCGGGGAAAAGATCGAGCCTTCGCACAAGCTCATGACCGCGCACGAAAGCATATTCGTGGATCGCCCATTTCTCGTCGCCGAAAGCGGCTGTCAGGTAAAACGCCAGCACCTCGGGCAGGTGCTCTTTCGGCGCATGCTCAACGGGCACGCGGTACCAGTGCTCCCAGCGCGCGATCTCCAAGTCGCGCGGGCGATTGATCAAGCAAACCAGAACGCGGGTCTCAGGCGCCAGCAGCATAGCCGATTGCAACCTCGCGCAAGGCGGCGATGCGGTCGTTGACCTCGTGCACCTTTGCCTGCTCCGCCAACCACCATTCGGGGTCGAGCTGGGCGTTGAGCTCCTCGACGGTCTTGCCTTGCTGCTCGACCCAGGTGTAGTACTTCAGGTTGTGCCAGCGGCGGCGGTTCTCTGGCGTGCCGTCCTGATACCAGTCGGTCTTTTGGTGGTGCAGGATACCGCGCACGCGGCAAACGGCTTCTGCCTCAGTGAGCGGGCCGTGCCGCTGCACCATCCACTCCATCACAGAGCGGTAGCGGTCGTTGTTGTCCGTGGCGACAGTGACGATCAGATCGCGGTCGGTCAAGCCGAAATGCTTGGCGGTTTTGATCGCGCCGATCAGGTTGCACACCCCGCTGATGCCGAACGTCTCGGCGATCGCCTGCGCATCGGCAGGGCTGACGCCGAAGTGCTTGATCATCGCCTCGCTGCCGACGGGGTCTGTGAAGACCTGGGTGATTTTCAAGCACTCCATGTCGTCAATGCACGCCAAGCCGTCCATGTTAGTCACATGGTGGATCCAGGTGACGTGCTTATCGCCGATGCCCTGGATTTCGTGGCTGCCGTAGCCGTTGTTGTAAAGCGTCGAGCACTGCACTGGCTCGAGGCCAATCACTTTGCACTCGGGGAAGACTTGCTTCAAGCGGTCGCCCGCCGCGATTGTGCCAGCGCTGCCCATTGCGCTGCAGAAAGCGACAACGCCGCGTGTGCCTAGCTGGTGGCTCAACTGTCGCTCCAGCTCAACGATGGTGTTGCCCGTGACGTAGTAGTGGAATCGGTAGTTGCCCATCTCGCTGAACTGGTTGAGGATGCGCACTTCATCTGGGCGCTCGCGCAGTAGGCGCTTGCACTCGTCGTAGATCTCCTTGACGTTGCTTTCGCTGCCGAAGGTCTTGATGTAGGTTGCGCCGTAGGACGCGATCCGCTCGAAGCGCTCGCGGCTCATTCCCTCGGGCAGGATCACCATGCTGCGGAAGCCAACCCGCGGCCCGACCCATGCCCCGCCGATGCCGTAGTTGCCTGTGCTGGGGAAGACCAGGGTGTGCTTGCCTGGCTCGATCTCACCATTAATCAGCTTCTCTGCTAGGACTGAGTACGCTGGGCCGACCTTGTGGCTGCCCGTTGGAAAGTCCTTAGCGACCATCACCACGATCTCCGCCTCGACACCCGTGACCTCGTGGGGCATGACAAGGTAGTTGATCGCGTCGCTGCCTGGTTTGCGCCAGTGGATGTTGAACAGGTTGATG
>JANWZM010000113.1 GCA_025054635.1 Thermoflexales bacterium
GTATGGCGGGCTTGAGGCGACCTGGTTACGCTGGTGTGACCAGGAAGGGAAGCTGCTGCTGACAGGACAAGAGCGCGCTGAGGCGGAGCACCAACGCGCTGAGGCTGAACGTGAGCGTGCTGAAGCCGAGCGCCAGCGCGCCGAGGCTGAGCGCCAGCGTGCTGAGCGGCTCGAGGCAAAGCTGCGCGCGCTCGGTGTTGACCCAACCGACCTGTAGGAACGCACTGTGCGCGCCCGCAGTTGGGCGCAGCAGGCGCATGTGATTTGAAGGGCGCGTGCAACGCACCCCTACGACGCATGACCCAACCAACCCGTGGGGGCACGACGCGCCTGCACCCGAGCGCAGCGGGCACATGCGGCACAACCTCTTCGATCCCCGGTTTGCGCTTTCTCTCCTGCGTTGTGTAGGCAGCCTATGCCCGAGCACAAAAAGCCGACTGAGGTCGTCCTGCCGATTGAGGCGATCAATCGTGCCTCCAGCCGCGATCAGCACGCCGACGAGGAAGGGCGCTATGGCGACGCTGACACGCTGAGCAAGGCGAAGAACGTCAGCGTCAAGCGCCTAGCCAATCTCGGGATGGTGCAGTCGCAGGGCGGCAAGGTGCGCCTGCTGCGCGCTGACAAGCTGGCACTACCTACCCCTGACGACAACCCAAGCCAAGCGCCCGCTTGGCTCGCCTGCCACTGGCTGGTGCGCGCGCTGGACACAGGCGGCGAGCAAGCTGCCGCCAGCCTGCTCGCCTGCCTCGGCGCTGTTGGCGACGCTGCGCGCGAGCTGGCTTATCGGCTCTACGCCGTATGAGAGCGCAAGGGGATGATGCGCGAGACGCACACCTACGACATGTTGGTCAAAGTCTGGACCACCTTGCGCGACCTGTCGGCGCAGGTGCACTCAGGCAGCACCCAAGGTCGGCTGCTGGGGAAGACCTAAGCGACGAACGCTCCACTCTGCGCCGTGCGCTGTGCATTTTTTACGAGCAGCCCGTTGTTGCACCGCATGTGTCGCACTTCAGGCAGGTACCTGCGCGCACCATCGTGAATGCGCCACACTCAGGGCAGGCGTCGCCGGTGTAGCCGCGGAGCTGCGCTTGCCGACTGGCTTCAGCCTGGTCAACCTCTAGACGCAGGGTCGCCTTCTTCAACCCAACCTGCTTGCGCTCCGCGTGTCCGTTTGCCTCGTGAGTTGTTGGCTCGGGGATCTTTGAGGCGGCTTCGCTGAACGCGCGACCTGGGAAGCGCAGTTGTGCAGCAGGAACTCGGCGCTCCTCTGAGACCACCTCCTCGATGTACTCTGGCTCGGGCTCGCGGTGGGTCGGGCCGACATGCGCCAAGTCCATGCGCCCGAGGTAGGTGATCGCCAGCTCGCGGAAGATGTAGTCAATCACGCTTGTCGTGTAGCGGATGTGGTCGTTGCCAGTGACCGGCCCGCTTGGCTCGAACTTGGTAAACACGAACGAGTCCACAAACTCCTCCAGCGGCACGCCGTATTGCAATCCGAGTGAGACAGCAATGGCGAAGCAGTTGAGCAAGCTGCGGAAGCCTGCGCCCTCCTTGTGCATGTCAATGAAGATTTCGCCCAACGAGCCGTCGGAATACTCGCCTGTGCGCAGGAAAACCGTGTGCCCGGCGATCTTCGCCTTTTGGGTGTAGCCCGTGCGGCGATTCGGCAGCCGACGCTGCTTCGCCAAGTAGCGGATCACCACACGTTCGAGCACTTGCTGCTGCGGTTGCGGCAGCGGTTGGGCAGCGACCGCTTCTTCGGTCGCCTCTTGAACTTCAGCTTCCTCGTCGGCGGAGATGTTCAGCGGCTGGCTGAGCTTGCTGCCATCTCGGTAAAGCGCGTTTGCCTTCGTGCCAACTTTCCAGCTCAGCATGTAGGCGTTGGCGATGTCCTCTATCGTCGCCTCGTTGGGCAGGTTGATGGTCTTGCTGATCGCGCCGCTAATGAACGGCTGTACTGCGCCCATCATCAGGATGTGCCCTTCAGGCGAGATGAAGCGCGTGCCGCGCTTGCCGCACTTGTTGGCGCAGTCGAACACAGCGTAGTGTTCCGGCTTCAAGCCTGGTGCGCCCTCGACCGTCATCGTGCCACACACATAGTCGTTCGCGGCTTGAATCTGCTCTTTGGTGAAGCCGAGCGCGCTGAGAATGCTGAACGAGGGGTTGCTGAGCTGCTCATCAGTGAAGCCGAGGACATTCTTGCAGAAGTCCTCGCCGAGCGTCCACTTGTTGAACGCAAACTGAATCTCAAACGCGGTGGGCAGTGCCGCCTCGACCCTCGCCAGCACCTCGTCGGTGAAGCCCTTCGCCCTCAGCGACTCAGGATTGATGTGCGGGCAGCCCTTCAAGGTCGCGTGACCAACGGCATATTTCACGATAGCGTCAACCTGGGCTTCGGTGTAACCCAACGCGCGCAGCGCCGGCGGCACACTCTGATTGACGATCTTGAAGTAGCCGCCACCCGCTAGTTTCTTGAACTTCACCAGCGCAAAGTCTGGCTCGACCCCCGTTGTGTCGCAGTCCATGACCAGTCCGATCGTGCCTGTTGGCGCGATCACGGTGACCTGTGCGTTGCGGTAGCCGTACTGCTCGCCCAGCGACAGCATTCGGTCGGCGTCCTCGCGGGCTGCTTTGAGCAGATACTCAGGGCAGTAGGCGGGGTTAATGCCCATCGGCTTGATGCTCAGCCCCTCGTACTCTGACTCGGGGGCGTTGTATGCCGCGCGGCGATGGTTGCGGATCACGCGCAGCATCGGCTCGCGGTTGCGCTCAAAGCCTGGGAACGGACCGAGGTCGCGCGCCATCTCTGCGCTGGTGGCGTAGGCGTGGCAGTGCATGATCGCGGTCAGCGCGCCAGCGACAGCTCGCCCTTGCTCGCTGTCATACGGCACACCCATCACCATCAGCAAGGCGCCGAGATTGGCGTAGCCCAGTCCCAATGTGCGGAACTCGTAGCTCAACTCGGCGACGCGCTTGCTGGGATACTGTGCCATCAGCACGCTGATCTCCAGCACAATCGTCCATAGGCGCACGGCGTGTCGGTAGTCCTCAACCTTGAAGAGCCTTGTTGTCTCGTCGTAAAACTTTGTCAGGTTGATCGAGGCAAGGTTGCAAGCGGTGTCGTCCAAAAAGAGGTACTCGCTGCACGGGTTGCTGCCGCGGATTTCCCCGTCGTTCGGGCAGGTGTGCCACTCGTTGATCGTGGTGTGGTACTGCAAGCCGGGGTCGGCGCAGTGCCAAGCTGCCTCGGCGATCTTGTGCCACAGCTCGCGAGCGCGGACGAAGCGCTTGGGCTTTGGCGCACGGCCTTCCTTGCGCGCCTTCTCCAGCTCAGTGCGCCAGTACAGCGGCCACTCCTTGTCTTCGATCACTGCCTGCATGAACTCATTGGTCACGCGCACGCTGTTGTTGCTGTTCTGACCGCTGACGGTCGCGTAGGCTTCGCTGTTCCAGTCGGTGTTGTATTCAGGGAAGTCGATCCGAGTGTAGCCTTGCTGGGCGAGCTGGATCACGCGCACGATGTAGTTCTCAGGGATCAGCGAGGCGCGCGCCTCGGCGATCGCCTTTGCCAACTTCTTGTTCTGCTTGCGGTCAAAGCGCGTGCTGGCGTCTTCCCACTCGTGGCAGGCACGCATGATCGCGTTGAGGTGCTTGTTCGCTAGCTTGCTGCCCGCCACTAATGCGGCGACCTTCTGCTCCTCGACCACCTTCCACTCGATGAACTGCTCGATGTCAGGGTGATCCGCGTCGAGGATGACCATCTTCGCTGCGCGCCGGGTGGTGCCGCCGCTCTTGATGGCGCCGGCGGCGCGGTCGCCGATCTTCAGGAAGCTCATCAAGCCCGACGATTTGCCGCCGCCGCTGAGCGGTTCATTCTCGCCGCGCAACTTGGAGAAGTTCGTGCCGGTATTGTGGATGACGACCAAGCCGTCCTCGCCTGCGAGGTAGTTGGCGTGGTCAGCGACGGTTAGGTCGTAGAACGCGCTGGCGTCGTCGGTAGGCTGCACGCTCACCACGAAGGCAGCCGACTCTGCGATGCGCGCCAGTCTGTGGGCGAAGTCATCCTCGTGCGGCAGCTGCGCCAGCGTGTGCTGCACCGCGTAGGGGTCGGCGGAGAGTGGGAGCGGCATGCGGAATCTGCGCTCGTGAGCGAAGGAGGCACACGATAGGAGCGCCTTGTATCGCGCAGGGTGCGCCACGTAGCGCGCAAGTGCCTGACGAGCTTCAGCAGGCGCGGTGCGGCGCAGCACGGCAACCCACGCCTTCCGCTTTCCCTCGACTACGCCGCCGCCCAGCCCATGTACGCTTGCCAGCACAGCAACCTCGGCTGCAAACGCCCTAGAGCCGATGGCGCAGATAGCCCAATTGCCTTGCACGACGCCCCTTGCATCGAGCAAACCTGCCAGGAAAGCCAGCGCGCACTCTCTTCCAGCTTCCCAAATAAAGCGGGGCATTCGTCGCGCCTGCGCCTTCTCGTCAGGCTGAAACAGCGTGGCGAAGAAGCCCGTTACCTTTTGCCCGCGATACACCAAGCGCCACACCCTTCCATACTTGTCTGTCTGGATGAGCGCAACCTCGCCGAAGGTCTTCGCAACGATCGCTCTCGCGCGCGCGAGCACCTCGACTGTCTCATCCTGAAAGCGCAGGCGCAGACTTCTGCGCCTCGCTGCAAACCGAGCGCGACCGAGGCTGCCTTTGCCCATGAAGTAGCCGATCAGCCAGCTTAGCTCGGGCGTCAGCGCTACAGCGACTCGCTCTAGTTGTTTGAGGTCGGTCGTCTTGTACGCGATCTCCACCTGGCGCGCTGGGATTTGCTCAAGCGCGGTGCGATTCGGTCCGAGCACCATATCGCCGCGTTTGAGCTGATCGGCTCTGCGCTCAACGACCTGTTCGCCGTCCCACACCAGGAACGGGTGCCAACATGAGACGGCGGCTCTTGCACCAGTGTCGAAGCGGACGACGACCTTGTCCTGCGGCGGGACGTGATACTCCCACACCAGCTCAAGCTTGCTCAACTTAAACGCGCCGCTGTCTGGGTCGAACGAGAGGGTGTGCCAGTTGAGGTCTGAGACGTCGATATAGCGTCCTTTGTCGTCGAAGGAGAAGACAGGTCTGCCCAAGGCAAGGCAGCGCTCGAACAGTTCGCGGATGGGCAGGAAGCCTTCGCCTTTGAGGTATACCCGCGCATTGCCTGAAGTGCACCCGCTGCCGTACTTGAACACGCGCGCCTCGCGCACCCACAAGTCCATGATGCCGCCCTCGTTGACCAGGTCATCCTCGATGGACTGGATGAAACACGCGTGCGGTTGCGGGTGGCTGTAGGCGTCTTGCGAGGCCGTCAGCTTGCCTGTCTTGGGATCAACGTAGTAGTGCCCCTGCGCTGGACCGGTGATTCCGTAAGCCCAATGCAGCCCAGTGTTGAACCATTGCGGGCTGTTCGGGGCAGCCATCTGCATCGCCAGCATGTAGCACAGTTCGTCGTAGAACGCCCGCGCGTCCTCCTCGCTGTCAAAGTAACCGTGCTTCCACCCCCAATACGTCCAAGTTCCTGCGAGGCGATGGAACACCTGTCGGCTATCGTTCTCGCCGCCGAAAGTCGCGCCCGGCGCAGGCTCACTGCGCTGCAGCCAAGGGGGTACGCCCTTCTCTCTCACCTGCATCGTCCTAGAGGGCACACCTGCGCGGCGAAAATACTTCTGCGCCAGGATGTCCACCGCGACCTGTGACCAGTGCTCTGGCGCGACCACATTATTCATCTCGAACACGACTGAGCCATCCGGATTGCGGATGACCGAGCTGCGTGTTGCAAAAGCAATTCGCGAGAACGGATCTTCGCCCGCCTGAGTAAAGCGACGATTGATCTTCATAAAGAAGCTCCTACAAGAAAAGAAAGATTGTCGTGTCCAGTAATTAGATAGACAGAACGACCTGGGGACAAAGCTGGCAGACTACTGGCTACCGACCAGCTTCTCGATTTCCCGCTTGACGCTATCTAGGTCGTTCAAGTTCAAGTAAACGATGGCGTAGCGGATGTAGGCTACCTTGCTTAACTCGCGCAGACCTTCGAGCACCAGGTCACCGATCACCCGTGCGGGCACTTCGGGTTGGTTCATCGCCGCAACCTGTGCCTCGACGCGGTCAACCAGGCGCTCAATTGCTTCAGCGGACACGGGTTGCTTAGCACACGCGATGCGGATGCCCTCAGTGAGTTTGGTGCGGCTGAATGCCTCGCGCCGACCGTCTTTTTTGATCACCAGCGGCATTGTCTCGACGACGCGCTCGACCGTGCTGAAGCGTCGGCGGCACACTTTGCACTCGCGCCGTCGGCGGGTGCCCCCTGCCGCCTTGTGGTCAGTGTCCAGCACCTTCGTGTCGAGCGACTGACAGAACGGACATCGCATCGCATGTGTCTAAGAGACTTTGTCAACTTGCCTTGTCAAGAACAGGGAGTGTCTAGGCTCGAACACACTGCGTGGGTATTACTCTGCCTTCACCCCTGCGCCCTTCTCCCTGAGGGAGAGGGGATAGGAGTGAGGGTAGTGTGACATGACCTGCTGTGCATTCATGCAGTTACTCCCCAGAAACACCCCCACATATGGGGGTCGAACAAGTGTGCTACACCACATATCCGCTGGAGGGACTTGCATTCTAGTGAGGGGGTCTGGAGATGTCAATTGAAGTTAAGCTTCTGGGGTTAAAAGAAGCCGGGCTTGTAAGATTAAAAATCCTGGGTGAGGGCCCTCAGGCTTAGCCCCTTCTCACGTAATCCGCCTACACTGCACGCATCCCAAAGCTGGGAGAGTTGCAAGATGTCACGGTCTAATCCTGCGTCGGTTTGCGCCAACATCGGCCCGAAAGAGCGTCAAAAGCGCCTTTTGTTTGGTATCTTTGGTCTTGCCATTGCGCTTGTTTTAACCATATACTTGCGCATGTCAGGCGCACCTTGGTGGACAGGCCTTGTCACCCTGCCCTTCTTCCTGGGCGGCTGGACAGGGCTGTTCCAATGGCAGCACCGCGTGTGCATCGCCAACGTCCGCCGCAACGTGCGCAACATGGATGAGGGCTATGAGCCAGTCACCGACGAACAGCTCAGGCAGGCACTTGAAGCAGAAGCCGCTAAAGTGCAGGCAAAAGCGCTCGGTGCGGGCTTGTTCTCTGTCCTCGCGGTCTCGGTGCTCGGGTTGCTGATCTAGTCGTCGTTGAACTGGCTCGCCCACCTGTTCCTGTCAGAACCTGATCCAGCCTATCGCATCGGTAACATCATCGCCGACTGGGTGAAGGGCGAAGCGCGCGCTGCGCTGCCGAGGAACTTGCAGCGCGGCATCGCTTGCCATCAGGTGATTGACCGATTCACCGACGCTCACCCGATCGTCAAGCAAAGCCAAGCGCGCATTCGCCCCCCGTTTCGGCGGTTTGCGGCTGTGCTCGTTGACGTGTTCTACGACCACTTCCTGGCGGCTGAATGGCAGCATTACTGCGCAACCTCACTTCTGGAGTGGACACACTCGGTCTATGTGCAGTTCGCTCAGTTCGATGGAAACTTGCCTGCTGACCTGCGCGCCGGGCTGATGCGCATGGCGCAAGAAGATTGGCTGGGCAGCTATGCCTCCGTGTCAGGCGTGTCACTTATCTTGGCACGGATGGCGCGCCGCCTCAGCCGCCCTACCCCGCTTGCCCAGGGGGTGACTGAGCTGATAGCCCATTACAACGACTTGCGCGACGACTTTCGCTGCTTCTTTCCAGAGCTACAGCGACACGTCGAAGCCTGGCAAGCAGCAACGCATCCGCTGACCTGACTCACTTCACCATGCGCTCAGGTCGAGCACACGCTCTTCCTGGAACCAGGTCAGCGCACGCTCGCAGTCTTCCGCGTCACCTTGAGCGACGAGCCATTCCTGCGTTGGGGGATCGAGCGCCATGACCTCGGCAACTAGCGCTGCTTTGCGCGCGCCATCCACAACGAGCGCGCACGCAGCTTGCATTAGCTCCCAGTCACCCTGAAAGGCGCTGTTGCAGACCAGCGCGACGCGCAGATGGTTGTGTCGAACCTGCTCTGCGCGCAGGGTGAACGGATTCAGCCGCTCGAGCAGCACCTCGCCGCCGAGCGGTGGTGGGCGGTGGATGATTGGCATGTGCCGCCGAGATGCAAGCAAACGCGCAGCAGCAGACTCGATCTCCTTTAGCGTCTCGCTTGACACCTCGCCGCAGCGGTGCAAATGCTGGTACAGCCGGCGAACAACATAGACCAACATCCGCCGCTCACTTAGCGTGTGCCTGCCGCTGAACATGTCGTCCAAAAAATGCGTCGCTACTTCGCTCAGGTGGTATCCGCACAAATCGTCCGGGCAACGAATTTCATGCCCGAAGCGATCCGCAAAGATCAGGAAAACATGCAGCAGCTCCCAGATTCGGGTTGGCGGATGCCCCTCGCGCTGCATCTGGATGAGAAAATCACGCGCCGCGCGTCTCGGCATGAAGCGCACCTCTTCGGCAAGGTCGAAATACCGCTCAAGCGCGCCAAGGGCTTGTGCCAGTTGTTGTGCTGGGTCGCTGAAGACCTCCGACAGCCATTCCTCCTCCCACAGGCTCAGGGACTGTTCCAGGACGCTGCGCAGCCTGCTGCGCAGGTCTTGCGGGATAACAGCAACGCGGTCTGCTCGGCGGGCAGAGCGCACTTCAGCGCGGACGACTGACTTGCCGAGGAAGACAATACCGCGCAGGCAGAGTTCGCCCAGGCTTGATGCAAGCCAGTCGTCTGGGAGCAACTGACCCCGAGCAGAGCCAAATCGCTGGCTGAGGTCTGCCAGACGAACCCACCCGCCGCTGTCCAGGATGCTGTGCAGCATCACCTGTGCACCACCGCTGAACGCGCGCACGCGCGCGCGCAACCACTCCGAGTCTGTGATAGCCTCCAGCAAGAAGCGCACCCTCGTCTTGCGGTTGGTTCGTCGGGCGCAGAGGTTGTTTGCACGGCAGAGCACCTCCAGCCAAGTTGCCGAGGCACGGTTGAGCGCAGCATCAACCGAAATATCCAGACGGATTGAGCGGTTGCTTTCAACGCGCAGCCAAGTCGGATCTAACAAGCGCGCCTGCTGGCGGTAAGAAAGCACGCTGGACAACCCCTGCTCGACCATGGCGCGCGCCAGCGCGTCCAAGTCCAAGCTGATGCCATCGAGGTTGTCGTCTGAGTCAGCGCCCGTTACCATGGCTGTTCTGCCTTTTGCTCACTAGGCGACTCGCCCATGCGGGCTGCGGCTCGCGCTTGCCAAGCGCGGAGGCGATTGGCAACAGCCTCACTGCCGAGTAGCGCCCAAAACGCTGGGCCGATCATCACGAACAAAGGCGTAAAAACAACGGCGATCGCCATGATCACCCCGCCGACGATGAGTAGCGCCAGGGTGAAGAGCGGAAAGGCGCCCGCTGTGAGCAGCGCGTTGCGAAAGGCAATGCGCCAACGCCTGTCCTCTTGCTCGAGGTAGAAAGCAACGATGTAGAAGTTGATCACGACCCAGAAGACAGCCGCCGCGAGCCAAGCGCCGCGCACCCATTGTGCCCATTCCTGATTGCCGAATACTGCGCCATACCACCAGAAGTTCAACCCAATCAGCGCAATCGCCACCAGCGACGCCAGCGAGTATAGCCAGGCTTTCAAGAAATGGGCTCGAAAAGCCCGAAAGTAGGTCTCCCAGGAGATCGCGTAGTCGTTTGCAACGCGGTTGCACACCGCACACAACGCGACCCACGCTGGCGGGCCGGGGATCACCAGCAGCATAAGCACCAGTGTCAGCAAGTTCATTAGGACGAGGTAGAACATCTCGCCCCAGAGGTCTTGCAGCGTCTTCCAAAGCACGCGCAGCGCGTCAAGCATGGCTCGCTCAGTAGAACCGCTCGATCCGCCATCCGCGGCGCGCGGCGTAGCGGGCGAGTTTAGCGTCAGGGTTCACTGCGACTGGGAAGCCAACCACGTCGAGCAGCGGGCGGTCAGAGTACGAATCGGTGTAGAACGTGCATTCGCTCAGCGGGACGCCACAATCCGCAGCGATGCGCTCGCCCCAAATTCGCTTCCCTTCGCCGTAGCACGGCTCGCCGACGATGCCGCCAGTGAACTTGCCATCAACGACCTCAAGCTCGGTGCAGCCATAGGGGATACCCAGGTGCTCTGCTATTGGGCGCACGATGAATTGAGTCGAGGCAGAGAGCAGAACAACGTGGTCGCCGCGCTGCTGATGCTCGCGCAGCCGCTTAAGCGCCAGCGGCGCAACGTAGCCAACAAGCTCATCGCGCACCCACTGCTCGCACAGCGCCTGAGTTGCGGTCGCATCGCCCCCCTTAATGTTGCGGCTCAGGCGCGCCATCGCTCGCGGGAAGTTCAGCATGTTAAGCGAGTACTGCATGCTCACCCACGTGACCTCAAGCACCTCGCGCAGCGAGATCAAGCGGCGCGACCACAAGTGGCGCACGTAGAGCGTGCTGCTGCTCGCGCTGAGCAGCGTCTTGTCCATGTCAAAAAATGCAATCCCCACACCATCCCCCTTCAGTCGAGTAGCCCTGTCTCAATTGACTCGCCCTCAGTGGCAGGCGGGTAAGCGCGCGTGAAGTACTCGACGGGCTGAGCGCGGCGGAACAGAAAGCGCGCAACCCAGCTCTGCCGCCCTAGCGGCAGTTGGCTCGCGTGACATGCCGAAGCGTGCTGCTTGACCGCGACGTAGCGTCGCACGTCAACCCGCGTGGTCACCGGCAACTCCCAGCTTGCGATGCGCACCAGGTCAATGTCGCGGTTGCGCCCAAATCGACGCGGGTCTTGACCAAACAAGCGCAGCAAACGCACGCCGAGCTTGAACCAGTGCTTCGGGATCGTCGTGAAATACAGCCGAGGCGCGGCTACAGGAGCATGCTTTGCGCGCACCATCCCGTTCGGCAGCGTCTGCCACTCCACGCCGTATAGGCAGGTGTAAGCGCGCAGCACTGCTCGGTGGAGCGCGATGTGATCAGGGTGTCCATAGCCGCCGAACGGGTCATGCGTGATCACCGCGTGCGGCTTCAGCTCAGCCAGGTGTACTGCGATCCGCTGGGCGACTTCATCCGTTGGCGCACAGGCAAGCGCATCTCGAGGCAGGGCGTCGTGGCAGCCGTTCATCCCCGAGTCGCGGTAGCCCAGGAAACGCACCTCAGCCAAGTTGAGCACGTGGGCTGCACACATCAGCTCAGCCGTGCGCAGCGCGCCAACGTCGGGATAGCCGTTGAGGAAGGCGGGGTCAACCGTGCCCGATTCGCCGCGCGTAGCGCAAAGGTAGTACACGGCTGCGCCCTCTGCAGCATACCGCGCTAGCGTTCCTCCTGGGCCGAACGACTCGTCGTCAGGATGTGCCAGGATGGCGAGCAATGTCGCGCCCATACACTTCGTACGATACAACAAGGGTAACTACCCGATAAGGGAAGTGAGCACACAAGTAGAAGCCCCTAGCCTGCGGGCTAGGGGCTTCGCCCAATGCTGAGTTGAGCCTCGTTGTGTGGGTCACGCAGAGGGCAGCCGCTGCTCCTCCTGCCGCCCCCTGCCGTTGCCTTCCGCCATTGCTGCCAGCGGGCGGATCAGCGAGGTGAATTCCATTGGGAAGATGTATTTGGTCGAGGGGCTTGCGCCGAGCGTCTTGAGCGCCTCAAGGTATTGCAGCATCATGGTGTTCGCATCGAGTCGCTGAGCGACGCTGAAGATGCGCTCCAGCGCTTCCGCAAAGCCTTCTGCCTTTAGCGCCTGCGACGCCTTCAAGCCTTCCGCCTCGAGGATGGCGGACTGCTTCATGCCCTCCGCGCGGAGGATTGCCGCTTCCTTCTCGCCCTGCGCCATGGCAATTGCGGCTTGGCGCTTGCCCTCTGCCTCGGTGACTAGCGCGCGGCGGTTGCGTTCGGCGCTCATCTGGCGGTTCATCGCTTCCTGTACGTCGCGCGGCGGGGTGATCTCGCGAATTTCGACGGCGGTGATCTTCACGCCCCAGCGCTCAGTCACCTCGTCGAGCTTGGTGCGCAGCTCATTGTTGATGCGCTCGCGCTGCGCCAGCACCTCATCCAAGGTGATGTCGCCGATCACGGCGCGCAGCGTCGTCGTCGCAATGCCCTGCGAAGCTGCTGCAAAGTTGCCCACTTGCAGCAAGCTGCGCTCGGGGTCGAACACCTTCCAGTAAATCAAGAAGTCCACGCTGATCGGCGCGTTGTCCTTTGTGATGCAGGTCTGCTGGGGCACATCCATGAACTGCTCGCGCAGATCCACCTTCTGGGCGGTGTCCAGGAAGGGGAACAGCAACACTACGCCCGGACCGCGCACACCAATCGAGCGACCCAGTCGGAACACAACTAGGCGCTCGTATTCGCGCACGATGCGCACGTAGGATGAGAACAAGCCTGCAATCACAAACAGACCAACTAAAGCAGCGCACGCTAGCGCCACGATGCCTACTAGTCCTTCCATTGGTTAACCTCCTGCTCGGCAAAGATTAGCAAGTGGGAAAGTGATCAGACCTAGACGCACGCGGTGGATACCGCGCTGCTATGCTCTCACTGCGCCCATCTTCAATTATGAGGAAAGGGGATAGGGGTAGGGCAAATTCCCAGGTGTAGCCGCTCCTGGTGAGCGCAAATTGACCTCTTGCAAGGCAGGTTCATCGCCCGCTTCTGCGCTGCGTGAAGATGTCCCTGAGATCCGCACTGCGAGGCGCAGGAGCAGGCGGCTGTGGACAGATGTGCAGGGTCAACCCCTCAACGCGCGTTACGACAACCTCGCTGCCCTCGGGCAGAGCAACGTCGGATCGGACCGTCCAAAGCTCGCCGTTGACCAGCGCTGTCCCGACGTAATGGGTGCCCTCTTTCGTCATCGCCGAGCGCAGAATCCCCACCGCGCCGACAAGGTTCGTGTCACCTACGCGGGCAGGGGCGCGCATGGCGCGAAACGCGCGGGTCGCGCCAAACCCAAACAAGGCAGCCGTGCCCAGGGTCACGCCCAACGCCAGCCACCACGAGACCACGACCGCGTCCTCGCCCGGTCGGAATAGGAACAGCGACCCCAGCCCAAGCGCCACCGCACCTCCCACTGCCACGAGCCCGCTCTGCAGCTTGATGTCGGCAAGAAGCAGGGCTATTCCTAACCCGATCAGCGCAATGCCTGCGATGTTGACGGGCAACTGCGACAAGCCGATTACCGCCAGCGCCAGGCAGACCACCGCTGCGATCTCAAGAAATCCCGTCCCCGGCGCTGTGATCGCAAGCACCAGCGCAAGCAGTCCAACCACCAACAGCACGTAGGCAACGTTGGGATTGGCGATGATGCCGAAGAGCAGCTGAGCAAAGTCCATACACCCGATCCTCCTTCCTGCATTCAGCGTTCCAGCACAGCGCTACGGCGCTAGCGAGTCTCCGCACAAGATCGCTGAAGCCTTCGCTGGAGAGTATAGCGTAGGGTAAAGCCCTTGGGGATGTGCGCCCTCATGCTCAAAAGGTGCACCGCACACCAGCAGGGACAGCACCCGCTGTTCCTGCGCACTTTACAGGTCAGCCCTATGCCACACCTCAGGCAGGCTGATGCGTCCGCCTTGCCCGACCGTTCACTTTTGCCGCAGCTTGAGCAACTGCGTCCCACTTCGCCTCTTGCTCGAGCAGGCGACGCAGAAACTGTCCGGTGTAGCTTTCTGCGACGCCTGCGACCTCCTCTGGCGTGCCCTCGGCGACAACTCGACCGCCTCCTGCGCCGCCCTCCGGACCGAGGTCAATCACCCAGTCAGCGACCTTGATGATGTCCAGATGGTGCTCGATCACCACAACGGTGTTGCCGTCGTCAACCAGGCGATTGAGCACCTGGATCAGGCGGTGCACGTCGGCGTGGTGCAAGCCGACCGAAGGCTCATCGAGCACGTAGATCGTGCGCCCTGTGGCGCGCTTGCTCAGCTCGCGGCTGAGCTTGATGCGCTGCGCTTCGCCGCCGCTCAGCGTCGTCGCTGGCTGCCCTAGGCGGATGTAGCCCAAGCCGACCTCTTCCAGCGTTTGCAGTTTGCGCGCGATCGCAGGGATGTCCTTGAAGAACTCCAGCGCCTCGGTCACCGTCATGTCGAGCACCTCGGCGATGTTCTTGCCCTTGTAGCGCACCTGGAGCGTCTCGCGGTTGAAGCGCGTGCCGTGGCACACGTCGCAGGTGACGTAGATATCGGGCATGAACTGCATTTGGATCTGCAGCACGCCCTGCCCCTCACACGCCTCGCAGCGTCCGCCTTTGACGTTGAACGAAAACCGACCGCTTTTGTAGCCGCGCAGTTTGCTCTCGGGCAGGCTGGCGAACAGCTCACGCAACGGCGTCCACAGACCAGTGTAGGTGGCAGGGTTGCTGCGCGGTGTGCGCCCAATCGGCTGCTGGTCTATGTTGATCACCTTGTCGAGGTGCTCCAACCCCAAGATGTCGTCCATCTCGCCGGGATGCTCGAGCGCGCCGTTGAGGCGGTTTGCCAGGGCTTTGTAGAGACACTCGACAATCAGCGAGGACTTGCCGCTGCCGCTGACGCCTGTGACGACGACGAACTTGCCGAGCGGGATACGCACATCAATGTTCTTGAGGTTGTTCTCGCGCGCGCCCTTAATGAGGAGCGCCTTGCCGTTCCCCGCCCGGCGCTGCTTCGGGATTGGGATGCGCTTGCGCCCGCTGAGGTAAGCCCCAGTCAACGAGGCTTCGTTCTTCATGATTTGCTGCGGGGTGCCGACGGCGACGACCTGCCCGCCGTGCTCGCCTGCGCCAGGCCCCATGTCGATGATCCAATCGGCAGCGCGCATGGTGTCGTCGTCGTGCTCGACGACCAGCACGGTGTTGCCCAAGTCGCGCAGGCGCAGCAGCGTGTTGATCAGGCGCTGTTGGTCGCGCTGATGCAAACCGATGCTCGGCTCGTCCAGCACGTAGAGCACACCTGTGAGCTGCGAGCCGACCTGAGTTGCCAGGCGGATGCGCTGCGCCTCACCGCCGCTCAGCGTCATCGCACTGCGGCTGAGCGTCAGGTAGTCCAGCCCAACGTCAACCAGGAATTGCAGGCGCGCGCGGATCTCCTTGACGATTGGACGGGCGATCTGCTTGTCGCGCTCGCTGAGCGCGCCCTCGCCAAAGGCAGACTCATCCAGCACTCCGAGGCTATCCACCCACGCTAGCGCCTCGCGGATGCTCATGTCGGTCACCTCGGCAATGTTCTTGCCCGCGACGCGCACGCACAGCACTTCCTCCTTTAGGCGCTTGCCCTTGCAGGCTTCGCACGGCTGGAAGGTCATGACTTCTTCGATGGCTTGGCGGACGTAGTCGCCGGGGTTGTCGCGGTAGCGGCGCATCAGGTTGGGGATCACGCCCTCGAACGGCGCGTCGTAAACGCGGCGCTCGCCGAGGCGGTTGATATAGCTCATGCGCACGCGCTCGTCGCCGTTGCCGTAGAGGATCAGCTCCTGCTGGGCGCGGCTAAGGGCACGCCAAGGGCGGTTCATCGGGATGGCGTATGCCTTGCATACCGCAGTAAGCAATTGCCAGCCCCAGCTTTCTTCGTTGTCGCTGCTCCAGCCGATGGCGTTGATCGCTCCTTCTTCGAGCGAAAGCTCTGGGTTGGGCACCACGAGCGCCGGGTCAATCACGCGCTTGCTGCCCAGCCCCTGACACTCAGGGCATGCACCTAGGGGCGAGTTGAACGAGAACAGCTTCGGCTCAAGGTCAGGATAGCTCTTGCCTGTGGCGGGATCTACCTTCTTCTCGCTGAACAGCACATCGCGCCACGTGGGCTGCCCCGGCTCTTGCACCATGGCGACGAGGAAGCCATCGCCGAGCTTGAGCGCGGTTTCGACCGAGTCGTTCAGGCGCGAGAGGAACGCCGCACGGTCGAGGTCGTCAGCCTGCGGGATCACTAAGCGGTCTACGACTGCCTCGATGGTGTGCAACTTGTAGCGGTCGAGCTGGATGTCCTCGTCCACTGCGCGCACCTCGCCGTCCACGCGGACGCGGGCGAAGCCCTGCTTACGCACGTCCTCGAAGACCTGCTGATGATGCCCCTTGCGGTCTTTGATCAGCGGCGCAAGCACTTGCACGCGCGTCCCCGACGGCAGTGCGGCGAGCTGATCCACGATTTGCTGCGGCGTTTGAGAGACCAACGGCAAACCAGTGACGGGCGAGTATTGCACGCCGACGCGAGCGAAGAGCAAGCGCAGGTAGTCGTAGATCTCGGTCACTGTGCCGACGGTCGAGCGCGGGTTGTGGCTGCTGCCCTTTTGGTCAATCGAGACCGCCGGCGAAAGCCCGTCAATCTGGTCAACGTCGGGCTTCTCCATCTGCCCGAGGAACTGCCGGGCGTATGCAGATAGGCTCTCGATGTAGCGCCGCTGTCCCTCAGCGAAGATGGTGTCGAACGCCAACGAAGACTTGCCGCTGCCGCTTAAGCCGGTGATCACCACCAGCCGCTCGCGCGGGATTTCGACGTTGATGTTCTTCAGGTTGTGGGTGCGCGCCCCGCGCACGATGATCTTGTCCTGGGACATACGGCAACTGGGTTGTGAGTGACCTAGAGAGTGAGTCCTACGCAGCAAGGCAAGTCGTTCTGCTTCACCTCCATCTTTACTCCCTCAGGGAGAGGGATGCAGGGGCGGGCAACGCACCTCGCACCGCGCATTCGAGCCTAGACTCTTCCCTCAGATACTACCAGTTTGCGAGTTCGGTTTATAATCCCGTAAGTCCGGCGGGGGCGTAGCTCAGCTGGTTAGAGCGTTGCGTTGACATCGCAAAGGTCACAGGTTCGAGTCCTGTCGCTCCCATTCCCCTTGCGAGGCTAGACTGCCTCACCCATGTTGTCGCTCGCACTGAGTTCTTCTAGCGCAGCCAACACCTCATCGCGCGACAAGCCGCCGAGCAGCAGCTCGTGGTCGCGCAAAGCCAGCAGCGATTGGTAGAACTGGATGCCCTCTGCGCGCCAACGCTCGACCTCAGGGGTGACCTCGAGCAGGTGAAACAAGGCGTCCTCAGCGTCGGCGTAGCGCTGCAGGCGCGCCGCGTAGCGAAAGATGCGCACCAGCGACGGCTCACCAAGCGCATCGTGTGCCTCGAGGCGATCAATCAGCGCGTCAACCCGGTCAACGTATTCCTTCGACGTGCCGAACGGCTGTTGCAGCAGGGCGTCAATCAGCAGGTGCAGCGCCTTCTGGTAGCAGGTCTCAGCGATCTCCAAGTCACCCGCGAGCGCGTGCCAGTCGCCGTCGGCAGCGAGCACATCGGCTAGGGCGAGGACGCGGTCGAGGTCGCCTATGCGCGCCAAGCTCGTCATCAGCAGCAGGGTGTCTTCCGAAGCAGCGCGAGCGAAGTCCGGCTCAAAGCCGAGCACCTGGCGGTACGCCAGGTCAATCTGCTCGCGGGCTTCCTGCAGGCGATTCTCGGTGAGCAGTTGCTTGAGCGCCATCAGGAAGGCGCCGAACTGCTCGATCATGCGCTTGACGTAGTCGCTGGAGTACATAGCGATTGCCGAGAGAAAGCGCCCTCACCCCCTGTCCCTCTTTTCTGAGGGAGATAGGGGGTGAGGGCTAGATCACGCTGAACCTTTTAGTGCATGTGAGAGCCCGCTTGCTGTCTAAATCTTACCCTGTCACTCCTTGCGCACGATCGGCGGGTATGCACGCCAGAATTGCAACTCGACGGCGCCGACATCGCAAGCGGTGTTCTGCGGGCGCGAGACGCCGCGCTGGTCGTTGAACACCCCGTAAGCGTTGCAGTTGCCGGCTGCGTCGAGCGCTGGGCTGTGCGGCAGCGGCGCATGGTTGAGCGTCGAACCGCCGTTCAGCGCCAGCGGGCGCAGGAGCGGGTTGCTGTTGGACACGCTGACGCTGCATGTGTTGTCGCTGGAGCGCGAGTTGCCATTGTCAGTCAGGGAACCGCTGCAGTTCCCGCCTGCGTTATACGCCAGCAGCGTCGCGCGGACATTGACTGTCCCGCTGCCAATGCTGACGCCGTTGCCGCTGGTGTTGCTGGCGATTGTGGTGTGGGTGAGGTTCGCTGTGCCACCAATGGCGCGCAAGCCGCCGCCGCTCGGCGCGCCGTTGCCGCTGAGTGTGACGTTCACGCCTGTGAGCGTGCCCTCGTTGAGGATACCGCCGCCCTGTGCTCCTGCGGTGTTGGCGCACACGACCGAGGCGGTGATTGTCAGCACGCCGCTGGGTGCATTGTGCAGTCCGCCGCCGTCGTCAGCCGCTTGGTTATCGCACACCGTGACGACCTGAAGCCGCACGCCGTCAGCCATGTTGTAGATGCCACCGCCGTGGTCAAACGCGTTGCTGGTGGGGAGCGCACGGTTAAAGCGCACTGTGCTGTGCAGCAATTGTGCGCCAATCGCGCCGTTGTGCCAACCGCCGCCTTGGTAGGCGACGTTAGTCAAGATCTGCGTGTTGGTGATCAGCACGATGCCACCTGTGTTCACCCCGCCGCCTATGCTCATCTGCATGACGCTGGTCGCTGCGTTGCTGATCACCGTCGCGCTGGTCAAAGTCAACACCCCCAAGCTGCTCACGCCGCCCCCTAAGGCGCCCTGACCGCCGTCTGCACGGTTGTTGCGGATCTCGCTGGACAGAATGCTCGCAGTATCGCCAGGTGCGCTGCTGTTGAACACCCCGCCGCCCTGGGCAAAGCCGAAGCCAGGATTACCCTGCGCGGTGTTAGTCGCAACGCTGCTGCTTTGCAGGGTGAGCTGCGCCCCGCCAGCGCTGAACACATCAGCGTTGTAGATGCCACCGCCAAACGCCCCTGCGCCCTCTGCGCGGTTGAAGTGGATGCGGCTGCTGCTAAGCACGTTCAGCGTTGCTCCGTTGAAGATGCCGCCGCCTTGGGCAGTGACGAACGGTATGGCGCCGTCTGCAACATTGCTGGCGACCTCGACATTGCTCAGGGTGCCCGATCCGCCGTTCCAGATACCACCGCCAGCAATCACACCAGAGGTGAACTTGCGCGCCAGGTTGGACGAGACGCGCCCATCGGTGACGGTGAGCTGTGCGTTCTGAGCGCTGTAGATGCCACCACCACCCGGCGGTGTGAAGCTCGACACAGTGCCGCTGACCAACGCGGCGTTGCTCAACACTTGAGTGTTGTTGAGGGTGAGTCTCCTGTTGCTCCAAATGCCGCCGCCGTTGCCGGGGTTCTGCAAAAACGCGCCCGCGGTGTTGCTCAGCACCGTGCTGCCGTTGATTTGAACGCCGCCTGGATTTTGGACGTAGATGCCGCCGCCATCGCCGTCGGCGCGGTTGTATGCCACTGTGCTGGTAAGGATGCTCTTCGGCGGTCCATCGAAGATGAAGATTCCACCGCCAATTCCGTTCGGGCCGTTGACCGTGTTGCTCAGCACCTGGCTGTTTTCCAGGGTGAAGCTACCTGTCGCGTCGTAGATGCCGCCACCGCCGCGCGACGCAGTGTTGTCGCGGATTACGCTGTTCTGAATCAGCATAGTGGCGTTCGGTCCTGTCGCGAAAATCCCGCCGCCCATCATGGCAGAGGCTGCGTTGTTGCGGATAGTGCTATTGACGACAAGGAGCACACCTGCGCTTTGATGGCACACCCCACCGCCGTTCATCGGCATGGTGTTATTCTGGATGACGACCCTCTCCAAGGTTAGATTTGTGCCTGCGAGATTGCGAACACCGCCGCCACTATTGAAACAGGGTGAGCCGCCTCCAGTCTCGTCGCTGGGCGCAGCGCCGCCTTGGATCGTGAGGTTGCGCAGCACCACTGCACCAGGCTGGATGCCGGGGAGCGGCACGATGTCGAAGATGCGGTCAGTCCAGTTGAGTGTGCCCGGCTGAACGATCACCCCAACGGGGCCACCATCTATCGTCAGGTCGTTCGGGAAGTTCGGGTTAGTGTCCCCTATGTCCAGGTCTAGGTATTTGTTGTTGTCATTACCCGTTCCTGAGATGAGAGTCAGGTTAACAGCAGTTACACTGCTGGCAAAGACAATTGTGTCGTTGCCGTAGGCTCCCGTCCCATTGCAGCCGCCGAAGTTAGCGTCCTGGTTCGCCGACTCGATCGCCTCGCGCAGCGAACAGGTACTATTCGGCACGAGGTCGAATTCGTCTGCGCTTGTGTTGACGGTAATCGTCGCCGCGCTGGCAATGCCGACTGACAGCACGCCTGCACCAAGCGCGGCTGCGAGAATGCCGCCAGCGCGCAGCGCCAGCCGCCCATATCGGATGTGATCGTGTCTGTGACGCATTGAAACCGTCCTCCTTCCTTACTCCTTAACAAAATCTAAGCGCCCTTTCATGCGCTCCTTATAGAGATAGTCGCTGTAGGCTTGCGATCTCTGCACAGGGTCGTTCAGGACGAGGGCTAATTCCCACAGGGCTGAGGCGGACAGACCTTGGCGCTCTCACCAAACCTTAACTCGCTGGCAACCGCTCGCTGCGGTGATACTAGAATGGTGAGACCTCTGCGACGATAGCGACAGGGTGAAGGAGTTAGATCAGGCAATGGCAAGCTTACTCGGTTCAAAAACCGCATCTGGCGCTGCTGGCGCAGCCAACGCGCGCCCAAAGAAAAAGAAGATCGACATCCCCTACAACCGCTGGCCCAACCGCCTCCGCCGTGCAGTCAGGGACTTCATCAAGATCACCCTTCTCATCAGCCTCGCCATCACCATCTATCTGCTCGCCACGATTGACGACGTCTCCCTCAACATCTTCTTCACCATCGCTGGGGAGTTGGTGCGGTTGGCGCTGTTTGTCATGACGGCGCTGTTCAGCATCGTTGTCCAATTTGGGTTGCTGTTCTGGTTCTTGTCCCGCCCCGAAGCCGAGATCATCCGCCCAGGCGATGACACTACTGTGACCTTTGACGATTACTGGGGACAGCCGCAGCTTGTCCGGCTGGTCAAACAGTGGATGAGCCTGCTGCGCGACCGCAAAGAGTTCGAGAAGATGGGCGGCAAATACATCAGCGGCTTGCTGCTCTACGGGCCGCCCGGCACTGGCAAGACCATGCTCGCCAAGGCAATTGCGGGTGAGTCAGGCATGGCGTTCATCAGCGCCCAGGGCACCAGCTTCCAGGGCATGTTCTGGGGCATGGACATCCTCAAGGTGCTGCGCTTCTGCAAGTGGGCGCGCGACCTCGCCAAGAAGTACGGCGCGTGCGTAGCATACATTGACGAGATTGACGCCGTCGGCATGAACCGAGGCGGGGTGCGCGGCAGCGGCCCAATGGTGGGCAGCTTCACCGGCTTCGGCTTGGGCATGTTTGCGCTCTCGACCTTGCTCAGCCAGATGGACGGCATGAACAAGCCCTCGCGCAGCGAGAAGTTCTGGCGCAAGGTGTACCGCTTTTTCGGCAAGGAATACAAGCCAAAGCGCAACTGGCACGTGATGTGGATGGGCAGCACCAACCGCCCGGATGTGCTCGACCCCGCCCTCACCCGCTCCGGGCGCCTGGACACCAAGATCGCCGTTGACCCGCCCGACCGCGCCAGCCGCCGCCAGATCATCGAGGGCTACCTGCGCAAGGTGGCGCACGACGAGACGGTTGACGTTGAGGCGATCGTCGCTGACACCGCTGGGATGACCCCAGCCGACATTGCGGGCGCAATCACAAAAGACGCTGTGCGCATCGCCTTCTTCGACGGGCGGCGCAAGATCAGCCAGCGCGACATTGACCGCGCCTTCATGGAGCAGACCATCGGCATGGAGGCGCCCATCGAAGAGATGGATGAATCGCAGCGGCGCGTGCTCGCTTACCACGAGGCAGGTCACGCTGTGGCGCAATACTACGTCATGCCCGACCAGAAGATCGTGCGCGCCACCATCGTCCGC
>JANWZM010000147.1 GCA_025054635.1 Thermoflexales bacterium
TACAGCACAGCGCTGAGCAAGATCGAGCGCGGACGGGAGGGCGACTTTCAGGACGTGCTGCTGATGCTGCGCACCGGACAGATTGATTTCGCTGAACTCAAGGATGCGTTTGAACAAATCATGCCGCGCATCGAGCGCGAGAGCCTGAAGCGCAATCCTGACCGCTTTCGCCGCAACTTCGCCGCCCTAACGTCCATGTGGCTGACAGAAGCGCTCCCCAAACGCCTATGAACGAGCTTTACATCCGTTTCTTCGCCCCCGTGCTGCCGCAGACGATTGCACAGCTCTTTCAGTCGCTCGACGCTGCAATTCAACAATCGGTGTCGCGCGTGCATCTGCTGTTGTCGTCCCCGGGCGGTTCGGTGTTCCACGGCCTTTCGGCGTATAACTTCTTGCGCGGTGCACCCTTCGAGGTGCACACGTACAACTTCGGCAGCGTGGATTCAATCGGCGTGGTGATGTTCTGTGCCGGACAGGTGCGGCGCTGCGTGCCTCACGCGCGGTTCTTGATCCATCCCATTCAGTTCAACATCCAGGGCAACGTTCAGCTCAGCGAGAGCCAGCTCGAGGAGCACCTAAAGGGGCTGCGGATTGACCAAGAGAACATCGCTCGCGTGATCGCAGACACCACGGGCAAGCCTCTCGCGCAGATCATCGCCGACATGCACCAGCGCGCCACGCTGAACCCCAGCCAGGCGCAAGCCTATGGGCTTGTGCATGAGATCACCTCAGCGCTTGTGCCGGCTGGGGCGCGGCTGATCGCCATCGGCGAGCCGCTGCCCCAGCCCAGCGGGTTTAGCCCTCAGCTAGCGGGTTGAAGATTGCCCCGATGAACAAAGGCACGTCCACGCGGCTATCTTCAATCATCAGAAGGAACGGTCGGTCGGCGCGCAGCACGAAGGGCTGCTCGTCAATCTGAACAGCGGTGATCCCAACACCAATCGAAGTGACCGCGGCTGCCTCGCTGCCCTGCTCGTTGACTTCCAAGAAGGACTGATGGCGGACGAAGCTGATGAACAAGTTGGGCGGAACAGGACGCATGCCTGAGAAGTCGGCGGCATTTCTATCGAACGCCTGGCGCATGCCGAGCGCTGAGAGCGGTTCGCTCAGCTCAGCATCGTAGCGCATACGGAAGCGCGGCACGAAGACGCTGCCCTCTCGGTTCGGTTGCCACTGTGCTGTCCACGTGCGCCACCGCTCCGCCGTCAACCCCGCAACCAGGTCGTTGAGGGTGCGCCCTTCCTCTGGGACGACCACTGTCATCCACATCGATCCATCGGCGTAGGGCAAGCGTGCTGCTTGAAAGCCGTCTCCTTTCAGGTAGGTGAACTTGCCCGAGCGGAACATCAGCGGCACTTGCACTTGTGAGCCATCTGCGAGGGTGAAGGGTTGATCCTGGGTTTCCCTCTCGTCGAACTTCACTTGCCAGTCGCCCTTGAAGTAAATCGCGCTGGCGAGGAAGAGCACCAGCTCAGGCGGTATCTGCTCAACGATGACTGGAATGCGCCCGCGCGTAGCTGTCGAAGCCCATTGGTTGATTGCCTCGACTGCGCTCGGGCTGTTGAAGTCGAGTGCGACTACAGGCACGCCGAACACCTTGCGGACTTGCGCTTCGTACTCTGGGTAGAGGTCAACGCCAGCGCGCACCCAAGCCGCGTTCCCCGAAGTAAGAACCAAGCCAGCGCTCTCGCGGTTGAGCAACACTTGCAGGGCGCGGTAATCCTGATTGAGCGAATCCAGGTCAGCACCCTTCCCGAGCAGGTCGAGCATCTCCTGCAGCGTTTGACCCCGTGCGCCGTTTGCCGCCATCCCCAACGCCAACGCAATGTTTGGCGGGGAGATGAACACATTGTTGCCTGACGAGCGACTGACCAGTTCGCGCAACAGACCAAACGCGAACGTTTGGTGCGCCTCAGCGTGCTTGAGCGCGATCGGCGTGTCGGGGAGCGAGGTTGGATTAGTCAGCGGTAGGGATGTGGGTGCGGGGAGCGGCTCAGCGGGCGCCGCAGGCTGGCGAGGCTGGAGGGGAGGCTGAGGGGGCGTCATGACACAGCTCCCTGCTACCAGAGCGAACAGGGACGCAGCAAGCATCAATGCAGATGTTTTCAAAGACCTCATGCCCATTCAGACGTTGTCTCGCCTTCAGTCGTTCCAAAGAACAGAGGTGCAGCAGCCTCGCCTCGGGCTGTGCACCTCTGCGATGGATTCTGCGACGCAGGTGTGCTGCGCGCTACATCCTCGCTGCGATATAGGCAGCCAGGTCGCCGACGCGGCAGGCATACCCCCACTCGTTGTCGTACCAAGCCAGCACTTTGACCAGGTTGCCGCCGATGACTAAGGTGTCAACTGCGCTGAAGATAGACGAGCGCGGGTCACCCTTCAAGTCCGATGAGACCAACGGCTCTTCCGTGTAGCCCAAGATGCCTTTCATCGGACCTTCGGCATACTCCTTCATCGCCGCGTTGACTTCTTCTTTGGTTACGTCGCGGCTGAGCAGGGCGGTGAAGTCAACGATGGAGACCGTCGGCGTTGGGACGCGGAAGGAGATGCCGCTGAATTTGCCCTGCAGCTCAGGGATGACCAGCCCGACTGCGCGCGCAGCGCCTGTCTCGCTCGGCACGATGTTGAGCGCGGCTGCGCGTGCGTCGCGCAAGTCCTTCGCTGCCAAGTCGAGCAGCTTCTGCGAATTGGTGTAGGAGTGCACGGTGGTCAAGATGCCCTTCTCGATGCCGAATTTGTCGAAGAGCACCTTCGCCACTGGCGCCAGCCCGTTCGTGGTGCACGAGGCGTTGGAGATGATGTGATGCTTGGCTGGGTCGTATTTGTCATGGTTCACTCCCATGACGATGGTGATGTCTTCTTTCTTGGCTGGGGCGCTGATGATCACCTTCTTAGCGCCGCCGTTGAGATGTGCGCGCGCTTTGTCTGCGTCAGTGAACAGCCCTGTGGACTCGATCACAATGTCCGCACCGACGCTGCCCCAGGGGATGGCAGCAGGGTCTTTCTCTGCAAAGACTCTGATGCGGTCGCCGTTGACAATTAAGTCTTTGCCGTCAACCTCAACCGTGCCGTTGAAGCGACCGTAGTTCGAGTCGTACTTGAACAGGTGCGCGTTGGTGTGCGCGTCCATGAGGTCGTTGATGGCGACGATATCGAAGACGCCTCGATGGTGTTCGTAGATCGCTTTGAGCACTTGTCGCCCAATGCGCCCAAAACCGTTGATGCCAATTCTCACTTGTGCCATTGCAAATCACTCCTGCGGTAAGTGAGCGCAAGCTCGCTCTGCGCGTGCCCCGCGCGTATGCGATTGTAGCGATGTCTGCGCAGGACACAGGGGGACAGGGATTGTCTGGGCTCGAGTACGTGGTGCATAGTGTGTTGGTTCGCCCTCACCCCCGTTCCCTCTCCCTCAGGAAGAGGGGCGCAGGGGTAGGAGCAGTGACAAGCCTTACCGTTGCCGCACAACGCGCTTCTGCGCGGGCGAACTAGTCGCTACACACCCGAAACGGCACCTAGCTTCCGCGTGCGTGCAGTGCCCACAGCACCGCGATCACTGTCATTGCATCGCGGATCTCGCTGCTGAGCACCATGCGCGCAACGTCGTCGAAAGGCATCACGCGCACCTCGAGGAACTCCGTGTCATCGGGGACGGCTTGAACGGGGTGCAGGTCGCGCGCGATAAACAGGTGCGCAACCTCGTGGCAGACTGACTTGGAAGTCCAGTGCGTATTGATCGGCTGGAGAGTACCAGCGCGATAGCCGATCTCCTCGGCAAGCTCGCGCTGAGCAGCTTGCTCAGGCGATTCGTTCGGCTTGCAGCCGCCGGTGGGCATCTCCCAGCGCGAGCCGTCTGCGAACACGTAGCGGTATTGCCGCACCATGACCACGTGCTCGTCGTCTATGAAAGGCAGGACGCCGACGCACTCATTCATTTCGCACACGCCGTAGATCGTCGTCTTGCCGTTGGGTAGCTCAACTACGTCCTCGCGCACGCGGATCCAGGGGTTGCGGTAGACCTCGCGGGTGGCGCGGGTGCGCCAAGGTTGAATCGTCATCGTTCAAGTCATCGAGCTGCTGCACGGTAGGCGTTGGCTAGCTCGCAAGTTAGATCTAGGTAGAGGTCGCCGTAGGTTGTGCCTGGTTCAATCGCCGTCCCCTCGATCCACTCGTTGAAGCTTTTGACCAACAGCAAGTCGCCGTTCGTCTTCGAGGTGACGCTGAATGTCTCACGGTAGTACTCGCCGTTGCGGCGATCGCGCTTGAAGCGCGGGGCAGGTGAGCGCACGTCTAGCGTGCGCAGTTGATTTGAGCGCGTGTCGTCGAAGCCAGGCGCAATGGTGTCCGCGAAGTAGAGTCGAACGCCGTGTTGCTCTGCCACTGATCGCAGGTTTGCCGCCAGCGTGGGTTGCTTCAGCCAACTGCGCGGAGCAACTTGATGATCAATGCGATAGACATATAGTCCGTCAAAAAGAGGGTTAAACGCAGGGGTCAGCCCCTCTGCAAACCAAAGTGCCTGCCGACCAGGGTCAGTCGCCTGGCGGATGCGCGTCCATGCTGCATGAGCTGCTCCGATGCTGCCCCAAGGTCGGGTCATTCCCTCAAAGAAGATCACTGGGCGTCCATCTATCCTGAGGTAGTTTGGGTGAGGTGCCCACTGCTCAATCACAAAGCGGATAGAAGCGATGAGATCCTGCTCGCGGATTTTGGGCAGATTGTTCTCCAGCAACAACACAGCGTGTTTGAAGGCTGTGCCCTCGGACAGGGCAAGCAGTTTGTTGAAGTTTGCCGTAGTGCGCGGCTCGTGCACACCAAACCAATGACCGATTAGCCCATCCAGGCACGCCCGCTGCGCAAGCGCTAGGTGATGGCGGATGGTTTCGGGGTCGTCGGAGTTGTAGCCACCGTAGGCAGGAACATCAAACGTCTTCTTGCCGTCGAAAACATCAGGCTGGTACCACATCATGTAGTCAGCGAGCACCAGCCGTGGCGCAGGTGGTTGTGGCTGCGGTGCTGGCTCGGTTGCCTGCAGGTCCGGTTCATCACCATTGAGGCTGACGTATTGGGCGAAGACGAACGCTGGGCGTCCGGCGTAGTCAATTTGCAACCACGCGCCGTCTGCTGTGCGCGCTCGCGCCATGACGGTCTGACCGCGTTGAAGCTGACCCAGAATCGCGGCGTTCAAGCTTGCGCCAGCACGAACGTTCAGGACATCTGAGACAACGATGCCGCGCGCTGGAGACACTGCTGTCAGCGGCGGGGCAGGTGAGTGATTGCACACGCCGCCGGGCTGAGCTAACTGGGCAAAGACGAAGGCCTTCCGACCGTTGTAATTAACCTGATACCAGCCTCCGTCCGCTGTTTTAGCGTCAGCCGTGATCTTCTGTCCGCAGCGCAACTGCCCGACGATAGCCGCAGCCGTGCTAGGCTCGCTGCGGACATTGAGAACAGATGCGACGACCGTTAGTTCGATGCCTTGCGCGCGTGCAGCGTGAGATGCGGCAACGCTGGATGCAAGTATGGCTACGATAGCGACTCGTTTGAACCTCTGCGTGCTCATAGACAATTTCGTTGTTGAACCGAACAGCAATAAGTTTTGCAAAAGTGAGCGTCACTATGCTACTACAGGTAGCCGACCGCTGCGGTGCAGCGAAGTGAGTATCTTTGCATCACGCGCAGTGCATTCCAGCTCAGACATACCCTGCATGTTGAGGTATGGCATCTCGTTATGTGCGCACATGCGCCGCGACAGAGGATATCGTTTGCTGGCTAGGGCGCTGGCTGCCAACACACCGCTACAACTGCGTGCATCTCCGGGTCATGCTTCTAGCTCGTCAAACGGCCGATGGAGAATGCCTTCTGCAGTTGCGCGTTCACGATGAGAGCGCAGGCAGGGACAGAGGCGCCTCGCGCACGTTTGGCTGCAAGCTGCCTTCTCCGTCGAACCACATGCTGGCGAAAGGCGAGAACACAGGCAAGGTGACGGCTGCTTGTGGCACGACCAGCGCGCGGCGAGAGCCATCTGTGAACAACTCTGCGATCTCAAGGGCTTCAGTGATTGTGCGGGCAGGGATCAAATGGCTGGCGCGGACGAGGTGTTCGCGCTCTGCGCCGATGGCGATCACACGGTAGCGTTGCATCAGATGGGCGAGTAGATAAGCCCGGTCTTCGCCTGGGCGCAGCGTGCGACCGCTCAGTTGCTGAATCACCTGTTCAGGCGCATCGGCATTGGTCAGCGCCTCGTAGAACGCCTGTGCAGCCTCATGCTCGTCGCCCAGACGCCCATCTGTTGGCAAAATCAGTGAGCCGCCGTGCACCAGTACGCTCGAAGGGGCGAGTCCCTGCTGCAAGGCGAGCGCTGTGGCATCGAACAAACTCTGCGGCGTGCCAGGGTCAGCAGCCACAATGACCGCATCGTATGAAGCCCCTGGCACAGCGGACTCGCGCAGATCAGCAATCCGACGCATGACCGCACTGCGCACGGCTTCGGGCTGACCGGCGAAGACCCCGATCAAACGCCCCTGGGCGTCCTCTAGGACTTCGACGGCAAACAGAACTCCTGTCCGCACCGTTGCCTCGCGTAACACGTTCAGCGCAAGAGGGAACTCGCGGGTCATCCGCACGCGGTCATCGTAGAAGCGAGTGTGCTGCAT
>JANWZM010000167.1 GCA_025054635.1 Thermoflexales bacterium
GCCTATCGCGCTACCCAGAGAACGTCGAGCTTGTCATCGAGGTGCTGACCGATGCGATTTTGCTCAAGCGCGCCATCGTCCAGGCGGACCCCTTCGAGCGCGACCGACGCGCGTTGCTCAACCTCGGGCACACCTTCGGGCACGGGCTTGAGGCATGGAGCGGCTTCAAGCTCAAACACGGTGAAGCTGTCGCACTCGGGTTGGTGTGTGCTTTGCGCCTGTCGCACGACATCGGCGTGTGCAGCGAGCAGACCGTGCGCGAAGGCATCGCCCTGCTGCGCAGCGTCGGGCTGCCGACCTGCTGGGCGGAGGCACAAGCACTGCTCGACGGAGCAGCACTTGACGCTGAGGCAATTTGGCAATACATGTCGAGTGACAAGAAGCGGCGCGGCAGACGCCTGCGCTTCGTGCTGTTGCGCGCCCCAGGCGAGGCCTTCGTTGATGAGGTCGAGCCCGAGCGAGCGCTGCGCGCGATCCGCACCCTAGCAAGCAATGAGTGAAGCACCCCGCTGGCGCATCCTCGTGCTCCACGGTCCGAACCTAAACCTGCTCGGCTGGCGTGAGCCGGAGGTTTATGGCTCGATGACTTTGGAGGCGATCAATCAGCGCCTGAACGCGCTAGCCGAGGCGCGCGGAGCAACGCTGCGCCTGATGCAATCAAACCATGAAGGCGTGTTGATTGACGCCATCCACGAAGCGCGGACATGGGCGCATGGCGTGCTGATCAACCCCGGCGGGCTGACCCACACTAGTGTTGCCCTGCGTGACGCGCTGGCGGCTGTGGCGCTGCCCTGCGTCGAGGTTCATCTATCCAATGTGCACAAGCGCGAGCCATTTCGGCATCACTCCTACGTCTCGACTGTGGCGCTGGGTGTGATCGCAGGGTTCGGCTGGCGGAGCTACACCTTAGGGCTGACCGCGCTGCTGGATGCGCTCGAAGAGGAGCACTCAATGTGATGAACGACGAGCCTGCGCTGATCCAAGCCGCGCAGCGCGGAGACCTCGCTGCCTTCAACGCGCTCGTGCTGACGTACCAGGCTCTAGCCTACAGTGTCGCGCTGCGCTTGCTCGGCGACGCCCAGCAGGCGGCAGACGCGACCCAGGAGGCCTTCCTCTCGGCTTTTGCGGGGATCAGGCATTTCCGCGGCGGATCTTTCCGCGCCTGGCTGCTGCGAACGGTGACCAACGCCTGCTATGACCTGCTGCGCCAGAAGAAGCGCCGTCCAACCCTCTCGCTAGAGGCGTCTCCAGAGGAGGGCGAGGGCGCGCTGGGTGAGGTTTTGCCAGCCGCTGGCGACACCCCAGATCAGGCAGCCGAACGCCGTGCGCTTCGTCAACACCTGGCGCGCTGCGTCCTGGCGCTGCCGCACGATCAGCGCGTTGTGTTCGTCCTTGTCGATGTGCACGGCTTGAGCTACGACGAGGCTGCGCAGGCGCTGAATGTGCCAGCGGGCACGGTGAAGAGCCGCCTTAGCCGCGCCCGAGCGCGCCTGCGCGACGCGCTCCTCGCCCAGCCGGAACTTCTGCCCGAGACATTCCGTCTGAAGAAAGCCACCGATGAGTGACGACGAGCTGATTTCAGCATACGCGGATGGCACCCTGCAAGGGGCTGAGCGTGCAGCATTCGAGGCACGGCTTGCCCGCGAGGCTGACCTGCAGCGCAAAGTCGCAGCGACCCAACTATTGCTGCGCGAGGCGCCCGCCTTGCGTGTGAGCATGGTTCCGCGCAACTTCATCTTGCCTGCAAGTGCT
>JANWZM010000219.1 GCA_025054635.1 Thermoflexales bacterium
AACCAGCGCGAAGATAACAAGCACGCGATATTCCTGAGCGAGGAATGCCTGGGCTCCTTCGCGCACTGCATTGCTGATCTGTTGCATCGTCTCGTTGCCTCGTTCTGCGGACAACACACTCGCTGAGGCAATGACGACGTAGAGCAAGCCAACAAGACTCACACCAAGGGCAAACAGAATTGGGGATACCATGATGTGTAACCGCTCCCGGGTCGTTGTTTCACAGCACGATCGGCGATTCTACTCGTCCGCCTTGAGAGGGCACTCAGGCTCAGGCGTTGGCATCTCGATACTCGCTGGAAAGCGCCTGCGGTAAGACTAGGTGCTATAGAGCAAACTAGCCAGAGCGCAGCCCGCCTCCGAGCAAGCAGACACCTCGTGCTGCGAGTAAAATCCATGTAACCGTTGCTGAGGGGCGAGCACTAGCTCGTCCCTTTATTTTGTGCCGCTTGGGGGTGCGTTGGCGATGACCGTGCAGACATTTCCATCCCGTGAGACGCTTAGGCGCTTGCCGTTCACGCTTGCTGATGTCGCGATTTTGCTGGGTGTGCTCGGGCTAATCACCCTGGTGACTTCAGTTGGGAGTGGGATGCTTGTCTCCTTTCGCCCGCCTGAGGTCGTGCCAAGCATCAGCCTAGACCCAGCGAATTTGCCGTATTACCTGTTGCGCTCCACGCTGCGCATGTTCATCGCCATGCTCTTCTCGCTGGTGTTCACGTTTGTCGTTGGCAGCCTGGCAGCGCGCAGCCCCTACGCCGAGCGCGTGATCATCCCAGCGCTGGACGTGTTGCAATCTGTGCCCGTGCTCGGATTTCTGTCTGCCACAGTTAGCTTGTTCATCGCCCTGTTTCCCGGCAGCCTGCTCGGTCTGGAGGCAGCGTCAATCTTCGCTATCTTCACAGGTCAAGTTTGGAACATGACCTTCGCCTTCTACCATGCGCTGCGCTCTATACCAAGAGACCTAGACGAGGCAGCTCGACTTTACCGATTCAGCCCGTGGCAGCGTTTCTGGAAGGTCTCCGTGCCTTTCAGCATGATCAATCTGGTTTGGAACACCATGATGAGCTTCGGCGGGGGTTGGTTCTTCGTCAGTGCTAGCGAAGCAATCACCGTGCTCAGCAACGACTATACCCTGCCGGGCATTGGGGCGTATGTTGCTGAAGCAGTGCGCCAACAGAATCTGCAGGCGATTCTCTACGCGGTGCTGGCGATGGCGGCGATGATCATCCTGCTCGACCAGCTCCTCTGGCGTCCACTGGTTGCATGGGCAGACAAGTTCAAGTTTGAGGCGACAGCCGCAGCGGAGCAGCCGCGCTCATGGTTTTACGACTTCTTGCGCACCTCCAAGCTCATGCGCCGCGTCGGTATGGCGCTGGGCAGCATGAGCGATCGTTTGCAGCGCGTGCCTCGCCCAGCGGGCGTGTTGCAGATTCGCTCGCACGAGCCGCTCTCCCCATCCTCGCAGCGAGCAATCGAGCACATCTTCAACGCAGGTTTGACCTTAGCTGCCGTGGTCGCTGGCATCAGTGTAGGCGGCTTTGTCGTCAGTGAAGTGCCGATTGCCGAGATCGCCCAAGCCTTCAGCTTAGGCGCGATTACGTTGCTGCGCGTGTTTCTCCTGGTGATTGTCACTTCGGCTGTCTTTGTGCCGATTGGCGTCGCAATCGGATTTAGTCCGCGCATCGTGCGCTTCGCCCAGCCTGTAGTCCAGTTCATGGCGTCTTTCCCATCCACGTTTCTGTTTCCTCTGGCGACCCTTGTCTTTCTGGCACTGAACATCAGCCCAGAAGTCGGTGCGACCGTGCTGATGTCCCTAGGCGCGCAGTGGTACGTGTTATTCAACGTTATTGCAGGTGCACAGGCGGTTCCAACAGAGCTGCGCGAGATGGGCAAGGTAATGCGGCTAAACCGCCGTCAAACATGGTTGCGCTTGATCCTGCCTGGCATTTTCCCTGCGTGGGTCACTGGGGCGCTCACTGCTTACGGCGGCGCCTTTAACGCCAGCATCGTCGCCGAGGTCATTGAGTGGGGCGACATCACCCTAACTGCAACTGGGATCGGCGAGTACATCACCCGCGCGACAACGGCGGGTGACTGGCCTCGGATTGTGCTGGGCGTGTCCGTGATGACGCTGTATGTCGTTGTGATCAACCGTTTGCTTTGGCGCAGGTTGTATGCCCTCGCCGAACGGCGCTTCTCGTTCTGAAGTCACACTGCATTCAGAAGGAGGTCTGCAGGATGTCTTCCCAAGAGCCGATTCTCATCGCCCGCGATGTCACCAAATCATTCGCCCTAGCAGATGGCGGTGTGTTCACTGTGCTGGACAAGATCAACTTAGCAATCTACCCAAACGAGGTCGTCGCTTTGCTGGGCAAGAGCGGCAGTGGCAAAAGCACGCTGCTGCGCATCCTAGCCGGGTTGATCCCACCCAGCACAGGCGAGGTGATCTCCAGCGGCAAACCTGTGCGCGGGCCTAACCCTGACGTCGCCATGGTCTTCCAGAGCTACGCCCTGCTGCCGTGGCTCACCGTGCTGGAGAACGTCGAGATTGGTCTGGAGGCGCTTGGGTTGCCGACCGCAGAGCGCCACAAGCGCGCGCTGCGCGCGATTGACCGTGTGGGCTTGGACGGCTTCGAGAGTGCCTATCCACGCGAGCTGTCCGGCGGGATGAAACAGCGCGTTGGCATTGCTCGCGCACTCGTGGTCGGTCCGAAAGTGCTGTTTATGGACGAGCCGTTCAGCGCCCTGGACGTGCTCACCGCTGAAAACTTGCGCGGCGAAATTGCCGAACTCTGGGAACAGGGGAACTTTCCAGCCAAAAGCATCCTGCTGGTCACGCACAACATCGAGGAGGCGGTTTTCCTTGCTGACCGAGTGATCGTCCTTGGCAACAACCCTGGTCACATTCGCGGCGAGGTGGTGATCGACATCCCGCGTTACCGAGAGCGCAACACCCCACGCTTTAAGGCGTTAGTCGACCATATTTACGCGGTGATGACAAATCCCGAGCTTGTGGTGCGCGACTTGCCGCCCACTACTAAACCCGACCTGCGCACCTCGGCACAGCCGCGCATTCTGCCGCTGCCTAGTGCAACGGCAGGGGGGATCAGCGGTCTGCTCGAATTGATCAACGAGCGCGGGGGGCGCGAGGATTTACCCATGCTGGCAAGCCAGCTTCAGCTCGACGCGGACGACCTCACGCCGATCACCGACGCGGCAGTGCTGCTCGGCTTCGCTCGTGTCTCTGGCGGCGACATTGAGCTTACCCCCGTCGGCGCAGCTTTCTCCGAGGCAGACATCCAGACAAGCAAGGAGATCTTCCGCCGGCAAGTGTTGGAGAACGTGCCGATGATGAACACTATCGTGCAAACCCTGCGCGTCAAGCGCAACGGCGCAATGCGCGGCGAGTTCTTTCTCGACTTGCTCGACGAGCATTTTCCAGCCGAAGAAGCGCGGCGTCAGTTCCAGACGCTAGTGGACTGGGGGCGATATGCTGAGTTGTTTGACTACAACGCGCCAGAGGATTTGCTGCGCCTGCCTGAGCCAGAAGGGAGCCGCTTTGAAGGCTGAGCCGTGCACAAGTTGCCCCAAAAGTTTAGGCACACCTCCCCACCTTTAGGTGTGCCGTCGAGCTTAGTTTCGAGGTCAGCGCACCCCTTGTCTCGGCATCGCGCGCTGGGCTACTCGTGCTACATTGTGCGAAAGCTGGAGCAACTCCCCCGATACGAGACTGGGTGTGTCCTCGCGCTTGCGCCCCCTGCTGTGAAGCAAGCGAGAGAGCAAGCCAAGCTGCGATAATTCAGAAGTGTCAATGTCCGAGCCGCGTCCGCGATACTCGATTGTCGCGCCAGTCTTCAACGAAGAAGAGACGCTGCCTGAGTTTTACCGGCGCACCTGCGCCGTGATGGACACCCTTGATGGCACAGTTGAGCTGATCCTTGTCTTCGACGGCAGTCGTGACCGATCTCCAGAGATTGGTGATGCATTGCGCGCGCAAGACCCGCGCGTTAAGCTGATCAAGTTCTCGCGCAATTTTGGTCACCAAATCGCCATCACAGCAGGGATTGACTACGCTGAAGGCGACGCAGTCGTGATCATAGACTCAGACCTGCAGGATCCACCCGAGGTGATTCCGCAGCTCATCGAGAAGTGGAAGGAGGGTTACCAGGTGGTCTACGCCCAGCGTATTAGCCGCGCTGGGGAGACTGCGTTCAAGTTGCTGACGGCGTCGCTGTTCTACCGTTTGATCCAAAAGCTCGCGTCGATCGACATCCCGCGCGACACAGGAGATTTTCGATTAATTGACCGACGGGTTGTGCTTGCGCTGCGGCGCATGCGCGAGCACCATCGCTTCATGCGTGGTCTGTCCGTTTGGGTCGGTTTTCGGCAGACCGGCATCCCCTATCGCCGCGCTGAGCGCTATGCTGGGCGAACGCAATACCCCTTGCGCAAGATGGTCAAGTTCGCTGCCGATGCGATCACGGGCTTTTCCTACGTGCCGCTGCAACTTGCGACGACCATCGGTTTTGCTGTTTCGCTGCTGGCGTTGCTGTGCATCCCCGTTGTGATCGTCCTGCGCCTAGCGTTGGGATACGATTTCCTTGGTGGACAAGCCTCAACCTTGATCGCGGTCTTGTTTATGGGCGGAGTGCAGTTGATCTTCCTGGGTGTAATCGGCGAGTATCTGGGGCGGATCTACGATGAGGTTAAGCAGCGTCCGCTTTACATCGTCGCCGAAGCGCCGCCCAAGCCACCGACACCCGATGAGCCATAGAATGTGCCCCCGCCCCCTCTAGGCGCGGTATTCTGCCCATCTGGAGCAGCTACGATGAGCCAAACCTTGTATGAACGCTCACGCGCGTTCATCGAATACATCGAACGCTGGATCAGCCATCTGCCCAGCCTGACCATGCGTGAGGTCGCACAGCGACCAGAAACAGTTGCTGTTGCCTGCGTGGATGTCATCAACGGGTTTTGCACGGTCGGCCCGCTCGCTAGCCCGCGCGTGCAGGGGATCGTCGCACCGATCGCGGCGCTGTTCAAATCTGCGTATGCCGCGGGCGTGCGCCACTTCCTGTTGACCCAGGACACACACGAGCCTGATGCTGTCGAGTTCAGGCAGTATCCTCCCCACTGCGTGCGCGGCCATGTAGAGTCGCAAACCGTGCCAGAGTTGCTTGCTTTGCCGTTCGCCTCGTCATTTGTGGTGATTGAGAAGAACTCGATCTCCTCTTCCATCAACACGCAGCTTGATCCGTGGTTGGAGAGGCATCCGAAGGTGCGGACATTTATCGTCGTGGGCGACTGCACAGACCTATGCACATATCAGCTTGCAATGCACTTGCGTCTGCGCGCGAACGCGCTTCAGCTTGCTGACGCGCGCGTGATCGTGCCTGAGAACTGCGTGCAGACCTACGACACGCCCGTAGCTGTCGCGGAGCAGCTCGGCATCCCAGCACATGAGGGTGATTTGCTGCACGCGCTCTTCCTATACAACATGGCGTGCAACGGCGTTGAAGTCGTCAGCCAGATCTCGGACTAGGGTTGCTGCGCAAAGTGCGGTTGAAGAAGTCGGTCACCCGATGCATCATCGTTGCGTAGTCTTGCCCACGCAAGATATGCCCTGCTTCAGGGTATTCAAACAGGGTGACGGGCTTGCCTAGTGCACTCAGGCGTTGGCTGAGATCGCGCGACCACTCGATTGGAACTTGTAGGTCACGCGCGCCGTGGTGGATCTCGATAGCCGCTTGCACGTCCGCCAAGTAGGTGATCGGGGAGATCGCCGACCACAGCTCAAGCGGCACAGCGTCCTCAGGCATCATAGGCACGCGGCGGAAGACATTCCTGATGCGCTCGATGTTCAAGCGCTCGTCGCCGCTCATCGAGCCGTAGAGCACAACCGCCTTGATGTCTCGGTCAACCGCGATCACGCGCTGGGCAATGCCACCTCCCATTGAGTGACCGAACAAACCGATCGCGTCGGGATTGACGTTGGGCAGCCGTCGCGCATGCGCAGCCAAGTTCAGCACGTCGACGGCGTAGCCAACGCGGAAAAGGTTGTCTACGCCTTCTGCGACGCCCTCGCTGCGCCCATGACCCCGATAGTCGGGATGTAGCACAAGAAACCCCTCGCGAGCGAGCGCATCCGCGTAACGTTGCGTGTAAGCGTAGGGCGTGCGGTAGGTGCGCGGGTTGACGTAGCCGTGCAGCACGATCACCACGGGGAAGGGACCTCTTCCACGCGGCGTGTTCATAAAGCCGTACACGCTGAGCCCGTCGCTGTCAAATCGGATCAGCGTGCGCGTGAACGCAGAAGTCACCTGCAACGTGCGCTCTACTTGGAATGTGCCTGAGCCATACGCGCGCTCACGAAGGTGGGCAAGAGTCAGTTCTCGATAAGGTTCATGACCCGTCCTGTGAAAAGCAGCGGTTGCTTGCCCATGCACGGGCACTCTTGCTGCAACTGCAAGGCTTGCTGCCAAGCACAGGGCGATGAGGTAGCGCACAGCGCTGCATGATAGCTAATTCCGCGCTGGGTTGAGGGCTAGTTCAGCAAAAACACTGTGCGTCGCTGCAGGGCATCTCTGAGCAGAGAGTTGACGTGACGATGCGCTGGGTGCTCCTCCGCAAAGCGCAGGCGCAGTTTGCTTCTGGTCGGTAACGCGCTTGCTAGCGCTGCTGTTCTTCACTAGCTTGCGCGCGCTCACGCGCGGCGCGCTCCATCTCCAGCACGATGCGGGCAACCTCTTGGTAGGCAGCGCGCTGCTTGCGGTAAAGGTCGCTCTCGCTCATCACCAGCCGACGGGCGATGTCGCGCACCTTCTGACCCTGAATGATTTTCAGCTCTAAGATGTTGTAGAGCATCCATTCAGCAGCGGTAAAGCTGCGCGTGCCGCTGGGTTTGAGTTGCTCGATGGCTTCGTAGAGCACACGGCGCAGCGCCTTGGTCGCGTTGCCGTTCTCCTGCTTCATTGCCTCAGCGACGACGCGCAAATTCAGCAGCGGCGACTCGGCGAGCTTCGGCCCACCCCAGTATTGGCTGAGGGCATCGCGGACGAGTTGGGTGAAGTCGTCTTGGTCGTCCACAGGCAATCGGGTGAAGTCGGACACGCGCGGTGCGGCTGGGTTCTCAGTGCCTGCCAACCGGCGCTGCATGTCCACTGCTTCCGGCACGAGGCGCTCGAGGGCTTCAAAGGCGCGGCGCTGCTTCGCCGCGTCCTCGAGGGCGCGCGCGGCTTGGGTGATGAGCACGGCTATCCCCTCGCGCTCTTCATCGGTTAGCTCTGGCTCAGCCGTGCGCGCTGCTAATCCCATCACGCCTAACGTCTCCTGCCCGCCGCGCGATCGCAACGGGATCAACCAGTAACCATCCCAAATCATGAAATCGTGCTCCAGCTCGAACACGCGATGTGGCTCGGCGGACGGCTCTGTTGAGCTGTTAGTTGCCCGCAAGGTCGAAGCGGATCGCACAGCTTGGGCAGGGACAGGCAAGCCCTGCTCTGTCTTAGGCTCAGGGTCGCCGATGATGACCGTGAATGGTTGTCGACACGGATCCTGTTCTGGGTCGGTACAGTCGGTGACAAACGCTGTTCGTGCCCGCAGCAGGTCGCAGAGCGCAGCGAGGATGTTCTCCAGGTATTGGGTGAGGTCGGAGGTGGTCATCAGGCGCTCGGTGAACTGCTGCAGACGTTGTACCTCGGCTGCATCATCGCCGGCGATCAGACGATCTAACGTCGGCTGCAGGGTGACGATAAACAACTGCGCCAGCAGGATGATTGTCGCAGCAGCAATTAACCCGACGAAAAAGCCAGGCAGATTGAGCAACCGCTCGATGCGCGTGCTGAGCACGAGCGCGGCAATTACCAACGCAGCAAGCAGCGGCCCGCGGATGAGATATTTCACCAGCCGGCGTTTGATCACACGGTCAGGAGCACTCGCACCAAAGTAGGCAGCGGTGTACCCCATGAAGGTGACAGCAGCGCCAAGCCCCAGGTTGACCAGCAGGATTCCTGCCCACGGCACGATCAGTGGTAGAGCTTCAGGCCAGCCCGTGGGCAGCAAGTAAGGGAACATGCTCAACGCAGGCACAGGCAGCGCGACTGCAAGATAGGTCATCCGCCGCTTGCTCGTCGCTGTCAGGGCGCGCCGGCGTGCCTCGAAGACGTTGAACGTCGCCCAGGCAGTGCTAGCGAAGTAGTACAGCGTGAACGGGTAAAACAGCACGCCGGGTCTCAGGTGAGGCAAGCCGTTTGTCGCAACATCGGGATTGGCAACAAGGTCGGTGAGCGCGACCAGCGCGAGCGTCAGCAAGCCAACGCCATAGCCAGCTTTCGGCGCCAGCCGGCGCAGCGGCGAGACATCGCCCGTCGCGCGCAACAGCGCGTCAGATAGGTCAAGCACAGCGGCAGGCACAAACGCGATCCCAATCCACTGGAAGCGCAGCCATAGCTCGTTGTCGCGCTCGGAGATCTGCGCCAGCAAGTCGCCCAGCGCTGTGCCAATCACACAGGCAAGCACAACCGCGTAAGTGCGCGCAATCGGGCTACGGCGGTTGTATAGCGCGATGTAGATAATTAGCGCGAACGAGGTCACTAAAATGCCCGTGACTGTGATGCGGTTGAAAAGCTGAACTGTGGCAAGCAGACTGTGCAGGACGTCAGCCATGTTCGTTCGGGCGAGACATGCCTGACACGATTTTATGACGAAGCATACCCCCCCCTGTTGAGCTAAGCACTTGCGCTGTTCAGCAGGATGGATGTCGCCCGCTCTTGTTGACGCAGGGACGGAGGATTGACTAGCCCTTCAACAGGGGCAGATGGAGAAGATTTGGCTCACGAGGAGATGTTCTCGCGCTCGCCTGCCAAGATTTCGTAACGATGATTGATCTTGGCGGTCTTGGAGAGCATGGCGCTAACGCCGCAGTACTTGTCGCGCGAAAGCTCAATTGCGCGCTCAACTGATTCGCGCTTGACGTTTCCCGTCACTCGATAGACTACGTCGACCTCGACGTAAACCATTGGATGTTCGGTCGCGCGGATACCCTCAACCTCGACCTCGAATGCTTCGACCGGCTCACGCTTCTTCTGAAGGATGGACAGCACGTCCATACCCGTGCACCCTGCCAGAGCAGTTAGCAGAAGCTCGATTGGTTTCGGCCCGCGGTCGTCACCGTTGGGGGGTGCAGCGTCCATGGTGATGTGGTGCCCTGTCGTTGTGTGGGCATCGAAGGTCATGCGTTCACGCCAACGCGCGACAGTGCGCTGTTTCTCAGCCACAGAAACCCTCCTGCTAGTTCATGTGCCGACGCAGGCGCAGCATCAAGCGGTCTTTCGGCATATAACCGACGATGCGGTCTATCATCTGACCGTCCCTAAACAGGATGAGCGTTGGGATGCTCATCACGCCATACTTCATCGCCATCTGGGGATTTTGGTCGACATCGAGCTTAGCGATGCGAATCTGATCGCCGTGCTCAGCAGCGATCTGATCGAGCACAGGTGCGATCATGCGGCAAGGTCCACACCAAGCCGCCCAGAAGTCAACTAGCGTTAGCCCCTTAGCAGCCTCGACCTCTTTTGCAAAGGTCGCATCTGTCACAGCAAACGGCTTGTGCGCAGTTGTCGTCATGGATTCTTGACCTCCTGCTCATAGTTGGATGCAACCGCAAGGCGCGCGGTTACTGCCGCGTGCACAGGCGAGGGCGCACAAGTATGAACGCCACGTTGGCGATCCTCTATCCCCCTCGCATGGAGGGGGATAGAGGATCGATCCGAGGACACACGTGCTCGCTTGCTCACGCGACCAACGCCCTGCGGTTAGCTTTTGCCATACAGGTAGCCACTGATGGCAAACTCGTTTAGCCCGAACCAGCTATCGGTTTCGGTTTTGAACTTACTCCAGCTCTCGTAGACGCGCTTGAAGTCAGCATCGCGGGCGGCAAAGTCGTTGAAGATCTCCCTCGCCACCTTCTGTGCCTCATCCATGATTTCCTTGGGGAACTGACGGAGCTGCACGCCTTCCTGTTGAAGTTTTTGCAGCGCAGCCGCATTTCGCGCGTCGTAGCGCGCGGGGATGCTCATGTTGATCTCCATGGCAGCGCTGCGGATAGCCTGCTGGAAATCACGCGGAAGTCTTCGCCATTCACGCAAGTTGACCTGAATCTCTAGCGACGCAGAGGGTTCCCACCAGCCAGGGTAGTAATAGAACTTGGCGACCTTGTAGAAGCCTAGCCGCTCGTCGTCATACGGCCCGACCCACTCCACAGCATCTACAGCGCCGGTCTGCAGCGCCTGGAAGATCTCGTTGGGCGGAAGCGTCTGCACCGTGACGCCAAGGCGCTTCATGATTTCACCGCCTAAACCGGCGATGCGCATTTTGAGCCCTTGCAGATCGCGCAAGGTGTTGACCTCGCGGCGGAACCAGCCGCCCATCTGCGCACCAGAGTTACCTGCCAAGAAGGCGATGATCCCCAGGCGCTTTGCGTAGACCTCATTCATCAGGTCTAAGCCACCGCCCTCGTAAAACCAGGCGTTGGTTTGGCGCAAGGTCATGCCGAACGGCAGCCCAGTCGCAATGGCGGTAGCGGGCACTTTGCCGATGGCGTAGTAAGCGGGAGCATGACCGATCGGCACTGCGCCCTGCGCGACCACATCAACAACGCCTGTGCCGGGGGCGAGTTTGCCCGCCGGGTTCGGCGTGATCTGGAAACGCCCACCTGTCAGCGCAGCAACGCGCTCGGCAAACTGCTGTGCGCCGCCGTAGAGCGTGTCGAGCGCCACGGGCCAGCTTGTCGCCATTTGCCACTGCAACGTGCGCTGAGCAACGATGACGTTCGGCACGGCAAAAACAGTCGAGGCAGCACCTGCAGCCGCTGAGGTCGCGGCTGCCTTCAAGAAAGTTCTGCGTCTCATTGGGTGATCTCTTCTCCTCTCATAGCTTGGACAGACGCGCAGCCCGGGCTTGGCTGTGCGCTAATCCCCAGGCACAGGCACGTATTCTCCTTCTACCCATGCTGAGCCGTCTGGGCGAACTTCTTTCTTCCAGACGGGCACGATTTGCTTGAGGCGGTCGATTCCGTAGCGGGCAGCCTCGAAAGCACCGTCGCCCCGATGTCCCGCGCTGATGACGACGGCAACGGTCGGCTCACCGACCTCCATCGAGCCGATGCGCTGCACCAGTGCTACACCGTGAACCAAGGGGAAGCGTGCCCGGATCTCGTCAACGATCTGGCGCAGCTTGGGCAATGCCATCTCTGTGTAGGCTTCATATTCGAGCTGGATGGTCTCCTGGTCGCCAGTCTTGCCGCGCACCGTGCCCGTGAACAGGACGACTGCGCCATCGAAGGGCGTGGTCACCTGACGCTGCAGTGCGTTCAGGTCAATTGGGTCTGCCACGATGCCGAGCACGGTGGGCCACTCATCAGCGCCACCGCTGACTGGCGGGAAGAGCGCCACTTCGTCCGTCTCATGCACAGGGTCGGCGTCGAAGGCAAAGGCGCGATTCACGGCAAACACAGAGTGTGCGACGAGTGGGGCAAGAGCAGGATGTTGTTCAGCAATGCGCTTGCGCAGCTCTGCCACAGTGGCTGGATTTCCCTGGATGTGGATTTCGCTCGCACCCGCGCGTTCCCGGAGCGTCGCAAACAGCTTAACCCGCATGGTCGCTCTCCTCCGCTTGCCAAGCACCCGATTTGCCACCACGCTTTGAGAGCAAGCGCACCGAGCGGATCACCATCCCTCGGTCAACTCCCTTTGCCATATCGTATAGCGTTAACGCAGCGACTGCAGCAGCGGTCATTGCCTCCATCTCGACGCCAGTCTTCCCAACACTCTCAGCACGCACCAGCGCGCGGATCGCACAGCGCTCACCCTGCGGCGGCAGCGGCGCTATGGAGACCTCAACGTTGGTGAGCGGGATCGGGTGGCACATTGGGATTAGGTCGCTCGTTCGCTTCGCAGCCATGATGCCTGCAATTCGCGCTGCACTGAAAGCATCTCCTTTCTTCAAGTTCCCAGACAAAATCGCTTCGTATGCCTCAGCGCTCATCTCCAAGATGGCTTCAGCCTCAGCGATGCGGTGCGTGTCTGGTTTCGCGCTGATGTCCACCATCCGCGCTTCGCCGTGTTCGTTCAGGTGGGTCAGCATAGCCGCAAGTTTAGCCTCCGATCTCGCTCATCACACGATTCATCGGGATCACCCCGTCGGCGAGGTCGTGTCCCCAGGGTTTGTGCCAAATGGCGCGGCGGATGAGTTCCTCAAGGTCGTCCTCGGTCGCGCCGCGGCGGAGCGGCGTCTTCAGGTCGACTTCGCCGTCTTTGAGCAGGCACAGGCGCAGCGTGCCGTCAGCCGTGAGGCGGACGCGGTTGCAGCTTGCGCAAAACGGCGCGGTAACTGGGCTGATGAAGCCGACGGTTCCCTTTGCGCCGGGTAAGCGGTACACGCGCGCTTCGCCATCGAGCTTGCCTTCGTTCTCAACGCTGAGCGTGCCGAGGGCTGCCTGAATGCGCGCCATCATCTCTTGGGTCGTGACGATGGACGCCATCTGGAACTCGGCAACATCAGCGAAAGGCATTACCTCGATGAAGCGGAATTGCCACGGTTTGTCCAGCGTTAACGCGGCAAGCGAGACGACGTCTTCTTCGTTGAAACCGCGGATGACCACAGCGTTCAGCTTGATTGGAGTCAAACCAACCGCTTCAGCCGCAGCGATGCCGTCGAGCACATCGCGCACATCGCCCCAGCGCGTGATGCGGCGGAACTTGACCGGGTCGAGCGAGTCAATGCTGATGTTGACGCGCTTCAAGCCAGCCGCCTTGAGCGGTGCAGCCAGTCGAGCGAGCTTCACGCCGTTGGTTGTCATGGCGATGTCGCGCGTGTTTGGCAGCGCTGCGATCTCGCGCACAATGTCAACCAGCCCCGGACGCACGGTTGGCTCGCCGCCTGTCAAGCGGTATTTGTCGAACCCCAGGCGGCTCATCACACGCAGCACGCGCACAAGCTCTTCATTTGTCAGCAACTCCTCGCTGGGGCGAAAGACCATTTGCTCGGGCATGCAATACACGCAGCGCAGGTTGCATCGATCGGTCAGCGACACCCGCAGGTAATGGATGTGCCGCCCGTAAGCGTCAAATGTTTTTGCTGGCGCGCTTGTTGCGACAACCTCCTCACTTACCAGCGCGCCTGCCAGCACACTCTCTCGAAACATCACCACCTCACCAAGCTCGATTTATCTGCCTGACGTGCTTCAGCCAACGCTCATGCGCAGTTTAGCGCCTGTTCAGGCTAGACAGGGGAATGATAGCAACGCTTGCAAAAAGTGCAGCCGCTTCTGCAGTGCTGAGCCGATACCGGCAGCGCAAGCGTGAGTGCAGGGCAGCGCAGTACGGAGCTCGGTCGCTCCTGGGATGGGCGCTTGCCGCCCAAGCCGTGTTAGCATAAGGGCGGTTAACACTAGGAAGCGCCCTTCAATCCCGTCTTAAAGAGAGCTGCCTTGAACGAGATCATTGTGACAAACATGCGTCTTGAACACGTCGAGGCTTGCGCAGCGCTCCAGCCTCGCTGCTACCCAACGCTTGCCCCAGAAGAACATATTGCTGCAGCCCACTACGCCAACCATCTGCGTCTGTTCCCCGAGGGGCAATTCGTCGCCCTTGAGACGCGCACAGGCAAGGTTGTTGGATCAGCCTCTGGCTTTTTGACCTACTACGACGAGATTGACCCAGCGCACTTTCGCCATCACACCTTTCTGGAAGCCATTGCTGGGGGCTGGCTGACCAACCACAACCCAAATGGGAACTACTACTACGGGATTGACATGTGCGTCCATCCGGACTATCGAGGGCGTGGGATTGCTCGCATGTTGCACGACGCGCGCAAGGCGCTGTGTCATCGGCTGAACTTGAAGGGTTTAGTCATCGGCGGCATGATCCCAGGATTTGTCCACTACAAGCACTTGCTCACCGCGCAAGAGTACGTCGAGCACGTGCGCCAGGGAATCATCTATGACAGCACACTGACCACCCAACTGCGCAACGGCTTTGTGCTGCGCGGTTTACTGCAAAACTATCTGCAAGATCCGCCGACAGATGGCTGGTCTACTTTGCTCGAGTGGCCGAACCCAGACTATGTTCCGCCGCACGCGCGAGCAGGGTAAGGATCAGCGCGGGAACGCCTCGCGCACCCCGCCGTCCACAGGGATCATCGCCCCCGTGGTTTTCGCGGATCGGTCTGACGCCAGCCAAAACACTGCCTCTGCCACATCTTCCGCAGTGACGCGGGCGCGCAGCAAGTTGCGCTTGGCGTAGAAGTCCTCGATCTCATCCTCACGGATGCCTTGCGCCTGGGCGCGCTGTCGGCGCAGCTCAGGCGACCATAGGTTTGTGCTGAACACCGCGTCGGGGTTAACCATGTTGGCGCGGATGCCGTGCTCGCCGCCCTCGATAGCGAGGATGCGGCACAGTTGCGCCTCAGCGGCTTTTGCTGCGCTGTACGCCCCAAACTCCTTGCCCGGCGCAGTCACGTTCTTCGTCGCGTTGAACACCAGGCTGCCGCCGATCCCTTGCGCGCGCATCAGTCGGAACGCTGCTCGGCTGACCAAGAAGTGCCCTGTTGCGTTGACCGCTAAGCTGCGCTGCCAATCCTCCAAAGTGAGGTCAGCGATAGCTGCTGCGCGAGCAATGCCCGCGTTTGACACCAAAATGTCCAGCCCGCCGTAGGTCAGGCAGGTCTGCTCGAATGCGCGCTGCACGCTGGCTTCGTCGGTGACATCCATGTGCAGCGCGAGGGCACGCCCGAATCCGTACTGCCGCACGATGGTCTCGGCAACTTCACACGCAGCCGCCTCGTCTATGTCAGTGACGACCACATGCGCGCCCTCAGCAGCAAGACGCAGCGCAATTGCTCTGCCGATGCCGTGCCCTGCACCCGTGACCAGCGCGACACGCCGCGCCAGCTCCTTCTCAGGCGGCGCGAGGGTGAGCTTGTAAAGCTCCAGAGGCCAGTACTCGGCGTGGAAGGCGTCGTGCTCATTCAAGCTGGCGTAGCCACCCAGCGCCTGCGCCGCGGTCATGATCGACAGGGTGTGATGGTAGATGTCGGCTGCAATCGTCGCAGCGCGCAGATCTTTGCCGCTTGTCCACATGCCCAGCCCTGGCACGAGAATGACCCGCGGCAGGTCGCTGACTTGCGCGGCTTCCTCAGGGCGGAGCAGGGTAGGGTCGTAGTGTGCCTCGAAACGCCGTCTGCACGCAGCGGTGTATGCGTCGAGCGCGGCTTGAATGCGCGCGCGCAATGCTGCCTCGTCAAACGGTTCGTCCAACGGCAACGGCAGCCATAGCGC
>JANWZM010000040.1 GCA_025054635.1 Thermoflexales bacterium
TAGTCGTTGACTAGGTAGTTGTAGGGCGGGGTTGGGACAACTGTGCCTGAGCCACCTGAGGTGCAGGTGTAGTGAATCGGCACAACGGTCACACGCAGCGGCGGCGCGGGGTTGAACGTGAACGCCTGCATCTGGCTTTGCGCGGCATACGTCGTGCCGTTCGTCGCCCACACCCGGAAGACGACCGTGCCGTCCAGCCAAGAAGTTGGCGGGCGGAAGTTGAACGTGTCGTTGATCGCGGCGCGGTTCGCGCTCGCTTGGAGCGTGCGCGGATTGTTAATCGCAGGGATCGGCGAACCCGGCAACTCAGCGTTGTTCTTGTAGGCGTGTAGCCAGGCTGAGACGTTGCTATGGCTCACCGCGCTGGTCAGCGTCACGCGCACAACTGTGGCGCGATTGCTGATCAGCACTACCCCATTGTCTGGGCGCTGAATCCCCTGGGAGACCTCGAAGCCGACAACGACATTTTGCACAGGCGGTGGCGACCGACGCATGACTGGGAAGTAAGCGCGTGGTCGCATCTGAGCTGCGCCTTGTGGTTCGAGTTGCCCTTGCGCGGCTGCAGAAGTGGCGAAAACAAGAGCGACAATAAGTGATGAGAGAGACAAACGGTTTAGGGTTGGGTTTAACATCAGGATTCACCTCCTAGAGTGAGTGGGAAGGCTGGTCGCAGGCGAGATTGCTCCAGGCGCGCAGTGCGTGCCAGAGCGCGGGTCAGCGGCAGCCCGCGCAAGGATAATCTGGAGGAGTGCTGATAGAAGACCCTCCAGCCCACACGAGCAGCCGACAGTCCTGCCAGAATGCTGAGCGCGAAGCTCGACCAGAAGCAATCCGCGACGGACATTTCAGCCTGACCTCCAACGACCTTGTATTCAAGCAGGCAGCCTTGTGCCCAGCGACGCGCTGAGAGTGCTCTTCGCGGCACGTGCTCAGGGATGCGTCTCCAGCACCTTCAACGGGCGCAGCCCCTCGCCGTCCCACTCGGCAACGGCGATCAACGCGCCTGAGGCGCTGTGCACGCGGACGAGCGCGCCCGGCGCAAGCGCGAGCACAAGCCGCAGGCGCTGTCCTTGGCACAGCCTGCGGCTGCGCTCGGCGTCCAAGTGCACAGCCTGCCAACCCTCCAGCGCGCGCTCGGGCGGCAACACCAGCGCCGCAGCGTTGCCCGCCCGCGCGACTGCCTCGAGTTGGGTCGGCGTCACCGCGTCGGCGAGGGTGAACGCACCGCTTTGCGTGCGACGCAGGGCGACCAGGTGCGCGCCGCAGCCGAGCACCTCGCCGAGGTCGCGCGCTAACGCCCGAACATACGTGCCCGCCGAGCAGCGCATCCACAAGCGAAGTTGGTCTGGCGCATCGCCGTGCGCTAAGTGCAATTCACGGATGGTCACCTGCCGCGGGCTGAGCGCGACGGGTTGCCCTTGCCGCGCCAGGGCATAGGCGCGCTGCCCCGCGCGCTTGACCGCGGAGAACGCGGGGGGGACTTGCTCGATGGTGCCGCTGAAGCGCGCTTCGAGCGCGCGCAGATCAGCCGCTGTGATTGCGGGCACGGGGCGCTCGACCACCACCTCCCCCTCGGCGTCGTCGGTCGTGGTGCGCTGCCCCAGGCGCAGCACAGCCTCGTAGGCTTTGTCCTCGCCGAGCAGATACTCGCTCAAGCGGGTCGCCTTGCCCAGGCACAGCACAAGGACGCCGCTGGCGAGCGGGTCGAGCGTGCCGGCATGACCGACCTGGCGCTGGTGCAGCAACCGCCGCGCCAAGGCAACCATGTCGTGCGAGGACGGACCGACTGGCTTATCTAGGACAAGCACCCCGTCCACGGGCAGCATTCTCGCACACCGCCCCCGACCCATTCGCCATTCGCCGTTTGCCATTCGCCACTCATCCACCCTCGACTTCCCATGCGGAAATTTGCCTCTGCAGCGACTATCAGTCTAGAGCACGAGTACAAAGGTGCTCTGCCTGAGATGGGGTATGCGCAGGCACGGCTGGACTCGAATGCACGCGCGGCGCACAGTGGGCTGCCCTGCTCTCACGCCAGCATCCCTCTCCTGGAGGGAGGGGACAGCGGCAGGGCAAGGCAACCTGCTTTGTTCTGTTCGTGTATTCGCTAGTTACCTTGCGTGTGCCTCGTTTTTAGGTATACTCTGCTTCAAAAAGGAGGAAACATGAGCGATAAATTGAGCTTCTGTCAACGGTCGCTGGCAGGGCGACTGATGGTGCGCGTTGGGGGTGGCTTGGCAGCCGCGCTCGGCGCAGTGGTGCTGTCGGCGGGCGTCGCCAACGCGGCGACGATTACCGTCACAACAGGGCTTGACGAGTTCGACACCACGCCGAACGCAACCTGTTCGCTGCGCGAGGCAATCCAGGCGGCGAACACTGACGCCAACTTTGGTGGCTGTGACGGGGCTGGACTTTACGGCAACGACACCATCGTCTTCTCACCGACTGTCACGATTGTGACTCTGACTATCATCACCCCAACACCGCCGAACAACGACAACAACCAGTATGGCGACTTGGACATCGGTGACTCCATTCCTCCAAGCAGCCTGAGCATTCTCGGGCCGCCGAGCAAAGTCGTGGTTCAAGGCGCACTTGGCTGGAACGACCGCATCTTTGACATCTTCAACATTCCAGCGGGACTGGTCACGCTGGAGAACCTGGTCATCCGAAACGGCAACATCATCCTCTCCCCCCAAGAGACCCCTCCACAGCCCATCCCTTGTCGGTTCAGTGGTGGCGGGGTTCGCCATCGAAGCGCGGCGAGTCAGTTCACGCTGGTCAACGTCGAGGTGCGCGAGAACCAGGCTGCCGCATTCGGCGGCGGCATCTGCGACCAGGGGGGTGCGTTCACGATGCAGGACAGCCAGGTGCTGAGCAACACAGCGACAGGTAGTCCGCCTACTTTTTTTGGTCGCTGCGGCGGGCTGTTCGTTGTTGGCGGCGTCGCTCCGAAGTTAGTGTTCGGCAGCACTATCGCCTTCAACCGCGCCGACGCAGACGGGGGCGGTATCTGTAACCAAAGCACAAGTGGACTCGTCATAAGCAACAGCGTTGTGTTGAGCAACACCGCAGGCGCACTTCCGCCTCTCCTCGCTAACCCAGGCAACGGCGGCGGCATTTGGAATGGCACGCGGCTAGAGTTGAACAACACTGACGTGCTGAGCAACGTCGCAACCATTACAGGCACGACCACTGGTGTCCGCGGCGGCGGTGGGATTTACAACGCGTTGCCGGCCAGCTCACTCAGCATCGTTGGCGGGCAGGTGTCCTTCAACGTGGTGCGCACGTTCGCGAACGGCCCTAACCCAATCCCTGCGGGCGGTGGCATTTGGAATCGTGAGTCTGCGACTCTGCAAGGCGTTGCGGTCACACACAACCTGGTCGAGCGCGACGCTTCAGCTATGAACGTCACTGCGTTCGGCGGCGGCATCTTCAACTCGGCGCAATTGACCGTCACCAACAGCCGTGTGGACTTCAACCGCGCTGAGGCAGACCGCGGCGCCCAAGGTGGCGGCATCTACAACGGCGACCAACTCAGCAGCGCTGGCGCGCAGCTCACGCTGCAAAACAGCACGGTCTCGACCAACACCGCAAAGGCAACTTTTGGAATCGCTACTGGTGGTGGTGTCCACAGCGGCTT
>JANWZM010000078.1 GCA_025054635.1 Thermoflexales bacterium
GACGGCAGCCAGCAGATCAGCCGCCAGTCGGCGGATGTGACGGTGCTGCCGCGGCAAGCCTTCGTGCCGGTAGGGCGGCGTCCATCGTGACACAGCACACTCACCCCCAGCGTTAAGCTGGGGGTGAGTTTTTGTGGGCACGCGCCCGCCCGCGCTCTTCTGGCAGGGCGCGAAGTCATCGTCCGCACCTGCTTTCAGAGTAAAGTTGGGTGCGATGCGTCTGTGGATTTGGGTCTCAGTCGCAGCCGTGTGTGCAGCGACCTGCACACACGCGCTCGACGCTTATGCTCAAGTCGCCCATTTCACCGTGACCTGGCCTGGCGCTTGGCTGCGCACATCGCCAAGCGTCCTCGCGCCAAGAGTCGTGCCTGCCGAGCTGGGCGCGCGCTTCACCATCGTGGGGCGCACGGAGGATAGCCAGTGGCTCGCGCTGTCGCAAGGCGCGCTGAACGGATGGCTGCCTGCGGGCTTTGGCGAGGCAGCCTTGTCGCTCGCCACTGTGCCTGTGCTCAAGACAAGCCTGCCGCCGCCGCCGCGCAACACAAACACAGCCACCCTGCCCGATTGGGTCGTGATGACCGCGCGCGGGCGGCAGCTCTATCAGCAGGCGATCAAGTCCGGGCGCAACCCGCGCCTGTTTACCGTGGCTGGCGACAGCAACTCCACCTGGCAGCGGTCGATTGGTCGGATTGCTGGGGGCAGCTACGACCTTGGCGCGCATCGCCACTTGTCCGTTGTGGTTGCCCGTTTCGACCCGTCCTTCGCGCGCGTCAGCCTTGCTGTCCGCGGCGGCATTGGCGCCGTGGACATGTTCGACCCCGCCAAGGCGCCATCGCCCCCCTGCCGCCCGAGCGAGGGCCTGTTTGCCTGTGAGCTGCGCGTGTCCGGCGCCAGCATCGTGTTCATCCAACTGGGCACAGGGGATACCTTCGCTTGGCAGCAATTCGAGCAAAACCTGCAGCGCCTGATCGATCGAGCGGTCGCCAGCAACGTCCTGCCGGTGCTGGTGACGAAGGCGGACGACATGGAGTCCATCCACGGTGGCGCGAGCTTCAACTACATCAACGAGGTCATTCGCCGGCTTGCGCGCGAGCAGCAGCTTCCGCTGGTTGACTTTCACACTGCGACGCGCGCGCTGCCCGTCGTCCCCAACCCTGACCTGCCTCACCGCCCGTTCACTCAGAACGGCTTGGTGGACGAGTGGGGCTACTACTTCCACCTCTCGGAGGATGGCTACAACTTGCGGGTGTTGTCCACCTTGCTGTTGCTAGATGCGCTGACGCGCGGGCTGTGACGTTCATCCGCCGCTCATGTCCGCGCGGTAGAGTGCTCAGCGATGAAGGGGAACGCTTGGCGCTACGCTTTAGGGCTACTGCTTGTGGCGAGCTTGGCGGGCTTGTCGGCGCTTCCTGCGCAAGCCCAAGATCGCCGTCCGTCTGACTTGGTGATGACGGCTCAGCGCGCGCAGGTGACGCGGGTGATTGACGGCAACACCATCGAAGTCAGCCAGGGTGGATCGACTTTCGTTGTGCGCTACATCGGCGTGCGCGCGCCCGCGCCGCAGGCGTGCTTCGGCGCCCAAGCGCTGCAAGCGAACGCTGACCTCGTCGCCGGGCGGATCGTGTTCCTAGAGTCAGATGAGCAGGCGACTGACGTTGACGGCGTTGCGTTGCGCTACGTGTATCTCATCAACGGGCGGATGGTGAACGCAGCTCTGGTGGGCAGCGGTCATGCCCAGGTCGTCGCCCAGTTGCCGAACACGCGCTACTACACCGCGCTGCGGGCGCTGGAGTCGCAGGCGCAGCAGGCGCGGCGCGGGGGCTGGGCGCGCTGCGGCTGGCAGCCGGAGCCGCCCCCTGCGGACGCCGAGGGGTGCGTGGTGTTCAGCTACAGCGAGCTTGACCAGCGCGTTGACCGACCCTCGAAGTTCGGGCTGCTCAACGCAGGAAGTTGTGTGCGCATCATCGGCGCGCAAGGGCAGGTTGGGCGCTTCGTTTACCACCCCAAAGGCAGCCGCGTCCTGCTTGGGCCGGGATATTTGCGCTGGCGCGACGGGTTTGTCCTGATCGACCGCGACCCTAGCTTTCCAGAGCGGCTGCGCGCGCATGACGGCGAGTTCCGCCGCCAACCTGCGACCATCACCTTCGGCGGATTCACGTTCACCATCCCCGGCCGCCCAGTGCGCTTCGACGCCGTGCTGCCGCTCGACCGCGACCAGAACAACCCGAACCAGATCCGCTTGCCTGTCTCGCGCACCTGGGTTGCGACCGATCTCGGCGACGGTCAGGTTGAGCTGACGACGGACTGGTTCGAGCACGTCTCAGGCGCGTTGGATTTGCGCTGATCAGCCCAATCGCCCGAACTCTCGCTCAAGCTGGCGCAAGCCGACGTGAATCATCGTGGGGCGACCATGGGGGCAGGTGCGCGGTGACTCGCACGCCTCGAGGTCGCGCACAAGGGCTTGCATCTCAGCCATCGAGAGCACGCGCCCGGCTTTGATCGCCATGCGCTTGCACACCCGCTTGAGCACCTTTGCCTCTAGCTCGCGGCGGAGCACGGCATCGCCCATCTCCAGGTCAGCGACGATCTCGCGCAGCGCAGCCGCGATGTCGTCCTGGATCATCAGCGCGGGCACGCTGCGCACGAGGAAGGTCTGCCCGCCAAACGGCTCGACCTCGAAACCGACGCCGCGCAGCGTCTCCAAGTGCGCTTCCAGCAACGCTGCGCTATCCGGCGGCAGCGTGACCGCAACGGGGTCGAGCAGCGCTTGGCTGTGCACTTCGCCAAGCTCGTGCTGCGCCATCAGCCGCTCCCACAGCACGCGCTCGTGCGCCGCGTGTTGGTCGATCAGATAAAGCCCCTCCGGTCCCTCAGCAAGGATGTAGGTTTGTGCGAGCTGCCCGAGGATGCGCAGGGCGGGCAGCGCGCTTGGGGCTGGCGCAGCAGAGGGCTGCGCTTGCCCAGCCGATGATGGCTCGGCGCGCTGAGAAGCAGGGGGAATGCCGACGCGCGCCCAGGTTTGGCTGCCGCTCAGCGCCGGCTGTGCCGGGGGCTGAGCCATTTGGATTGAGGGTGGCTCGCGCTGCGCTTGCGCTAGCGCGGCAGACAAGCTTGCGCTGAGCACCGAGGGTGGCTCGGGCGGCTTGAGGTTATCCAGAAGCGCGCGCCGCACCGCGCGCTGCACAACGCTGAACACCGCGTCTGGGTCGCGGAAGCGCACCTCTGCTTTTGCAGGGTGCACATTGACATCAACCGCCTCGGCGGGCAGCGCAATCAGCACGACCGCGACAGGATAGCGGTTCGCCCTCAGCAGGGTGTGGTAAGCCTGGATAACGGCGTAGCCTAACTTGGCGTCTTGAACCGGTCTGCCGTTGACGAAGAGGAAGATCTTGCTGCGGTTGGCGTGGTCGAGGTCGGGCAACCCGACGTAGCCCCAAACGCGCACGCCGGGCGAGTCCGGGGGTGCCTCCACGGCGACCATGCGCGCGGCGGCTTCAGCGCCGTACACAGCGACCAGCACCTCGCGCAAGTCGCCGCGGCCTGAGGACTGAAACCCAACTCGCCCGTCGTGCGTCAAGGCGAAGCGGATGGCGGGGTAAGCCAGCGCGTAGCGCGCGACCAAGCCGTCAATATGGGCGCGCTCAGTCGCGTTCGACCTGAGAAACTTCAAGCGGGCGGGGACGCGGGCGAAGAGATGCTCAACGGTCATGGTTGTGCCCGGCGCGCGCCCAATGCGGTCTTCAGCGACGATCCGTCCGTTGTCCAAGCGCAGCAGCGTGCCGCTGGATTCCTCGGCATGGCGGGTGTGACACGTCACCTGAGCGACGGAGGCGATGCTTGCCAAAGCCTCACCCCGAAAGCCCAGGGTGTGGATCGCCGCCAAGTCATCTGCGCTGCGCAGCTTGCTCGTGGCGTGATGAGCAAACGCCAGAGCGACCTCAGCCGCGCGAATGCCGCAGCCGTTGTCCGAGACGCGGATCAGGCGCTTGCCGCCGTCCACGCACTCGACGCGAATGTCAGTTGCGCCCGCGTCAATCGCGTTCTCAATCAGCTCCTTGACGACAGAGGCGGGGCGCTCGACCACTTCGCCTGCAGCGATGCGGGCGACCAAGTCTGGGGGCAGAATTTGGATTGTCACAGCAATGCGTCCAGTCGCAGCAAACGGTTCACTTGAATTCTAGCCGTGAGGGCACCGGCGCCGTTGTGCGCGTCGCTGAGCCTCGTTCGTTGGGGCAGGGTGGGGGAGCGCGTTGTGCTACCCTTTATGATGAGCATTCACTTAGATTTCGCTTAGTCTGGCTAGCTGGATGTCGTTCTTGATCGGTGCACACAACGATTGCGATTCGCGCTTGGGAGACAACAGATGCGCGCTTTGACTGTCCTAAGTTACGTTGCCGTTTGCAAGTCTAATCGCAAGTTCGACCGTACGGATGTGCGGATAATCCGAGACCAACTTTAAGCTAAACCGAGATGGGCACTTGCAGAATCCGACACCGAGTGTATGATATAGGAAACACCTGCTGGTTACGGAGGCAAGAGCCGGGAATGCAAACCACACTTGCGAACTTGTTTGACTTCATCGATCATCTCGGTGCGACGGGCAAAATTAACCCTAAGGTTGCTGCGCAGCTCAGCAGCTCGGTGCGGCAAGTCGCCCTGACCGAGAGCGAACGAGACTGGTCAGAGATCGACCTTGCTCAAGGCTTCGACATGGAAGCGTTCCTGCAGCGCTTCCGTGAGCTGAGGAAGGACGAATATGCGCCGATCAGCCTCGCTGAGTATCAGCGTCGCTTTCGACGCGCCGTCACCATGTTTCTGGACTACGCCAAAGCCGAGGACAAGGAGAACTGGGTGCCCAACCTGCGCCCTGGGCGTCCACGGGCGACGAATGTCGGTCGCGCCCGCGCGCGGTTGAATATGATGTTGGGGTCGCTTGCCATGAATGAGTTCGACAACACGACTCAGAGCAACATGATCGTTTATCCCTTTCCGCTTCGCCAATCGGTCTTTGCTAGGCTCATTCTGCCGTCCGATCTGAAGCCCGCGGAAGTAGAGCGCCTGGTCGCGTTCCTACGCAGCCTTGCGGTTGACTACGGTTCTGGCGCGGCAAACGCCGAATCCCTCCCCACGGCTCAGTCCACCGCTGAGCCGCAGAATCGCTTGCCGACGCTGACAGCTTCATGAGCTGAGCCGCTCTGCACCCCGGTGAATTCACCGGGGTGTTCTTTCTAAGCTGGGCGCAAGCGCCCATTTTCAAGCATGGCGTTGCCGATGATCCGCTTCTCAAAGGGTTGGTCAAGATTGATCGAGCGGACGTGAACCATCACATATCGGCTGAGCGGCGTCGCGTTGATCTTCTTCACCAGCGTCTCCTCGACTTGGAAGATGCCCGCGGAGTTGCTCATCAGCACTTCGATCTCGACGGGAATACTCATCACGCTGCAGCGGTGGATGTTCACTTCTTCAATCGCAAGCGCCGACACCGAGTGAATGTCCAGCTTGCCCAAGTCAAAAGGCATCCGCGCGCGCCCTTTAGTCATGTCGCAGCCGTCGGCGACGGCGACGACCGCCCCCTCCATGAACAGCGGCGGCGGCGCGATGTCGTGACACTGAATCGCTGAGAGGATGAAGTCCATGATCAGCGTCCGGTGCTCGATGTCGGCGTAGACCTCAGCGAGCAGGTCGCTCAAGATCGGTTGCGCGAGGATGACGCTCACCAGCTCGTGCCCCGCCCGGTGGGTTGCGTTGCCGATGTCGTGCAGCATCACGCCCGCCAGAGCCACGAGACAAGCATCGTCCAGGTCGCCAACGCCAGACTGCAGAACGTCCAGCGGCGCTTCTGCATCGATCAGAAGCTGCATGATCTGCATCGCGTATGCTGCAGTGACCCGGGCGTGGATCGGGCCGTGGTCGTTGTAGTTGAGCTTGCCCACCGTGGTGTAGTTGGACAGATTCCAGTGGGCATCCACGCGCGGGTCACTGACAAGCAAATCGTAGAACCGCGCAGTGCGCGGATAAGGTTGGGTCATCCGACGCACGGTCGCTTCCGCGCGCGCGGCAAGCTCGCTGTAGTCATCGGGCAACTGGGCTTCGAGCCGCGCCCCATTGCGTCCGTTTGAGAGTGCCCGAGGAAGGTTGATCCGAGACATGGTGTCGTGCGCGTTAGAGTTGCGTCCGCGTGTTCCCTTGAAGATAAGCCCGTACTTCCGCCCGCGCCTCTTCGAAGCGCTTCATCAGCGCTTCGTCGCTCCCCTTGAAACCAGACAGCGTGCGCCGTGCGCACCGTGTGCAGCCCAGACTTGCTCGGTAACTGTCTAGGTCGCAGGTCAAACAGTTCCCGAGCCGGATCATCATCAGCGAGAAGGCGAGCACCGCTTCGCTTGTCTCTGGCGCATGCGCCAAGTGCTCGATAAACTGACGCCAGCTTTGACCAGGGCGGGCATCGCGCAGCTCAGGGATCGAGCGCGCAGGAAACAGGATCTCGCTGTCAGGATACATCCTCGTCGCTTGTCTATGGCAAGGGCGTCGTGCGC
>JANWZM010000083.1 GCA_025054635.1 Thermoflexales bacterium
GGAGGCGTGCGCGGTACGGTGACCTCGGACTTCCTAAACGTTCGCTCCGGGCCGAGCACTGCGAGTGCCATCGTTGGGCGGTTGCAGCGCGGTCAGGCTGTCACGGCGCTGGCGCGCACAGCCGACGGCGCCTGGTTGCAAATCGACTACAACGGGCGCCCGGCATTCGTCTTCGCCCAGTTCGTCAACCTCGGCGGCGCTGCTCTGCAGCAGCAAGCGCCTGCCCCGCAGCCGCAAGCCCCAGCACCACAACCCCCCGCTCCACGCCCGAGAGGAAACTGGACATTTGAGCTGGGTGGTCACATGGGCAGCGCCGCAGTGTTCCCACAAATGCGCGACATAGGGATGACCTGGGTGAAGTTCCAAACTCAGGACACCGACATTCCAGGGCGCATCCAGGCAGCGAAGGCGAATGGGCTGAAGGTGCTGCTCGGCGCTGTGGGCAACCGCGCCCGGGCAGCAGACCCGAACTACCATCGTGAGTTTGCTCAGGAATTAGTGCAATACGTCCGCATGGGCGTGGATGCAATCGAGGTTTGGAACGAGCCCAACCTTGACCGCGAGTACGGTGGGCCGGGCAACGGGCAGGTCAACCCCGAGAACTACGTCAACATGCTGCGCGAGGCATACACAGCGATCAAAGCAGCAAACCCCAATGTGCTGGTGATCGGCGCAGCCATGGCGCCGACAGGTTACTACGGCGGCAACTGCACTGCCGCTGGCTGCGACGATGAACCGTTCCTGCGTCGCATGGCTGCTGCGGGCGCTGCTCAGTGGATGGACTGCATCGGCGCGCACCACAACGGCAGCATGGTCGGCCCAGATCAGACCTCTGGCGCACCCGTTGGCAACAGCGCCCATCACTCCTGGTACTTCTGGGGCACGCTCAATGTTACCTACAACGCTTTCGGCGGCGCCGTGCCGGTGTGCTGGACAGAACTGGGCTATCTCACTCCTGAGGGCATCGGCCCAATTCTCGCGCCGAACTTTCAGTGGGGGGCAGGCATCACCCTGGCTCAGCAAGCGCAGTGGCTCGAGCGCGCGGCACAGCTCTCCAAGGAAAGCGGCAAAGTACGCATTATGATTATCTGGAACATGGACCGCCGCCAGTACGATGCGGATGACCCGCAGGCGGGGTACTCGATCTTCCGCCCTGATGGCTCTTGCCCAGCCTGCGCTGGTCTGCGGCGCGTAATGCGCGGAGGCTGATCACCCATCTTTCCTCCTTGTCTCCCTCTCTCCTGATACAACAGGAGAGAGGGCTTTTTCATATGTGCGGCATCATCGGCTACATCGGTCGGCGTGACCCGTTGCCGATCATCCTGAACGGTTTGCAACGGCTAGAGTACCGCGGCTACGACTCAGCGGGCGTTGCTGTGCTGTGCAAGCAGCAGATTCGGGTCGAGCGCGCGGTGGGCAAGCTGAGCAACCTGGCGGCAAAGCTCGCGGCTCATCCGCTGTGCGACCAGCTCGGCGGTGAACTGCAGCTAGGCATCGGTCATACCCGCTGGGCGACGCATGGCGGCGTCACTGAGCTGAACGCCCACCCGCACCTCGGCAGTGAGGGTTTGGTGGCTGTGGTGCACAACGGCATCGTCGAGAACTACGCTGAGCTTAAGCACGAGCTCGCCAGCGAAGGCGTGCGCTTCGCTAGCGAGACTGACACCGAGGTCATCGCGCACTTGCTCGAGCGGCACTTGCGCGCAGGTCAGCCGTTTGAGCGCGCGGCGCTGACGACGCTGCAAGCGCTGCGCGGCTCAAACGCCGTTGTCATGCTCAACGCGCTGCAGCCCGATATGCTGATCGCTGGGCGCATGGGCAACGCGGGCGGCATCGCGATTGGGCTGGGCGAGGGCGAGATGTTCATCGCCTCTGATGTGCCCGGCATCCTCGAGCACACGCGGCGCATCCTCTTTCTCGACGATGGTGAGATGGCAGTCGTTCGCGCTGACCAGGTCACTGTGCTCGACCGGAATGGCAGCCTGGTGAGCCGCCCAGCGCACCTCATCCCCTGGGATCCGGTCTCGGCTGAGCGCGGCGAGTATCGCCACTTCATGCAGAAAGAGATCTTCGAGCAGGCGCGCGCGATCACCGATACCTTGCGCGGTCGGGTGAACTTCGAGACAGGTGCAGTCACCCTGGAATCTATGGCAATCCCAGCAGCGCTGCCGCGCAAGATTCACATCGCTGCCTGCGGCACCTCTGCCCATGCTGGGCTTATCGGCAAGTTCATCATCGAGCAGCTTGCCCACGTGCCTGTGGAGGTGGACTACGCGAGCGAGTTTCGCTACCGCGAACCGCTGATTGGCAGCTCGGATGTTGTGCTGGGGATCACCCAGTCTGGCGAAACAGCCGATACCCTTGCTGCGATGAGCGAGGGCAAACGCCGCAAAGCAGCCGTGTGGGCAATTGTGAACGCCATTGGCTCTCAAGCGGAGCGCCTCGCTGATGGCTACATCGCCATGCGCGCCGGCCCTGAGATCGGCGTCGCCAGCACGAAAGCATTCACAACCTCCTTGGTTGACTTGTACTTGCTAGCTTGCGCGTTGGCACAAGTCCACGCTGATCATGCCGACAGCGACCCTTTCACGCGGGCGCGCAGCCTGGCGCAGTTGCCTGGTTTGGTCAGCCGCGTCCTTGCGCCGAACCCAATCTACGACGAACTGGCAGACCGTTTTCACGACCGCGAACATTTCTTGTATCTCGGGCGCGGCGTGAACTACCCAATTGCGCTTGAAGGTGCGCTCAAACTCAAGGAGATCAGCTACATTCATGCCGAGGGCTATCCGGCTGGAGAGATGAAGCACGGGCCGATCGCGCTCATTGACGAGCGGATGCCTGTGGTGTGTATCGCCGTGCGCGACTCGGTCTATGAGAAGATGATCTCCCAGATCGAGCAGGTCAAATCACGCCGCGGCACAGTGATTGCAGTCGCAACGGAAGGCGACGACCTCATCGCGCGAAAGGCTGACTTCGTGATCTGGGTGCCGCCAGCACCCCCCCTGCTGACGCCAATCCTGACGGCGATCCCAATGCAGCGGCTGGCGTACCACTTTGCGGTGCGGCGCGGGTGCGATGTTGATCAGCCGCGCAACCTCGCCAAGAGTGTCACCGTCGAATAGGCGCGAGCCTCACACGCTCTTAAAACAGCCTTCTTACACTTGCGGCACGCAAGGGAAGAGGCGCATCACTGCGAGAGGTAGACGAGAGAGCTTGCGCTATGCTGAACATCCGCTCGATTGACGTTGTGAACGCAGCCCGCGCCGACGGGCTTGGGGTGAAGCCCCTCTACGACTCCTACAGCTTCCTCAACATTCCAACCTTGATCAGCGCCCTCCTCACGGGCGAGGGACACACCCTGATGCCAGAGGATGTGCTCGGTGACTTGCCCCGCCGCTACCGCGCTGTGCTCGCGCTGTGGATTGACGCCATGGGGTGGCGCGTCATCGAGCCGCTACTCGACCGCCATCCTTTCCTGAGGCGCGCAGTAGCCCAAGGTGTGGTCTCGAAGATCACCTCGCTGTTCCCCTCGACAACAAGCGCACACATCGCTGGGTTCTTCACTGGGCTTCCGCCAGCGCAAAGTGGCGTTTACGAGTGGTTTCAATACGAGCCAAAGCTCGGGCGGATCATCGCTCCCCTGCTGTTCTCATACGCAGGCGAGAAGGAACGAGACACGCTGACGAAGGAGAACTTCCACCCCCTCGACCTGTTCCCTGCACAAAGTGTTTGGCTGCCGCTGGTCATGAGCGGTGCGAAGATCTACGTCCTGCAGCCGAGCAACTTCGCGCGCAGCGCGCCCTCCAAAGCGCTCGGACAATTGGCGACTGCCCATGGCTACTCCACCTTTGCGGAGGGTCTGGTGCGTGCCTATCGCCTAATCGAGTCGCACTCCCCCTCCGACGCGCCCCCAGCGCTCATCTGGATGTACTACGGTGACTACGATGGGGTTTGCCATGACTATGGGCCGAACGCACTTGAGGCAACTGCTGAGCTTGAGCACACGCTTGACGCGCTTGAGAACGTTCTGATTCGTCTAGCGCAGGGCAGCGAGGCGCTGCTGCTGGTCTTTGCCGACCACGGGCAAATTCGGGTTGACGCAAAGACGACGATCTACCTCAACCAAGTTGTGCCCGACTTCGCCCGCTACGTCGCTCAAGGTCGTAAAGGTCACCTACTCGTGCCTGCTGGCTCGCCGCGCGACTTCTTCCTTCACGTCAAGCCAGAACTGCTGGACGAGGCTCAGGCTGTCTTTGCTGAGGCAACCAAAGGGCGAGCGCGGGTGCTCAAGACAGAATCCTTGATCGAACAAGGATTCTTCGGCGCGAATCCCACAGAGACATTTCTCGCTCGCGTCGGCAACCTCGTCGTGCTCCCTGAACCCGGTGAGACCGTTTACTATTACGAGAAGGACCGCTTCGAGCAGAAGTATTACGGTCACCACGGCGGACTGACCCCAGAAGAGATCGAAGTGCCGCTGATCGCGATGCAGCTGTAGCAAGACGTAATTCACTCCCCCGCCTAAGCTAGTACGCAAGGCAGTTTATTCTTACGCTCATGCGTCCACAGCTGGTGGATTGGACGCTGTTGACGCTCTCGCTTGGCGCAGCGCTGGGTGGCTTCGCCACATGGCTGATGCGCGACGAACACGTCGTGCCCTTCGTCGCGCTGCACGTTGCGCTTGGCACAGCGGTGCTCTTGCCCCTGGCGTGGAAGCTGCGTCGTGTTTCACCTCGCCTCGCGCGCACCCGCGCATGGGACTGGAAGACTCCAATCTCCGTTCTTACGGCTGTGGCGGCAATCGGCGCGCTCGTCACAGGCTTGGTATGGACGCGCTTTCAAGTGCCGACGGGCTACCCGAACGGGATGCACCTGCACATCACCTTCGGCATTGCGCTGATCGCGCTTGCGGTCATGCACATGGCGCTGCGCTTTAAGCTGCCCGCACGCCGCGACTGGCGCGACCGACGCAGCGCGCTGCGGTGGTTGGGCATGGCTGTTTTCGGCGCAGTTGCTGTGCCCGTGCAGAAGGCGCTTGACCATCAGTTGAACTTGCCTGGCGCGCAGCGCCGATTCACCGGCTCACGACCTGCGGGCGACGATACCACCACAGCGATGCCAGTCACCAACTGGATGTTCGACTACCCAGCGCCAGTGGACATGGCGCTCTGGCGTTTGTCCGTCGAGGGCGCAGTCGCGCAAACGCTCAAGCTCAGTTACGCCGACCTGCTCGCACTCCCTCAATCCACGGTGCGGGCAACCCTTGATTGCACGGGGGGCTGGCACAGCACGCAGACCTGGCGCGGCGTGCGCGTTGGCGACCTGCTCGACCGCGCTGGGGTCAGTCCATCCGCGCGCTACATCAGCTTTGTCTCCATCACTGGATATCGCTGGTCACTGCCTGTCTCAGAGGCGCGCGAAGCGCTGCTTGCGGTTGGCTACGGCGATGACCTGCTCACGCATTGGCATGGTGCGCCGTTGCGCTTGGTCGCACCTGGGCGGCGCGGCTTCATGTGGGTGAAGTGGGTGACGCACGTTCGCGCCCTGACGCACCCCGATCTCGGGCAATGGCTGAAGATATTCACCAGCGGGCTGGAGAGCACGAATCGCTTCGCCACGTGATCCTGCGTCTGCTGTGCGAGCGCGGTGCGGGCAAGACCATCTGCCCGTCAGAGGCTGCGCGTGCTTGGTCTCCACAGGACTGGCGGATGCACATGGACACAGTGCGCCACGTGTGCTTCGAGCTTGCTGACGAGGGCGTGGTTGTAATTACCCAGCGCGGCAGAGTCGTAGACGGACGCGCTGCGCGCGGGCTGATCCGCGTCGCATTGGCGCAGCCGCGGGAGTCAGTCACCGCTCAATCCGGGGCAGCGTGACCCCCATCTGACCTTGATACTTGCCTTTCTTGTCGCGGTAGCTCTGTTCGCACACCCCATCCGCAGCAAGGAACACGAGCTGGGCGATCCCCTCATTGGCATACACCTTGGCAGGCAACGGAGTGGTGTTGCTGATCTCAAGCGTGAGATATCCCTCCCATTCTGGCTCGAGCGGGGTGACGTTGACGATGAGACCGCAACGAGCGTATGTGGACTTCCCGAGGCAGATCACCAGCACGTCGCGCGGGATGCGAAAGTACTCCACGGTTCGGCTGAGCACGAACGAGTTCGGGGGAATGATGCACACATCGCCGACGTGATCGACAAACGACTGCGACACGAAGTTCTTGGGATCAACAACGGCTGAATTGACATTGGTGAAAATCTTGAACTCGTTGCTCACGCGGATGTCATACCCGTAGGACGACAAGCCGTAGCTGACGACGCCTTGTCGAACCGAGCCCTCAACAAATGGCTCGATCATGCGGTGTTCCCGCGCCATGCGGCGAATCCAGTAGTCTGGTTTGATGCCCATTGCGTGCCTCCATTTTCGCATGACCGATTTGCAGACGCCCTACAGCCCGTGCATGGATGCTGTCTGCCAGCGCGACACAATGCCGGGACTCGAGCTTGCGACGCATAGTGCAGGGGTGTCCAGTAGGAAGGGGCGCAGGGGTATAAGCATATCAGGCACTCTCTGTCATGGGCTTGCGTCCAGCCTACCCCGTGCCTCGCTTTCTGCCGAACAGCGCATCTATAATCCCGCTAAGAAAGCACAGTGTGCACTTGGAAGAGGTGCTGCACGGGAGTGTCTAGGCTCGAACATACAGCGCATAGGAGTTGCCTTGCCCTCACCTCTGCGCCCCTCTCCCTGCGAGAGAAGGGATAGGGGTGAGGGCAGTGTGACATGCCCCGCCACATACGAGTAGTCACTCCCCGCTGCCCTACCGCGTGTGACCTGGATACCCAAGCCAAAGGAGTTTCAGCTCGTATGAACAGGTTAGCCCTAACCCCGCTTGCATTCGCCTTGAGTGGTGCGCTCTTGCTCGCCGCCTGCGCACAACCTGCACAACCTGCCCAGCCGACTCAGCCGGCTGCACCAAGCCAACCTGAACCAGCGGCTGCACCAACGAAATTGCGCGCAAAGCTTGTGCTCAACGGCACGCTGGGCGACAAGTCCTTCTTTGACTCAGCTCAGCGCGGTATGGACTTGATGAAGAACGAGCTGGGCTGGGAGGTGCGCACGATCGAGTGCACTTACGACCGCAACCGCTGGTTGCCCTGCTTGGAGGATGCGGCTGCTGCGGATGATTACGACATCCTAATCGCCGGCACCTTCGACATGAGCGACTATGTGACCGAGGTTGCGCCCAAGTATCCCAACAAGCGCTTCTGGATGTTCGATGCCGCGCCGAACTACGAGGCATGCGCCAATAAGTGCGAGAACGTCTACACCGTCCTGTTCCGCCAAAACGAAGGTTCATACCTGCTTGGCGTGCTTGCCGCAAACATCTTGAAGAACAAGGCGCTGCCCAACATCACCGACGACTCGAAGATCGGCATCATCGGCGGAATGGACATTCCAGTGATCAACGACTTCATCGTTGGCTTTAAGCAGGGCATGCGCGATCAGGGTGTTGACCCTGAACAGCGCACCATCGTCCAGTACGTCGGCGGCGACAATCCGTGGAACAACCCCGCGCGCGGCAAAGAGATCGCTCTCTCGATGTTCAATCAAGGTGCGGCGATCGTGTGGGGGGTCGCAGGGAACTCAGGCAGCGGCGCGTTTGAGGCAGCCGTTGAGGCTAAGGCGTTCACCTTCGGTGTGGACTCCGACCAATACTTCACCATCGCTGACCCTGCCCAGCGGGCGACAATCGTGACCTCAATGCTCAAGAACGTGGATCAGGGTTTGTTCCGCGCGGCAAAGCTGCACTTGGAAGGCAAGCTCGGCTACGGCGCTCCTGAGCCAGTCGGCGTCGCTGGCGGTGCGGTCGGCGTCGCAGTCAACGAGAACACCCGCCGACTGCTCGGCGAAGACCTGCTCAAGGTTGTTGACGAAGCAGCTCAGGCAATCAAGGACGGCAAGATCGTCGTTGAGACGGCTTTCAAGTGAACTTCAGCATGTAGTCCTCGAAGCCCCTCCGCAGGTGAGGGGCTTCGACGTTTGAGCAGCTGGCTTTGAGCACCCCCTCCCCGGCCGCCATTGTTGAGATGCGCGACATCCTGAAGGTGTATCCCAACGGGGTGCGCGCCAACGATCATGTGAACTTCTCGGTCTTGCCTCAGGAGATCCATGCCTTAGTAGGTGAGAACGGCGCTGGCAAGTCCACATTGATGAAAATCCTCTACGGCATGGAGCGCCCAACCGCAGGTCAAATCTTTGTGCGCGGCAAGCCGGTGACGATCCACAGCCCGCACGAGGCAATCGCGCTGGGCATCGGCATGGTGCATCAGAATTTCATGCTGGTGCCCTCGTTCACCATCGCTGAAAACGTCGTCCTCGGCGCCGAGCCTGTCAAACGCGGCTTGCTCGACTTCAAGGCAGCGGTCGAGGCAACCCGCCAGCTCAGTGAGCAGTACGGGCTTGCGGTTGACCCAGAGGCAGTCGTCGAGGCTGTGCCTGTCGGCATTCGCCAGCGCGTCGAGATCCTCAAAGCGCTGTATCGCGGCGCAGACGTGCTGATCCTTGACGAGCCAACTGCGGTGCTCACCCCGCAGGAGACGCATGAGCTGTTCGCCGCAATCCGCAACCTGGTGCGCAACGGCAAAACGGTGATCTTCATTTCGCACAAACTCCGCGAGGTCAAGGCGATCAGCGACCGCGTCAGCGTGATGCGCAACGCGCGGATGGTGGACACAGTCAACACGCGCGAGGTCAGCGAAGACCAAATTGCGCGCATGATGGTCGGGCGCGAGGTGTTCCTGCATGTGGACAAACCCCGCCTCCAGCGCGGCGAAGTCGTGCTGCAGGTGCGCGATTTGGAGTACGTCACTGAGGCTGGGGTGGAGACCTTGAAAGGCGTCTCGTTCAACGTGTATGCGGGTGAAATCTTGGGCATCGCTGGGGTGGAGGGCAACGGACAAACAGAGCTTGTCGAGGTCATCACGGGTCTGCGCCGCGCTGCGGCTGGGCGTGTGCGCTTGTGCGGCAAGGACATCACCAACGCCTCGCCGCGCCAAGTTCGATTGGCAGGGGTGGCGCACATCCCCGAAGACCGCCTCACCAACGGCGCTGCGCTGGAAGCGAGCATCGCTGACAACCTAATCGTGGATCGCTACGAGCGTCCGCCGTTCACGCGAGGGGGCTTGTTGCAGCCGGCTGCGATTGCTGAGAATGCTGAGACGTTGATCGACCAGTTCGCCATCCGCGCGCCGGATGGCTCTTTGCTGGTCGGCTCGCTGTCCGGCGGCAACATGCAAAAGGTTATCCTCGCCCGCGAGCTGTCCTCGCGCCCCAAGCTGCTCGTCGCTGCTCAGCCCACGCGGGGGGTAGATATCGGCGCCAGCGAGTTCATCTACGAGCAGCTCGTCCAAGCCCGCAACAACGGCGTCGCCGTGTTGCTGGTCTCCGCTGACCTCAACGAGGTCATGTCCCTTGCCGACCGCATCTTGGTCATGAAGGATGGCGAGGTCACTGCCATCTTCCCTGAGGTTGCGGCTCTCTCCGAGGAAGAGATCGGCTACTACATGCTTGGTGTCAAGCACATGCCCCGCGAGACGTTGGCTGAGCGGATGTGAGTGCACAGATGGACACGGCTGCACCCCTGTTGTCTTTTGACCGAGCTGCCGCCCGCAAGGCAGTCCACGATGAGCGTCGCCGCTCGATGCTGCTCGACTTAGGTGTCACGTTGGCGACGATCCTGGCTGCCTTGGTGATGGGCTTCGTCGTCATCGCGCTGCTGGGCAGAGACCCAATCCTTGCCTACGAAGCGTTGCTGACTGGACCGGTGACGCGCCTAGGTCGTGTCGGGCGCTGGTTGGAGCTTGCGACAAACCTCATCCTGGTCGGTCTCGGCGTCGCGATCGCGTTCCGCGCGCGACAATTCAGCCTGGGTGGGCAAGGGCAAATGGTCGCTGGGGCGCTGGTCGGGGCGCTGGTTGCGATCTATGTCCCGCTGCCGCCAGTGCTGGGCGTGCTCGTGCCTGCGCTCGTTGCAATGGGGGTTGGCTTTCTGCTTGGCTTGCTGCCCGGCGTGATGAAGGCGTATCTGAACGCCAACGAGATCGTCTCGACCCTGATGCTGAACGCGATCGTGCTGCGCTTGTACGACTACGTTTTGACCTACTTTCTGAAACCCGAGGGCAGCTCGACCACGCGCTCGCTGCCTGTACAGCCAACCGCACAACTGGCGACCTTCAGCGAGCTGTTCAGCATCGAGATGGGGCGAGTGAACATGGGCTTGATTGTCGCGCTGCTCGGCGCAGTCGCGGTTTGGATCCTGCTGGAGCGCACGCCATTTGGCTACGCTATCCGCGCGATTGGCGCTAACGAGCGCTTTGCCCGCTACGGCGGCATCAACACGCGCCAGGTCATTGCGCTCGCTTTTGCTGTCGGCGGCGCTGTGAGCGCGCTCGCTGGCATTCACCTGCTGCTCGGCGTCCACCGGCGGCTCTTTCTCGATTTCGTCGGCAATATCGGCTGGGATGGCATCACGGTTGCCTTGCTGGCGCGCAACAACCCGCTGCTCGTGCCGCTGAGCGGACTGTTTTACGCCTACCTGCTCGTCGGCGGCGACCGCGTCGAGCAACAAGCCCAAGTCGGCTCAGAGCTTGTGCAGGTCATTCAGGCGGTCATCATTCTGCTGATCACAGCGCGGGTGCTTGGGGAATGGATCCGCGCTCGACGGGCGCAGATAGAGCAGCGCTTGTGAATCCCTGTGAAGCGGCTCTGCCACCTGCTAGGCATTCGTGTTGCCCCGGGGTGAATTGCGCGCATGTGAGCGCACTGGCGTGCTGCTCGACGCTGGGCGAGGACACTGCAGCGCCTCAGTGGCTCGCTTGACCACTTGCGCGAGCTAAGCCACAATTTCAGTCACCTGGAAATCACACTGGAGGCAATCATGCAGGATGGTGTAGTCACACTTGACCACAAATCCGTTTACCGACCCTCCGAAGAGGTGATCGCGCGAGCGCGGATCAAGGACTGGGACGCGCTGAGCGCCTATGCTGCTGAGAACCCACTGGCGTTCTGGGCGGAGCGCGCTGAAGAGCTGGAGTGGTTCAAGCGCTGGGATCAGGTGCTGGACGACTCTAACAAACCGTTCTTCAAGTGGTTTGTCGGCGGCAAGTTCAACATCGTGCACAATGCGCTCGACCGCCACTTGACCACTTGGCGGCGCAACAAGGTCGCCTACATTTGGCAAGGTGAGGACTTCAGCGAGCGCATGATCGCCTACGGCGAGCTGCACCGCGAGGTCAGCAAGTTCGCCAACGTGCTGAAGTCGCTCGGCGTGCAGAAAGGCGACCGAGTCACGATTTACATGGGGCGGGTGATCGAGCTGCCAGTGGCGATGCTGGCGTGTGCGCGGATCGGCGCTGTGCACTCAGTCGTGTATGGCGGCTTCTCCGTTGAAGCGCTGCGCGGACGCATCGCTGACTCACAGAGCAAGATCGTGGTGACATGCGACGGCGCCTATGTCAACGGCAAGGTCGTCGAGCTTAAGCAGATCGTTGACGATGCGCTCAAGCCTGGTGACTTGCCCGTGGAGAAGGTCATTGTCTATCGCCGCACTGGGCGCGAGATCGGCTGGGTCGAAGGGCGTGACCACTGGTGGCATGACTTGATGGCGCAAGCGAGCCCAAACTGCCCTGTCGAGGTCATGGACGCTGAAGACCCGCTGTTCATCCTCTACACCTCTGGCTCGACGGGCAAGCCGAAGGCGCTGCTGCACACCCACGGCGGCTACGCGGTCTACACCTACACCACGCTGCGCTACGTGTTCGACGTCCAGGATGAAGACCGTTACTGGTGCGCGGCAGACCCTGGCTGGATCACGGGGCACTCTTACATCGTCTATGCCCCGCTCATGAACGGCGTCACCAGCATCATGTACGAGGGCGGTCCGTCCTATCCTGCGCCTGACCGATGGTGGAGCATCGTCGAGCAATACAGGGTGAGCATCCTTTACTGCGCGCCGACAGCAATCCGCGGCTTCATGCGCTTCGGCGAGGAGTGGCCGCGCAAGCACGACATGTCCTCGCTGCGCTTGCTCGGCAGCGTCGGCGAGCCGATTAACCCTGAGGCTTGGCTGTGGTTCTATCACAATGTCGGCGGCGGACGCTGCCCGATCATGGACACCTGGTGGCAGACCGAGACGGGCGGGTTCATGATCACGCCGCTTCCGGTCGTCCCCCTCAAGCCTGGCAGCGCCACGCGACCCTTCTTTGGCATCAAGGCTGAGGTCGTTGACGACGCTGGCAATCCAGTCAAGCCGAATGAAGAGGGTTACCTGACCATCACTGTGCCCTGGCCTGGCATGGCGCGGACCATCTACGGCGACCCCGATCGGTATGTGCAGACGTATTGGGCGCGCTATCCGGGGCGCTACTTCACGGGCGACAGCGCCCGAGTGGATGAGGACGGCTACTTCTGGATTATTGGTCGTGTTGACGACGTGCTGAAGGTCAGCGGGTATCGGCTAGGCACGGCTGAGGTCGAAAGCGCCCTGGTCTCACACCCTGCGGTTGCTGAAGCGGCAGCCATCGGGCTGCCTCACGAAGTGCGCGGCAACGCAATCTATACCTACGTCATCCTGCGCGCGGGCTATGAGGGTACGCCGGAGTTAGCCGAGGAGCTGCGCCAGCACGTCGCAAAGGTGATGGGTCCGATCGCGCGGCCGGAGCGCGTGGAATTCGTCACCCGTCTGCCGAAGACCCGCAGCGGCAAGATCATGCGCCGCGTGCTCAAAGCGCGCGCGCTTGGTCTGCCTGAAGGCGACCTCACCACCCTGGAAGAGTGAGTTTTCAGATTTCCACTCGCAATTAGGCGCTTGCTGCACCTGCTCATCGGGACAGCAAGTCGCGCAGCGCCGTTTTCATCTGGACACACGCCCTGCCCTCACCCCCATCCCCTCTCCCTCTGGGAGAGGGGCGCAGGGGTGAGGGCAACATGACATGCCCTGCTGTGGATTCATGTCGTTGCTCCTCAGGCATTCGCTTTCCCCTCCGCTGCGGTATGATCGCAGGGCAATTTGGGCCGTTAGCTCAGCCAGGCAGAGCAGGGGACTTTTAATCCTCGTGTCGCAGGTTCGAATCCTGCACGGCTCATCAACCTGGACTGTCGCTCAAAATCAAGCCTCGTTTGCCCCACTTGGCATCTGAATCTGGGTAGCTTTCTGCGACTCTTCCCCACTGGCGCAACGCTTGTCTCCATACGCCGCTGGTACGCCAGTGTTTGCCCTCAGTGCTGTCGTTAGCCGCAACTCCTATCCCGCCCTCACCCCTGCGCCCCTCTCCTGCAGGGAGAGGGATGTGGATGGGGGCAGGGTAACACGCTACGCACCCCGCATTCGAGCCTAGACCCTCACTGCAAAAGCGCACGCAACCGATAATTCGGCGTGAGACATGGTGACTACCTTTCAACTCCAACCGAATGGGCACTTGGTGTGCCTCGGTCAACACGCCAACATGAGCCAAGCCTCAGCCGAGTTGCCCTCAGGGGCTTACACGACCTTTCGCACCTACGATGGGTCGCGCGTGCTGCGCCTCGGACAGCACGTGCGACGCTTGGAGGAGTCCCTCGCGCTGATGGGCTGCCCT
>JANWZM010000098.1 GCA_025054635.1 Thermoflexales bacterium
ACCAGCAAGAAGACCACAATGCACGCCAGCACAATCGCTGCCCCAGATGAGACGTCGAGGTGATACGAGACCAGCAGCCCGATCAAGGTTGCGAGCACAGCGATCCCCGCCGACAGCGCCATCATCGTCGGCAGCCGCTTGGTCACCAACCCCGCCGTCGCTGGCGGCACGATGAGCAGTGCGCTGGTCAGCACTACGCCGACGACCTGGACAGCCCCGACAATCGTCAGCGCCAGCAGCAGTAAAAGGATGTATCGCAGCGCGTCAGTGTTGATCCCAATCACCTCGGCATGAATTGGGTCGAACGAGGCAAGCTCAAGCTCCTTGTGCAGGGCAAACAGCACCAGCAGCACGACGACGGCAATTGCCCCGAACAGCCTTAGTTGATCCTCGGTGATGCCGAGAATGAACCCAAACAGCATGTGCGACAAGTCGCGGAAGGTGCGCACCGTGCTCATCAGCAGGATGCCCAGGGCAAACATGCCCGTGAACATGATCCCAATCGCAGTGTCCTCGCGCAGCTCGCGCCGCCGCGAGAGCCAACCAATCCCCAGCGAGGTGACGACGCCGGCAACCAGTGCGCCGAGCGTCAAGCTCCACCGGTTGAGATACGCCACGACCAGCCCCGGCAGCACGGTGTGCGCCAGCGCGTCGCCGATGAACGCCATCCGCCGCAGCACCACATACACGCCGACAACGGCGCAGGTGATGCCGACAAGCGCACCGCCCAGCGCCGCCGAGCGCATGAAGGCAAACTGGAAGGGCTGAACCAACAGTTGCTCAAGGGTCATGGACTGTGGACAAAGTTGAAGCAGTCCTCACCGAAGACTTGTTCCAGCCGCCGCACAGTGTCGGGGACACCGCGCGCAATCGGTCGCCCGTCGAGCAGAAACAGCGCATCGTCGAACTCGGCTTGCACGCGGTCGAGGTCATGCGTGGCAACGAGCACTGCTTTGCCCTGCGCCGCTAGGCTCGCTAACACGTCAGCGACGACTTGGCGGGTGGTTGCGTCAACCGCGTTGAGTGGTTCGTCGAGCAGCAGCACCGCTGCCTCTTGCACCAACGCGCGGGCGAGCAGCGCGCGCTGCTGCTGCCCGCCCGACAGTTCACCGATCTGACGCTCAGCCAGGTCAGAAAGCTGCACTCGCGCCAACGCCTCGTCTACCGCGCGCCAGTCCTCGCGCGAGGGCAGGCGCAGCCACCCTAGCCGCGGGTAGCGACCGGTCATCACCAACTTGCGCACCGAGATAGGGAAGCCCCAATCCAAGTCGCTGCGCTGCGCGAGATAGGCGACTTGGTGCCGACAAGCCTCAAGCGGATGTCCGAAGAGCGCGATGTGCCCGCTGCTGACCGGGAGCAGCCCTGCGACTGTCTTGAGCAGCGTTGACTTGCCAGCGCCGTTCGGTCCGACAAGCGCAACGCGCGCTCCAGGCGAAACAGACAGGCTGACGCCGTCCAGCGCCAGCCTGTCGCTGCCGGGGTAGCGCACTCGAAGGTCAACGATCTCAATTGCAGGCGCGCCTTGCACAGCGCGCGCGGTGCGCCGCTTGCCGTAGGCGAGGACGATCACTTCAACGCTTCGAAGATAACACGTGCGTTGTAGCGCATTGCCTCAAGGTAGGTCGCGCCCTCCTTTCCAGGCGCAAACAAGCCGTCCGTAAACAGCACCGGTCCCACCTTGACGCCAGCTTCCTCGACGATCTGCTGAAGAGCAGACCCTTCGCCCACGCTCTCCAGGAAGACCACGGGCACTTTCTCTTTCTTCAAGCGCTCGACGACCTCAGCAATTTGCTGTGCCGAGGGCTGGCTGCCCTCCATCGGCGTCACCCCAAGCAGGCTGATGATCTCGAACCCATAACGCTTGGCGAAGTAGCCCAGTGCCTCGTGCGAGGTTGCCAACTTGCGTCGCTCAGCGGGGATGTTCGCGACCGCTGACTCGATCTCCTTGTCCAGCGTTTGCAACTCGGCAATGTAGGACGCAGCGTTCTTCTCGTAAGCCTCGGCATTGGCTGAGTCGGCTTGCTTCAGCGCAGCGGCGATGTTCTGAACCATCTTGATCACGTTTTGGGGGTCTTGCCAGACATGCGGGTCAAATTCGCCGTGCTTGTGTGCACCCTCACCATGCTTGTGCTCACCCGCGCTATGCTTGTGTGCACCCTCGCCGTGCTTGTGCTCATCTTCACCATGACCGTGGCTGTGCTCAGCGAAGGGGATCGGCTGAATCCCTTCACTGAGATCGACCCGGCGCGCCTTCGAGCCGGAGGCTTCAAACAGGCGGTCAATCCACGCCTCAAGCTCCAAGCCGTTCTCAAACAGCAAATCCGCTTCTGCCAAGCGAGCTGAGTCTTGCGGCGTCGGCTCGTAGTCGTGCGGATCGGACTCCGGCCCGACGAGCACCGTCAAATTGACGCGGTCGCCAGCGACGTTCTTGACGAGATCGCCGAGGACGCTGAACGTCGCCACGACGTTGAGTTTCCGTGCCTGTGCGGTAACCGGTGTCGTAGCGGGCTGGGGCTGCGCTGGAGTTGTCGGTTGAGCGGCAGGCGGTTCAGGTTGTGCTGGCGCGGCTGGTTGAGGCGCGGCGGGCTGCGCGCAGGCAACAGCAAACCCAAGTAACACGCCCGTGGAAACTAGCCTGTTGAGTAGGCTCATCCTGCTTTCCCTCCTATTGATAAGGATTTTCAACAGGGCGTGATTATAGCCTTCATAGAGTGTCCGACATTCGTCGCAGGCGGACTTTCGCCACGCGCAGCCGATCCATCTCCTCAACGACGAACACCACGCCGTGCGCCTTGTCCTCGACCCTGTCGCCCACTTTCGGGATGCGCCCGAGCTTGCCCATCACGTAGCCGCCGATGGTGTCGTAGTGCGGGTCTGTGAGCTTCAGGTTGAAGGCGTCGTTGACATCGCCGATCGTCGCCAAGCCGTTGATCAAGGCGCCGTCGTCTGTCGGCTGAATGCTGGGCGGAGTGGGCGCGTTGAGGTCTTGCATTTCGCCGACGATGCGCCCAACCAGGTCGTTGAGCGTCACTAAGCCGGCTGTGCCGCCGTACTCGTCGAGGACGATAGCCATGTATTCGCGCCTCTCGCGCAACTGCTGCAGCAGCTCGTCCGCGCGCTGGGTGTCGGGCACGAAGAACGGCTCGCGCAACAGGTCTTTTAGCTCTGGCTTGCGGGTCTCTGAGAGCAGAGCGTGGATCAAGTCTTTGACGTGAAGCACGCCGATAATGTGATCCAGCGAACCGTCGTAGACGGGGATGCGGCTATAGGCGTGTGTGGCGAACAGATGTGCTACTTGGCTGAGCGAGGCGTCGGCGCTGGCGCACACCATTGCCGTGCGCGGCACCATCACCTCGCGCACAGTGATGTCGCCTAGCGAGAAGACAGCGCTAACCATGTCGGACTGCGTGGGCTCGATCACGCCGCCCTTCTCGCTTGCCTCGACGAGCATCTTGAGCTCCTCAAGCGTGTGCAACCGCGCATTGTCCAGGCTGGACTGAATGCCAATCGCGCGCAAGATCAGGCGCGACGAGCTGCGCAACAGCCAAACGAACGGGCGCAACAACGAGGCTAGAGCGTTCATCGGCGGGACGACGATCAAGGCGATCTGCTCCGCCATGCGCAGGGTGATGGCGCGCGGCGTCAACTCCGCCAAGACGATCTGGAAATACGAGGCGATCACGAGCGCAAGCACAGGGCTGAGGATCGGCAAGGCAGACGCCAGCGGCTGAATCGTCGGCACACCCGCCAACACTGCCACTCGCTCGATCAACGCGCCGAACGCCGGCTCACCGATTGCGCCAATTGCCAACGAAGCGAGCGTGACGCCAACTTGGGTGGCAGCGAAAAACCGATCCGGATCCTCCATCACGCGCGCCACAATCTGCGCGCGTGCGTCTCCGCTCTCAGCAAGCTCAAGAATGCGCGTCCGACGCGACACGGCGAGGCTGTACTCAGCAAACACGAAGAAGGCGTTGACTAGCACGAGGACGAACAAACTGCCAACGCCGAGGACAAGCTCCATAGGCGACTACAATCGCACCGTCTTTCGAGACGAGACAAACATGGTGTCAAAGCGTGCCCGCGACCGAATGCACCTGTGCTTCTCGGGAGTGACCATACCGATACATCAAAGGCATGTTGCTCTGCACTCACGCCCATCACCTCCCTCTCCGAGAGAGCAGGGCAGGGGTGGGCGAGACATTACACCAAGCACTGTGTATCCTGCAGTAGGCATCCATTTAAGCTACTGAGTTAAGACAATCGTACCTTGAAACCGCTTAAAGGCATTTATCAGCACTTCTCGCCTGACGGCATGGTCACTGCCGATGAGCGCTGGCAAGCCGTGCCGCTGCGCGCAGGTGGCGTGCAGGTAGACAATGAAACGGTTCGCGTCGCGCCGTTCGACGAGCCGCGCAGCGACTCGATGACGGTGGTGCTCGACGCACGCCTGCAGCTCGTCGAGCTCACCATTCACGGCTTGTTTGCCCGCCGCGAGGCGCGCATCCGCCCTAGCGAAGACCAGCCCGACAAGCTCATCGTCTGCTGGCGGTTCAGGGGCGAGGTCAACGAGCTCGTCTTGCCCAGCGGAGAGTCAACCTGGTTTGACTGGAACACGCCGCTGCTCACCATGGTCGCGCTCTGGCGGCTCAAGCTAGGCGTCAACCAGTTTTACCAATTGCGCATCTACGCGCTGGACGCAGTGACCTTCCAGCCGCAAGCGCTGACGCGCACCTTCCACCGGTTAGCAGACGAAGCACGGGAGACGCGCTTCGGCGCGCAGACCCTGGCGCACTATCAGGCGCAGGATGAGAACGGCGCGCGCACCGACATCTGGTGCAACGCGGACGGGCTGATCTTCGAGCAGCGCACGCCGACGGTGAGCTACATCTTGACCGCGGCGAACCTCTAAGAATTCACAACGAGCTGACGATACGAAGGCGGGGAGGTCGAATGATTACAGTCACCCCCGAGGACGGCATGACGATTACCCGCGACGTAGCCTTTCAGCCTGGCGTGTACGTCGTGCCGAACGGCGTCACGGTCGGCGCAGACGACGTGACCATCGAGGGCAACGGCGCTGTGCTCATTGGCGCGGACAAGCGCGGGCGCGGGCTGACGATCAACCGCCGCCGCAACGTCACCGTGCGCAACCTCACCTTGTTGAATTACTACCATGGCATCTGGGCGAACGCCTGCGCCGAGCTGCACATCGCGGGCTGCCGCGTCACCCTGACTCATGAGCTGCCCTCGCCGGGCGTCTTCTTGGACGTTTGGCTGCCGCGCGAAGAGGCATACGGCGGCGGCATCTTCCTCAGCGGTGTTACGGATAGCACCGTAGTCAACAACGACCTGCACCCAGTCTCCGTATGAGGCATGCCCTAAAGCGCTGCCTCGCGGGCGCTCCTGATTCCCACTAAGCCTACGCCTACGTCAAACCATTTGCGCGCTTGCGACAAGACAGCTGCAATGCGTCCAGCGGCGTTTGGATAGCCGCGACAAGGTAAGGCACACCTGGCGCGACCTGCGCTTGTGGACGTTTTGTGGACGCTCTTGAGCATACTATAACCAAGAGCTAATCTGACTGTAAGGAGGCGCGTCATGAATAGGCCGACGGCAAGCTTGTCGCTGCACTTTCCTGCACAGCAGTTTCGATGTCCACCTGGGCTCTGGGCAACGCTCAACCCTACGTCACTGATGCAAGCGCACCAGAGCCTGCCAGCGCTGAGCAGCTTGCAGAAGTCACCGTAGCTGAACCGTTGTGTCGCGTGCATATGTTGCGCTGTGCACAGGAGAGCAAAAATGTCTGACTGGAATTTCAACCGCACATTTCTTCACTCGCTACGCAAGCTGAGGCGTGTGGGAGTAGCGCTGAGCTTGCTGGCGCTTTCTGCGAGCACGGCTTTCTTCGGCTTGGGCATACCGACGCCCTTCGAGCAACCTGCGCGCGCAGCACCTCAGCCGCCTCCCTCGCCAGCTTTTACGCCCTTTGTCGTCACTGCCTTCAAGCACATTGCCGCGCCTGAGACGTTGCGCGCTAATCAGACCATCCTCGATCATCCGTCGCTCAACGGCCGCAGCGATCTCCTGCTCTTCGTGACGGCGGACTATGGTTCAGCCGGTCCCTATCACGAGAAGCCAGTCGGCGTGTGGTACGACGGCAGTCGTTGGACAATCTTCAACCAAGACCAGACCCCAATGCAGCCAAATGTGCGCTTCAACGTGCTGGCGATCCGTCCTAGCGAGGCGAACAACGCGTTCATGCACGTAGCACGTCCTGAGAACACCAGCGGGCACATCACTTATCTAGACCATCCCCAGCTCAACGGCAACCCGAACGCGCGCTTGCTGGTCACGCCGAATTGGATAGGGACATACAACAACAACAGCATCGGTGTGTGGTATGACGGCGGGGCTGGTCGATGGTCGGTTTTCAACCAGAACTTTGCGCCGATGCTCCCCAACGCTGCCTTCAACGTGCTGATCTGGGAGGTGATCTTCGAGGTGACTCTGCGCGAGGACCTAGGGGTCAACTGGTTCCCTGTCCAGGGCGACACTCGTCCCGAGACGCTTGTCTTCGCAACGCAAAACTGGCGCGGCGTCTACAACAACAACGAGATAGGCGTGTGGCATGACGGCAGCCGTTGGAACATCTACAACCAGACCCGTCAGGCGATGCGACCTGGCATGAGCTTCTTTGTGCTGATGCTCAACCCAGCCCCGCCGCCACCTGCGCCGCCCGAGCCAAGTCCGACGCCGCCACCACCTGCGCCGCCCGCCCCAAGCCCGACGCCCCTTGTAGTGACCCTGGCGCCGCCTATTCCGCCTACACCAGGCCCGCTCGCCATTGAGGAGCGGACAGTGCGAGTCGTGCTCGACGGCGGGATCTGTCCACACGCACCATCCAAAGCGGGATTCTCTGCTGGGCGGATTGTGAGAGGTGGACGCGACTTCAACCCATCACTGAATCCTTTTGAACGGGGCGCGCCTGTGCGTGTCAGGGGGAACGCTGAACTCGTTGTCAACAGCGTCGGTCGCGTGGAGCTCGTCCTGGACTTTGAAGCGATCGGAAATGGGGCGCACTTTGCTGAGCGCTTTATCGTGCCGCTCAGGAACCTTGACCCCATTCCCCCGGGCGCGACAATTGTCCCGCCGACGGTCTCTCGTTTCGAGGCTGCGCTTCCTGGCGCAGGCGCGGAGCTTGGTGGTTGCAATGACGGGGAGCGCCATGAGATCTTCGTGGACAATGGTCCTGTATCAAGGCTGATTGTCACCGGCGACACAGGCGCCCAGGACATTAGCGATGATCCGAATTGCTACTGCGATATGCGGATCTGGGGAATTGAATTCCGCCCGATCCAAGTGCGCTTTGCATCGCGAGCAGGGCCTTCCTCCATTCCGATCCCTCGGAATGCTGTGATCGGCTGGGCTGATTTGCACGCCCACCCCGCAGCACACCTCGCCTTCGGCTTTAGCGAAGACCCGCGCAGTCGTGGCGACGACGACTTCGCCGGCCTGTTCCACGGTCGCCCCGGCCTAGCCCTTGCGTCTTCCAACCCGCTGAGCGACCTAGCTGCTTGCAATCCAGACAAGCACGCAGGTGGGGACGGTGACCCCATTCGCCATGCGACGCGCACGAAGATCATCGAGGGATTGGAGAATGCGCGCGGCTTCACCCATGGCAATAGGGGCGCCCCCACTTTCGAGCACTGGCCTCACGCCCTCAGCCGCACTCATCAGCAGATGCATGTCACGATGCTCCGCCGAGCTTACGAGGGCGGCATGCGGTTGATGATTGCCTCGGTGACCGACAACCAGGCGTTGAACAACCTCTGGTTTGTCGGCACTCATCTCGGTCGAGGAAGTCTACCCTCGCCTGACTCGCGCATCGAATTTGACTCGGCGGTGCGGCAGATTCGCTTCATCAACGCGTTTGCACGCGCGAACAGCGACTGGATGGAGGTTGTTACTACGCCACAGCAAGCGCGCCGCGCCATCCGCGAAGGCAAGTTGGCATTGATCCTCGGCGTGGAGATGGATTCCTTGGACTTGCAACAAACCCTCACCCTGATTCGCGAGCACGGCGTGCGCAGCGTGATCCCAATTCACATCCCCGACAATCCGCACTTCGGTGGCGCTGCAGTCTACGACGACACCTTCAACGCCCTCAACCACTACCTGAATGGCACATTCTTCCAAGTCGTCGGAGATCCGCAGCTCAGTTTCCGACTGCAACGTCCGCGGCGGCTGAAGGTGATGGATGTCGGCGATCACATCGTTGGAGGTGTGCTCGGCGGCATTGCAGTCGCTGACATCGGGGATGACGAGTGGAATCGCATTGGTTACGACCGCATCCCCAACGGCCACCGGAACAGACGAGGGTTAACGCAACCTCAGGCGATTGAGGCGTTGATGGCAGAGGGCATCCTGCTGGACGTAGCCCACATGTCGCAGCAATCCATGGAGGATACGTTGCAGATCGCAGAGCGCCACGGATTCCCGCTGATCAACTCCCACAGCGGTCTGCGCGACCACAAACGTCAGCCCAGCCCACACGAAGTGGTGTCCGAGCGCGCAATGCGCTTCGACCATGCGCAGCGGATGGCTCGGCTGGGCGGCGTGCTCGGCCTGGGCACCGCCGAGGCAACAGCCGAGGGCTGGCTGGCAGCTTACTCAGAAGCAACGCGGGTAATGGGCACGCCAGGTCGCGTAGCTTTCGGCACGGACTTCAATGGCTTGTCGCCACAGATCGTCGCCAGCGGCGGCTCCCTGATGGTGTACCCTCTCCGCTACCTGCGCGAGGTCATGCCCGGGGCGCCCCGCATCGAACAGCCTTTTACCCTGGGCAGCAAGACGTTCTCGCTCAGCCAGGACGGGCTAGCGCACTATGGGATGTTCCCTGAGCTGCTGCAGCGCTTCTGGGATCTCGGCACAGGAGGACAGGCTGCTGTGCGCTCGCTGTTCCTCTCAGCGGAATACACAATCCAGGCTTGGGAACGCGCCCAAGCCGCAGCAGGGCGTATCGCTCGCCCTGGCACGTTCACGCGCACAATCCGCGTCGAACCTCATGGGGAGATCTGCCCAAGCACAGCAAGAGGGGGGCGATTGCTGCGCGGCGGAAATGACTTCAACGGTCCAGTGACTGTGAGCGGTGAAGCTACCGTCAGACTAGAACGCGGCGGAAGACCCCAACTCTTAGCCTCGCTGGTCTTCACGGCTACCTCACGCTCGACAACCTTCACCCAGCGCTTTGAGCTGCCGCTCTCAACCCGCGACGAGATCCCACGCGAAGCGCGCATCATCTCACCTGCTACCTCGCGCTTCACACAGACTTTGCCAGGGGCAGGTCCTGAGTTCGCTGCCTGCAATGACGGTGATCGACACACGATCAGGGTGGATTCTGGACCAATTCAGAGCTTGGTCGTGATCGGAGATACAGGCTCAACAGACATTGACACCAGTGGC
>JANWZM010000131.1 GCA_025054635.1 Thermoflexales bacterium
ATCTCGCGTATCAGCGCCGGGTCGGTCATCTCAAAGTCCGCTAAGCTGATCGCTTGCGCGTTGAAGGTGTTGGTCTCGATGATGTCTGCACCAGCCTCCAGATATTGACGGTGGATGTCTAAGATCAGCTCCGGGCGCGTCAGGTTGAGCACCTCGTTGTTGTTCTTCAGCTCTACAGGGTGATCCTGGAAGCAGTCGCCGCGGTAGTCGTCCTCCTCAAGCTTGTAGCTTTGGATCATCGTCCCCATCGCCCCATCGAGGATGAGGATGCGCTGCTCGAGCAAGTCAGCAAGCCAAGACCAGTCAGCGTGCGACATTGCGGCTGCGAATGATATACCCTCTCACAACGGACAGCCGATCAGGGGTGGCTAGTCCCAGTTGACAAGTCAATGCCTTGCTCCGCCGTGAACCGATTTTCGGTGTCACGGTCAGTGCTTGGTTAGCCACTCCCCTCATTCAACTGTTCAAGCTCTGCCTGTGCTGCTGAGAGCAGCGCTTGATGCAATGTGAACGGGAATGTGCAGCAGTGCGCTGATGCTCACAAGGGCAGCTCAGTGTCGCTAGTGAAAACTGTGGCGCTCTTTGCTGTTGCACCTGCGCAGTCAAGGCTGCGCACGCTTATACAGGTAGCCCACTGGAATACTAAAGCCGAGCACTGATAGGTCGTCCAGATACAGCATCAGCCTGTCGTTGTCTATAGCGTGAATGGAAACGATGACAGATGTGCCACTCTGCACACTCAGGCAGGTGATCTTGCGCTCCGGCAAGATGATAAACACCCCGTCCTCGAATTGCCCTGAAGTGCTCAGCATCCTACACGTGCCATCCCGCATGACCTCAAAGTTTGGAGTGAAGAGCGAGTTGACATACCTTGCGATTTGATCCTCGCTACTGCTCCCCTCGAATGTGATTTGCCCAACTCTCTCCCATTTGCCCACGAGTTGTTCCAGGCTTGGTGCGGGCAGCGCTAGCTGCGACGCAGGGCTAGAGGCGGGTGTCTCCGCTGACAACAAGCCGCACCCGGTGATTGAAAGGCAAAGGGATAAAGCCGAAAGAGCAAGGCGTGTTTGCTGATTCATCACTAACCTCCAAACACTGAACTTGTGTGCTAAAAGTCAGTTTAAGCAACCTTGTGCGCGCGCACCAGACAAGCGATGGAGAGTTCTCTCTGCACAACCTGGGACAGGAGGCGGCTATCTTCAGGGCAAATCCGCGCGAAGTCCTCGCGCTCCTTGTAACCATAGAGGGACAGCGGCTTGGTGCCCCTCGAGCGCCGCTGTTCGCCGTATCCCGCTGCCCATAGTGCTGCCGGGTTTCGCAGGGCTAGACTTCCGAAGAGATTAGGAAGCCCTCCTCGTTGCAACGCGGTTATCACTTGGGATACACAGTTGTCCACTCTCCGTTGGCGTAGCAGACTGCCGCAGCAAGCTCGCCCACGATCCAGACGAGCTGCTCAGAGCATGTCTTACAGTTCGGTGTGTAGGAGGACAGAGCCATGTTAGGGCGCAAGCGCGACCCAACCGACCTCACCGACACACAGTGGGCACGCATCGAGCCTCGCCTCCCAAGACGCACCTCCCCACGCGGTCGCAAGCGCATCCACTCGCCCCGCCAGATCCTCAACGCCATCCTCTACGTGCTGCGCACAGGCTGTTCATGGCGTATGCTGCCGCACGACTTCCCCGCGTGGAAGACGGTGTATCACGACTTTCGTCGCTGGCGCAGAGATGGCACATGGGAGCGGCTAAACGCGGCTCTAGTCAAGGCGCTGCGCGAGGCGCAAGGGCAGGCGGCTGAGCCGAGTGGGGTGATTGTGGACAGTCAGTCAGTGAAGACAACGGCACGGGGGGCTTACGTGGCTGGGATGGAGGCAAGCGGGTGTGGGGGCGAAAGCGCTGGGTGGCAGTGGACAGCGCAGGGTTGATTCATGTGGCAGCGGTGCGCGCGGCGGACGTGCCTGAGGGCGAGGGCGGGCAAGAGCTGCTACGGCAGGCGGTGGAGTCAGGGCGACTGCAGCGTGTTGCGAGAGTGTGGGTGGATGGCGGGTATGCAGGTGGGTTTGAGGCATGGGTGCGCGAGTCGTTGGGGTGGCAGGTGGAGGTGGTGCGGCGGCGCAGGCGAGCGTTTAGGGTGTTGCCGCGGCGGTGGGTGGTGGAGCGGACGTTTGCGTGCTAGGGTGGTATCGGCGGTTGAGCAAGGACTATGAGTTCGTGTTAGAGAGCAGTGTGAGCTGGATTGACTTGGCGGTGGTGCACATCGTCGTGCGGCGGTCGGACAAGCGCAGCGTCGAAACAAGTGTTCAACTGTAAGACATGCTCTGAGGCACTACTGTGCACTGCGTATATGCCCTGTATCGCGACAGCAAATGCCATCTGCTCGGGCGTGACTGCGTGAAACAGGGAAGGCGCGTCGCGCTGCCTGCTCCCTGCACCCTTCTCCCTGGGTACGGGGCGCTGCGCGATGCACGATGTGTTTGAGCTTAGACGCCTCGGGAGTGTCTTGGCTCGAGTACGTGGTGCACAGTGTGTTGCCTTGCCCCTCCCCGAGGGCTACCGATTACCCACAACGCTGCAAAGCAGCACATCCAATCTGTCCAGCGTCCGTGTTCGGAGCACAAGCGGCAAGCAGCCCGCAAAAGCGCAGGGGAATGACAGTGCAGGGGCGTGCCGTGCGCGCCCGCGTTCTGGCACGACAGGGCGCACGCCATGCAGGGCACAGGCAATGCGCTCCTCGGCGCCTGTCGACCTGAGCCGCTTCAGGGGCGCGCCGTGCGCGCCCACTGCTTACCTCCCGCTCCCCTCCTAGAGGGCTTGCCCGAGACGTGGGTCATGAAAAGCCCCGAGGGAGAGGGGATGGGGGTGAGGGCAGTGTGACAAGCCTCGCCATGCATTCACGTAGTCACTCCCGACACTCCCACCTGCGTTGCTTGTAAGGTAAACTACTCAGCGTTCCACGTCCGCCTGTTACCGACATACTAACAAGCTACAGGTCAGTGAGAAGCGCCATACATGCGTCACCTCCTCGAGGCAATTCGGCAGCATGTTGTCCTGGTTGAGCAAAGCGTTCGCTCTGGGCATGCCTTTCCAGAAAGCAGCTCTCGGGAACAGCAACTGTCTGCTCTGATCGAGTTCGTGTTGCGCCCGATGCTCCCTCTGCGCTACGGGCTAATGGTCGGCAGCGCCTTCTCCACCGACGATCTAGTTACCCGCGAAGACGCTGTCCTGATCTACGACTCCCTCTATGCTCTTCCACTGGGTTCGCGACTGACGGCATGCGAGTATGTCTACGCCTTGTGTGAGACCCGGCTGCACCTAGATGGCGATCAGTTTGTCGAGGCGCTGCACAACATTGCCTCGCTCAAAAAGCTGCACCGCGCCAAGGCAACGGCCCACGACGTGTCGCCGACGCACCACTTGGGTTTGTTTGGTGCGCGCTACGCTCAGCTCTCGGATGACAAGCTCAATCCCTATCTCGGCTACATCTTTGCGCGCACAAGTGCTGACCCACGCGCACTGCATCAACAGTTGGAATGGCTGATTGAGACTGATGCGTTGCGCGCAGAACACACCCCAGACGCTGTGGTTTGCTTCGACGAAGGCTGGATTCTGACGCGTCAGACGCTCGCGGGCGAGCCAGCCGTGCCGCGCAGCAGCTTCGCCAAGTTTGGGGTCTGGCGACCAGGGGCAAACTTATTGCCCCTGGTCTATCTCTTGCTCAACGTCAGTCTGTCGCAGATTCAACTGCGCGGGCCGGATTTGCTGCGCGTGCTCTCTGTGTTGGCGCGGCAGCGTGGAGACTCACGGGCGCACTAATCGTGGCACGATGTCACGCATGATTGAGCCATCGGGGTTGAGCACGCGTGCCTTGAACTGCCAACCGCCCGTCGCACGCCAGTCACCCTTTAAGCGTGGGTCACCGCCGCGATTCACATTCTCGATCTTAAGCAGCAGCGCGTTGTAGCCTTTCTTAAGTTCGATGGGCGGCAAGTCAATATCGCGCTTGTCGTCTGGCATTGCTCGGTTGACGCGGTTGTACCAAATGCGTTGCCCATTTAACCAAGCGGCGATCCCATCGTCGGAGTTCATGCCCAGTAAGCCCTTGCGATCCTCAGGCGAGACGATCCAAACGAAAGCGTAGGCAATCACCGTGTCCTGGTGACTAGGGGTGATGTAGTCGATCAAGCTAATGTTGTGCGATCGGCTGCGCACCGTCCAGGCTCTAGGGTCATCAAAGGAGGGCACATACTTCGCCTCGCCGATTGGGTCATCGTCGAGGGTGCGCCACGGATAGCCGCCGACCAACCACCAACTGCGGATGTACCCGTCGCTGTTTGGAACGTAGAGGTTGACTTTCTCTGTTGCGGTGCGTCCCTGGGCGTCAACAGCAGTGAAACTCGCCTCGATGTATCCCTCGTCGCCCAAATCGCTTGGCATGATGAACGTCGTGCCCGTACCCTCCGCGCTGTGCAACGGTGTTGCGCGCGTGCCGTCGTAGCGCATGACATACCAGTACGAGCGAACAGCGTTCTGTGCTGCGCCGCGCAAGCGCACAAACTGCCCTCCTAGAAAGGTCTCACCGTTAGCTGGGCTGAGCACGCGCGCGCGCGGGCCAGGCAACGGTTTCGTCTCTGTGATCTGTGCAAGTGGCTTGAGTGGGTTAGCCGTGTAACGAATGCGCATCAAGCCGCGCGAAAATATCGACAGATACCAAAGCGCCCCATCCGGCCCAAACTGAATGTCCACTGGCTCGCCAACGCCTTCAGCGAACACGACAGACTCTTTGAAGCGACCGCTCTCGTCCAGAATCGTGCGCCACAGCTTCTGGGTGGAATAGTCCCCCCAGAAGAAGTTACCTTTCATCTCTGCGGGGAAGTTGTCACCTGTGTTGAAGTCGCCAGCGGTGACTGAGGCGTTAGCGCCGTTGTGGGGATAGCTCAACTCCTTTGGCGTGGTCGTCTTGGCGTTGATCCCACGGCACTCAGGCATCCTCTGGAACTCGGGCAAGTCGTTGATGCCTTCAACGCAAGGCCAGCCAAAGTTCGACCCAGGCGTGGCGATCATCAGCATCTCGTAGGTGTCCCAGCCAACGTCACCGACGTAGGGCAACTGCGTTTCGGGGTGCAGCGCGAAACGGAAAGGGTTGCGGTAGCCATACGACCACACTCGGGAGCGAGCGCTCCTCGGATCCTGAGGATCGAAGAATGGGTTGCCTGGCAAGCCCGCGCCTGTGCGCGGGTCGATCCGAAGGATCTTGCCCTGCAAGTTGTCGATCTGCTGAGCAGTCAGCGCAATTCGGTCGGGCTTCGCCGACAGCGAACCGTCACCAAGCGAAACCCACAAGTTCCCCTCGCGGTCAAATTTCAGCGTGCCGACCGAATGGTTCAGCGTGTAGTTGAAGTGATCGTCAAAGAGCACCCGCTCACTGTTTGGGCGCAGGGTGTTGCCGTCCAACGTGTAGCGCACTAGCCGGCTGCGTCGCACCTCACCGACGTCCTTCGCCTCGCCTGGCGCATCCCACGCATACATCAGGTAGATCCATCCGTTCTCGGCGCAGTTTGGGTCGAGCGCCATACCGATCAACCCGCGATCCACGAAGTTGTTGACTTCATCGCGGATGTCAATGACCGGGCGAGCGTGAAGCACACCGTCCTTCCATACCTTCACTCGCCCCGCCTTCTCGGCGATGAAGATGCGCCCATCCGGCGCGAAGGTGAACGCTGTAGGCCAGTCCAAGTTGTCCACGACCAGCTCAACGACAAACCCAGGCGGAAGACCTGTCTGTCCTGAAACCGCTCGAGGATGGACAAACCACTGCGCGAAGGCTAGGACAAACGCAAGAGCCAAACAACCGACGCGAACCATACCGAACCTCCTAAGTGAGTCAACCCGATCAGAACCAGCACTGGATGCTCAAGGCAGAGTGAGCAGCGCAACGCTATCCTGCCAGGCTTGCCCGTTGGGTTGGTAGGCTGGCAATCGCTCGCCACTAGTTGGCTCATACCACCCCAAACGCACCTGCACCGCCTCGTGAGGTACGTCGAGGACCCAAGTCTCGCGGATGGTTTCACCGCTATCCCAGAGTGAAGTTGGATAGTTGCCGTCAAAAGGAGGTGCATCCCTTTGACCTACGAGGTTGCCTGATGCGTCGAGGAAGTGAACAAACAGCGTGTAATTCTTTGGCGGTGCTTTGAGCACATACCACTCGAATGCCAAGCCTTTGGGCAAGGTTTCAAGAGTGGTGAGCTGGAGCATCTCGCCGAACCGCGCTAGGCTGCGGTCAGGCTTGCTACTCTGCCTACCGCTCCAGACTTTGACTTGGTCTATTCTGAACGCGCGCACAGTTGCGCCGTCAATGGACGCGCGCCCGACGCCGTCCACGTGCAGCAGTTGCAGGCTGACCTGAATGCGCACCGGCCCGTCAGGCGCGTCGTGAGGGATGGGCAGCGTGTATTCGTCACGGAAGTATTGCCCTGGCTGCCAGTGGCGCGTGGAGAAGCGCCCCCCAAAGGGGATATACCACTCATCCGCAAGAACGCGCTCATCAATCCCAACCGCTTCCAACACGACAGCGTAGCTTCGCTCTGGGATCGGACGGAGCGCGCCCCAGAACAACGTTACGGACAGAGCCTCACCTGGGCGAATGCGGCGCGCGCCGACTTCCGCGTGGATTAGCTCGATTACGCCGTCGAAGGTGGTATATCGCTCGCCGCGCGGCAAGTTGTAAGTCTCAATGAGCGTAGTCTTGCTGTGAAGCTCTGGCACAGCATAGGCAGGACGGATGGTGACGAACGGCGCAGCAACTGCTAAAGCTATCAGCCCGCTGAGAGCGATCCCGAGTGCAGGCTTTGGCAGCAGCGTGAACCAGCCCAGCGCTGTCAGTGCAGTGACACCAGCAATTCCAGGCATGATCAGGCGGCTGTTCTCGGTGCCAACGTAGCGGCTCAGCCACCAGCCGAATGAAAGCAGCAGCACAACCTGCCAAATCACCAGCAGGGCGATCCCTCGCCCGTTTAGCGAAACAGGGGCACGGCGGGCAAGGGCAACAACGCAGCCAACGACCGCAACCCCGAGCAAAGCAAACAGCACGCCGTTGACCCAGCCGTCATAGTGCAGCTCGATGCCGAGGTTGCCCCAGTAAGAAGTGAACCATAAGGGCAAAGTCTGCACAACCTCCAGCGGCGACAACAGCGACTTGCGCTGGAGCGCCTTGTTTGCCTGTTGCACCTGCTCCCAGGCGAGGGGATGTCCATAGTTGACCCAGTTGTGCAACAGCCACCACCCTGACGCAGCAAGAAAGCCCACCAACAACATGCAAGAGCGACTCACCCACCCGCGCACACCTTGACGCGGAGGCAGAACGAACACGGAGAGCAGCGCTGGGACAGACAAGAACAGCCCTTGCAACTTAAACAGCACTGCAACGCCGACGATTGCACCCAGCACAAAGAACTGCCACAGCTTTGACGTCCTGCGCGCCAGGTAAGTCATCCAGGCACAGGCTGCAGTCGCTGCAAAAGTGATGGCAATGTCGTTGCTGACGATGCTGCTGATGTGGACGAACTTCGGGTTAAACGCTGCCAGCGCCGTCGCGAGCAAAGCAAAGCCGTGCTGCGCTTCACCAGCAAGCGCGCGCGCGATCAGGAAGATCAACACCAGCGTCGCTGCGCCTAGCGCCGAGGAAAGCAACCGTCCCGCACGCACTGCCCACACTGCACCCTGGTAAGGGAAGTGCTCGGCTGAGGTGTGAAAGTACTGTCCGCGGACACGACTGTAGTCCTTCTTCCCAGGTGTCGGCTCGTTGAGCCGAGAGTCGAACCAGTCTGGATTGAGACGCTGTATATCCGCTACGTTGCTGCGGTCAAACGGCGTGATGATCAGCGCAACGAGCAGGTAGTACAGCGCAGGCTGAGTGATCTCGTGGAAAGGCTGGCGCTCCGGGTTCGACTCGTCCAGCATTTGGCGCAGGTCGGGAAAGCGGCGCTCCGTTGCCAGATAGTGCGCGTAGTAAAAATGCGATCCCTCATCTGGTGCCTCGAAGATGGGCAGGCTGACGTTGTAAACAAGACACAGCCCCAGAAACGCAGCAAGGATCAACTTCAGCCCATGCGCACTCAGCCCGCGCGCTAGCGTCGTTCCCCGCCTACTATCTACTGCGTTAACCATCGGAAAAGGTTACGTGCATAGATTCGGTTGTCGTGTTGGTCAAGATCAGATCCTGGACCCGGGCCGTTGTGGAAGGTGTTTCGGTCACATGTGCCAGCGAGTTTGCCACCGTTGGGCAGCTCGCGCACCCAGGTGCATACAACCTGGTCGCCAGGTTGGATACGTGCCTGCTCAGCAGGTTGCACCGCGCAGCCGCTCCGTTCAAGCGGCGTGCAGCGTGCCAAGATGCGCACACTGCTTAGGGCGCTGGCGCTGACCCGGAACTGGCTTGCGCCCTCCACACCGAAGGCGCGCACACCGGTCATCACAGGGTGGCTTGCGTCGAGGTCGTCAATCGTTGTCGCTGGCTGGAAATTGTCAGGAAAGACCTCGATGCCAAATTGGTTGAGGAAACAGTTGTCGCTGTTCCAATTGTCTGGACCGTACTGAAAGTCCGCATAAACCAGGATGCGTCCGCCGTTCGTGTAGAAGTCGGTGAGCGCCTTGACCTCGTCTGCGCTCAAGACGCGCCCGTTTGCGCCGAGCACAACCAAGCGGTAGGGAGCAAGCTGCTCAGCGGTAAGCGCATTGGCTGCGGTCAGGACAAGCTCATCGACCTCCAGACCTAGCTCACCTTCAAGCACTTCCACGCGCAGGCGGGAGAAGCTTTCGGGCTTGTCGCCTGCATCGCGCACGCGCGAGTGCGGGTATCCGCTCTCTGGAACATGGTCGCCGTTGACAAAAAGCACACGCGCGCGCTGCGAAGCCTGCTGGGACTGCGTTTGTATCGCGCCAGATTGGAAAGCAGGCAAGAAAGCACGGGGAGTAATGCCGGGAACTGGAGTGGGCTGAGCAACTGGGGGCGACTCTCCCCCACAAGCAGCAGCCAGTAGCCCCCATGCCGCAAGCAGTGGTAAAAGTCGTTTCACGCTTGAAGATTGTAAATCAAGACGAGGCGTTGAAGTTGCACCTCTGCCACCGGGCACACCCAAACGCGAAGGCACGCCCAAATTGGGCGTGCCTTGTTGAGTCGCAACGTGTGCGAGGCGTGCCTACGCGCGCGCCCCGTTGAGCGCAGCGAGTTTCTGCGAGTTGACTTCGGTGATGGCGTCGATCACGCCCAGTTCCTTCGCCTGCTCGGGAGTCAAGTAGATGTCGCGGTCGGTGTACTTGAGCACCTGCTCCTCGGTCATGTTGGTGTGGCGCACGATGATCTTGTTGAGCATGTCCTTGATGCGCAAGATCTCACGCGCCTGGATCTCGATGTCGGTCGCTTGACCTTGAGCACCGCCGAGCGGCTGATGCATGTGGATCGTTGCATGCGGCAGCGCGTAGCGCTTGCCCTTGGTGCCTGCAAGCAGCAGCAGCGTGCCGAAGCTCGCCGTCAGACCCACTGCAAACGTCGCCACTGGCGCAGAGATCATCTGCATGGTGTCGTAGATCGCCATGCCTGCATACACGTGACCGCCGGGCGAGTTGATGAAGAAGTTGATGTCCTTCTCGTTGTCTTCACGGTCGAGGAAGAGCAACTGCGCCACAATCAGGTTCGCCACCTGATCGTTGATCGGCGTGCCGAGGAAGACAATCCGCTCCTTGAGCAGGAGCGAGTAGATGTCATAGGCGCGCTCGCCGCGCCCCGTGGTCTCGATGACCATTGGGATGACGTTGCGGATTGCGTCGAACTGCGCCTGAGCTAAAGTCCGGTTCATTGTGCCCATTTCGCTCCGTTGGTCGTTTGATTTCAGCTGAGGCTACCAGCTTCAAATTAGCAGCGCGTTAGCTTGCTGAGGCGGGTTGTGGAGCTGTTTGCTCGGCAGGTGACTGCGCAGCTACCTCACCGCGCGCGATCGCCGTCATGCGATCCAGCACTTTTTGCGAGATCAGATCGATGCGGATGTTCTCGATCCCTTGCGGGCGACGAAGCGCCCGGCGCACTTGCTCGTCGGACAGCCCGAGGGTCTGGGCATATCCGGGGATGCGCCGCTCGATCTCCTGCTCGATCTCCTCCTGGCTAACGGTGATCTGCTCGACCCGACCTAGCTCGCGCATGACCAAGCCTTGGCGCAAACGCTGAACGACCATCTGGCGCAGCTCTGCGCGCACATCGTCTTCCGTCTTGCCCTTGATCTTGATCCACTCCTCGAAGGGCATGTCTGTTTTGCGCTGGATGGTTTCCTTGTAATCTTCCAGCTCTTCCTTCAGACGATCCTCGATCAAGTCTGGAGGCATCCTGACCTCAGCAAGGTCAGCGAAGGCTCGAACGACCTGCTGGGTGTACTCCATTCTGGCAATCTTCTCGCTCAGTTCCAGCTGTTGCTTGCGAATGTTCTCACGCAGCTCTTCAAGCGTGGAGAAGCTGCTTGCGGTCTGCGCCAGCTCATCGTTGATCTCAGGGAGCGTGCGACTGCTCACACGACGAACAATCACACGAAGCTTAAACTGGTGGTAAATCGGCGGCTCAGCGCTGTCATCCTGAAAGGTCACTGTGACGACCTTTTCCTCACCAGCGCTCATCCCAACGATAGCATCAATTAGATCAGCGGGGATTTCGGGCGCCTCGTTCGGGTCAAGCACAAACGGCTCATCTGCGCGGCGAAAAAAACCAATCTCATCTTCCTCGACGCTTGCCTCGGCTGCGCTCTCGTTCTGCTTTAGTTCGTTCACGAAGAACACGTCTGCCTCGATCAAATCCCCGAGCTGCGCTGGGCGCTCGACCGTCTCGACGATGGCATGCCTCTTCCGAAGCTCCTCGAGCTCGCGCTGAACGCTTTCCTCGGGCACGACAACCTGCGGGTAAGGCAAGCGGATTGAGCGGTAGTCTTTCAGGTCAACTTTTGGCTGCAGCGGCACGCGGAAGACGATGCGGAAGGGGTCTTGCTGGACGTCCTCTACTTTGCCAGGCCCGTAAGGGTCAATCTTGGCTTGGTCGAGGACTTTAGGGTAGATTTCGCGCGCGAGGGTATCGGCAACTTCCATTGCGAATGCCTGCGGGCCGCCAATGGCGCGGATCACCATCGCTGTCGGCGCGTGTCCGGGGCGAAAGCCGGGGATACGGATTTGCTGGGAGAGCGCGCGCGCTGTCTTGTTTTGGGCAGCCTTGAGCATCGCTTCGTCCACAGCGACCGTGAGGCGCGCTTCGTGGGTGTCGAGATATTCGGTGGTCAAGTCCATGACGACTTTCCTAGCATGTGGGGATGGTGGGACTCGAACCCACACGCCTTTCGGCACACGATCCTAAGTCGTGCTCGGCTGCCAATTACGACACATCCCCAGCCTGAGCACGCGATTATACTGTTTGAGCTTTCCGCCTCAGCCTGATACAAACTAGAGGGCAGGCTTGAGATGAATCGCGTGCGAAGCACCCTTCTGTGGATTGGTACGGGAATCATCGCGTTTCTGTCCCTGTCCGCCCCGTTTGCGTTCGGTTTTGTCTACTACTTGGGCGTTAGCGACGGGCTGGAGATCAATGCTGGCGACCCGCTGCGCCAATCTCGTGTGTGGATGATCCGCGAGTTCGAAGGCCCGAGCGGGATTGGCTGGATGCGCACCGCACCTGTTGCAGCGCCACAGAGCGGTGTGCAGTGTGCGCAGACTGAGCTGATCGTCTTTAACTGGCGCGGTGGGTTATCTATCGAACGTCAGGTTGCCCCTTGCAAGTGCTACACGCCGTCTGCGAATGGGAAACTGAAAGAGTCTGCCCTGTCGTGCTCGCAGCCGTAGCTGAAGGGAGTGACGACACGAATACATGGCAGGGCATGTCACACTGCCCTTACCCCTATCTCCTCTCCCTCAGGGAGAGGGGCGCAAGGGTAGAGGGCAAAGGCGACACACTACGCGCCGTGTATTCGAGCCCAGACACTCGGTTGGCTAAGCCTGCCTGTTCCCTGCGCGCCGACGCATTTGCACTGCTTGCACGAACTCATCGAAGAGCTTGTCTGCGTCGTGCGGCCCAGGTGAAGCCTCGGGATGATACTGCACGCTGAAGGCATGTAGCGCTGGCACGCGCAACCCCTCGACACACCCATCGTTGAGGTTGACGTGGGTGACCTCGACTTCGCTGGGCAAACTGTCAGCATGCACAGCGAAGCCGTGATTGTGGCTGCTGATCTCCACGCGCCCATTCGCCAGCACGGGCTGGTTGCCCCCGCGATGCCCAAACTTCATCTTGTAGGTCTGTCCACCTAGCGCTAGACCGAGGATCTGGTGACCGAGGCAGATCCCGAACAGCGGAACTTTGCCGAGCAAGTGCCGCGTTGCTCCAATCGCGTAAGTGCAGGCAGCAGGATCTCCAGGCCCATTCGAGAGCATCACGCCGTCAGGCTGCATCGCCAGCACTTCATCAGCAGGCGTCGTCGCTGGGACGACTGTGACGCGGCAGCCGCGCGAGACCAGCAGGCGCAAGATGTTGCGCTTGACGCCAAAGTCATACACCACGACGTGCGGCGACTGGGCTGTCAGCTCGGGGTGAGAAAACGCGCGATCAGGGTACCACTGACCATCTACGCCTTGCGTCCAACGGTAAGGCTCGACGCAAGTGACCTCGCGAGCAAGGTCAGCGCCGTTCATGTCGCGGCTGCTGCGTGCCTGCTCGATGAGCCGTTGTGGATCAGGGTCGAGCGCGCTGATTGCGCCGCGCATCGCGCCCTTGTCACGGATGTGGCGCACCAACGCGCGCGTGCTCACTCCGGTCATGCCGACGACGCCGCGCTCAGCCAGGTACTCGGCGAGCGTCTGCCGACTGCGGTAGTTGCTGGTGATTGCGCTCAACTCGCGGACAACGAAGCCGCTCACCCAGACGCGGTCGCTCTCCTCGTCCTCGGGATTGACGCCCACGTTGCCGATCTGCGGGGCAGTCATCACGACAATCTGACCGTAGTAGGACGGATCGGTGAGCACCTCTTGGTAACCCGTCATGCAAGTGTTGAAGACCACCTCGCCCGTCGTCTCGCCAACTGCGCCGAAAGCGAAGCCGCGCCAAGTTGAGCCATCCTCGAGGGCAAGCAATGCAGGAACAAGGTCATTCATGGTGCGTGTTGTGCAGGGGCAGGGATTTCGCCGCGTAGGATCGCGCGCCAGGACTCAGGTAGCCGAGTGGGGGCGTTCAACTCGAAGTTGAAGCACACCTGAACGGTTTTTCCTGTCGCGATCAACGCGCTGTCCTGGCGTCGAGTGATGCGGTAGAGCAGCTCGTATGAGCTATTCCGCACCTCGCCAACAGTCACAGTGATGTCCAATACATCCCCCAGGAATGCAGGTGCACGATAGTCCAACTCTGCCCGGGCGATCACTGTGCTTTGCTGGCGGGTAAACAAGCCGCGCAGACCCAACTGTGTGATGAACGCAATCCGCGCCTCTTCCAAGTAGGTGAAGTAAACCGCGTTGTTGACATGGTTGTACGGATCAAGGTCACGGAAGCGCGGCGAGAGGGTGTGAGTAAACGTCAGCGGCGTTGAGCGGTCGTGCATGCGCTTGTCGAGATGCTCCTCTGCAAAGGCAGAGGGGCTGGGAGTCAGGGCAAGCTGCTATCGCTTCTCCTCGATCTTGACTGACTGGATCACGTCTGCCTTGCGCTCGCCTTCGGCAGCCTGCAAGCTGCGCACGACGTCCAAGCCTTTCGTGATTTGTCCGATCACGGAGAAGCGCCCATCGAGTTCGAGGGTTGGCGAGTAAGTCAGGATGAACTGAGCGAAGCTCTTGTTCTCGTTGCCAAACAGGGCAACGACCCCAGGCTTGCTCATTGCACCCCGAGCGGGCAACTCAGCATCGCACTCGTAGCCGGGATTGCCAGCGATGGTTGGCGAGCCAAAGAGCACGGCGCCAAGTTGGCTGTCATTCAAGGTCACAGGGGCGTTGTTGAAGTAGCCCTTCTGCGCTAGGAACACGACTGAATTGACGTTGACAGGCGCAAGGTTCGTGTCCAGCTCAGCCACAATCTCGCCCTTACTGGTCATCATCGTCATCACGTAAGTTGCACCTTTGCGCGTGACTAGCTCGGGTTGCTTGAAGGCGAAGGTTTGCGCGCTCAACGCCTCGGCGTCTTTCTTGCGGTTGTCTGCGTAGTTCTTAAACTGCTGGGCGACATCGGGCGAGCTGAACACCTGAGGGTTGATCTGCCGTCCATCCAGGAACAGCGAAGGCGTGCCCGTGAGCTTGAGCGTCTCGCCGCTCTCGATGTCGCGCCTGACGCGAGCAACGACCTCTGGGCTTGCCATGTCGCGCTCGAACTGCGCAACGTCTAACCCAAGCGACTGGGCATAGCTCTTCACAGTTGCTGTCATCTCAGCGGCAGGCTTGCTGTTCCATTCCGAAAGTTTCTCGAACAACAAGGCGTGCATCTCCCAGAACTTACCTTGTCGTGCAGCGGCTTCAGCGGCATGTGCCGCCGTGAGCGCCTTGTCGTGGATGGTGGTCAAAGGGAAGTGGCGGAAGACGAAGCGCACGGTGTCACTGACTGTGGCAAAGGCAGTCTTGAAGTTCGTGTGGAACGCTGCGCAGGCAGGGCACTGGAAGTCCGCATACTCGATCAGCGTGGTCGTCGCGTTCGGGTTGCCGAGCACGTGATCATCCTCGAGGACGTTGAGCAGGTAGGGCGAACAGGAAGCTTCCTTGGGGGTCGGTGTTTGCACCAGCGGAGGGGCAGGCACTGCTTGACCGCCAGCCGTGGTGATCTCGATGCGCTCAATCACATCGCCGACGGCGATGCGGCGGACGACATCCTGACCGCGCACGGTGACGCCGAACACAGTGTATTGGTTGTCTAGCGCTGGCTGCGCGCCGATGGTGATGTAGAACTGGCTGCCGCTACTCGGCGTTGTCTCGGGCGGCCCGCTGACGCGCGCCATGGCGATTGCGCCATCTACGTGAGGCAGCCGAATCTCAGGTGGAAGCCCATAGCCTGGGCCGCCTGTGCCATTGCCGAGTGGGTCTCCTCCCTGGATCACGAAATTTGGCTCAACGCGATGGAAGGTTAGTCCATCGTAAAACCCGTTCTGCGCCAGGTAGATGAAATTGTTCACGGTCTGCGGTGCAGCAGAGGGGTTTAGTTCGACGACAATATCGCCCTTGCTCGTTTTGATCGTGGCGATGTACTTCGCGCTGGTATCAATCGTCAGGGGCGGAGGTGCGGAGCCAATACGGGTGCGGTCGCGCGGAGCTAGGCGCGCGAGGGGGCGGTCACTTGTCTGAGCGACAGGAGCGGTCGTCGGTGTTGGCGCAGCGACAGCGCCCGTGCTCGGCGTAGGGGTGGATGTGAATGGTGTCGAGGTAGGCAGGTTTGCTGGCTGCGCGCCGCAAGCCGACACAAGAAGGGCTGCTGCACTCGCAGCAGCAAGCAGGTGAACTCTCACAAGAACCTCCTGGTTGAGATAGAAACCTGAAGCATTGTATCTCTAGCCCGTACGGGTGATAGCCCTTGTGCCGAACGCCTTGTGGACTCAAGCTGCTTGTGGACGACCGCGCACCAGACGCCAAGCGTAGCTGATGCGCTGCATGAACTGCTTTGGCTGGACCAGTAGCGAAAATAGCGCGAAGCCGAGCAGTGCCCACACCACCTTCCAAGCTACAGAGATCCAGAGCGGCTCGAGATTGCCGATTAGACGCACCAGCAGCACGTAACCTGCTAGAGTGAGTCCCATCGCCATCAACGGCCCAGACAGGATATCGCGCCAATCGAGTGGCAAGCGATTTTTGAGCATGTAGCGCGCGGCAAGCAGCCCAACTGAAAATGCCAACACGGCAGCAATTGCTGTCCCGGT
>JANWZM010000178.1 GCA_025054635.1 Thermoflexales bacterium
CTCTCTAGACCAGAGCTCGGCGTGCTTGCGCACAAGCGGGTGATGGACAACTTCACCCTGGAGCATCGCCGCAAGGCGCTCAAAGAGGAACTGGAGCTCGTGTTCCAACGCTCGCTACAGCCAAGTTCAATGAGGCCGTGAGAATTTACATCTACTTCAAAGTCGACCGCGGCGGTTTCTATGAGACGGCTTACGCGCAGTGGCGCAGAAGAGAGGGGGACTTCAACGCGCTTCTGCTGCGCACTCAGCACACGCTCTACAGCTGGAAACGCGAGTTCGAGCGCTGCGGTGCTGAAGTCGTTGTGGACATGCGCAGCAGCTTTCTGCTGCCACAGCGCCTCCGCGCCTACCTGCCGCTGCCCGTTGCAAAGGCTGTACGCGCAGTGTTATGGGGCAGTAGGCTCGATGTTTGGTTTCTACAAAAAAGCATCCTGCACCGTGTCGAGCAGTTCAAGCCAGATGTAGTCTTCATCCCTCTTGGGAGCGGTGTGTGGAGCTCCACGCTCGCTGCGCTGAGGGAGCGAGGGTACTTCCTCGTGCAGTGGTGCGGTCTACCTGCTGAGACGATGCAGCGCCGCGACAAGCGCAACTTGCCCTACTTCGACCTGATCTTCCAACCAGCAAACTTGGAAAGAGGACTCAGAGAGGCGGGTGCAGCAGGCAGGATTGAGTATGTGCCGATAGGCATTGACCCAGAAATCCACCGACCTGTGTGCCTGTCTGAGCAGGAGCAACGTCAGTTTAGCAGTGATGTGTGTTTCATCGGTGGGGTGAGTAAGCGCTTTCACAGTGCGCGGCGGGCAATGCTGGAATACCTTGTCGAGCAGTGCCCAGAGTTGGAAATCAAGCTGTGGGGAGGCTACCGCGAGCATGTCGTCGGTAGCCCTCTTATGAAGGTTTGGCAGGGTCAAGTTTGGGGAGAAGACCAAGTTAAGGCGCTCAACGCGACGAAGATTGGGCTGAACTTTCACGTCGATCACCAGTCGGGTGAGCTTGACCGCGGGCTAAATCTGCGCGCTTTCGAGCTAGCAGCTTGTCGCGTCTTCCAACTGCTCCAGCGTGTCCCCAGCGTTAGCGAGTTCTTCGAAGAGGACAAAGAGGTCGTCTGCTTCGACACGAAGGAAGAGATGGTTGACAAGATACGCTATTACTTGAAGAACGAGGAAGCACGACAACGCATTGCTCAGGCTGCCTACGAGCGTGCCCTTCGAGAGCACACGTGGCAGTGCAGAGTGAGGCAGATGGTCAATGTGATCCAGCAGGCATTGGCGAGCCGGTCGCTCTAGGGCTTTAGAATCGAGGTTGCATGAGTTCTCGGCGACTGAGGTTTGGCATCGTTGGGTGTGGGCGGATTGCACCACGGCACGCGGAGTCGATAGCTTCGCTTCACGAACAGGCTAAGCTCGTTGCTGTTGCTGACGCGATTCCATCTCGCGCACATCACCTTGCTCAACGCTATGGCGCAGAGGTGGAGACCGACTATCGAAGGCTTCTTGATCGCAAAGATATTGATGTCGTCAACATCTGCACGCCGAGTGGATTGCACGCCCAAATGGGCATTGAGGCAGCCCAGGCAGGCAAGCATGTAATCGTCGAGAAACCAATTGCGCTCACGTTGCAGGATGCTGACTCGCTGATCTGTGCTTGTGCCAACGCAGGGGTCACACTCACAGTAGTGCTGCAAAACCGCTACAACCCACCGATGCAAGACTTGAAGCACCTTGTCGAAAGTGGCAAGCTAGGGCGCTTGTTGTTGGGAAACGCGACCGTGCGTTGGTATCGCCCGCAAAGCTACTATGAGGACGGCTGGCATGGCACACGCGCAATGGACGGAGGAGCGCTGATGAATCAGTCCATTCACCACATTGATGCCTTGCAGTGGGTGATGGGTGACGTCGAGCGCGTGTTCGCGTATGGTGCAACCCTCGCGCATCGCATGGAGTGCGAGGACGCTGGTGTTGCTGTCCTCCGATTCGTATCTGGTGCCCTCGGCGTTGTCGAGGGATCGACAATTACCTGGCCGGAAAACTTGGAAGGATCTGTGGCAATCTTCGGCGAACGCGGATCAGTCAAAGTCGGCGGCACAGCGCTAAATCGGAAGGTGTTCTGGAAAGTCGAGGGGGAACTGGAGCAGGAGCGATTTTTAGTCTCGAAGGATGACGTTGATCCCCCAACAGTCTACGGCTACAGTCATCGCGCTGTAATTGCGGATGCCATCAGCGCGATCGCGGATGGGCGCGCACCGAAGACGGATGGTTATGAGGGGCGAAAGTCGCTCAAGCTCGTGCTTGCGATGTACCGCTCGATGGAAACGGGCAGAGAGGTGTGCCTGTCCGAGCTGGAGAGTTCTTTGTTGTGAGCTGCTGACGCGATGAACGACCAGCGTCCTGCCTCGGACTTGTTCGTTGTTTACCCTGGCGTGATACTCGGCTCGCCTATCCAGCTCGACCCGTTTGTGATCCTCGGTCAACCAGCGGCGGGCCGCGATCCAGGCAGCGTGGTTACCCGAATTGGGGATAGGGCTGTCGTCCGCTCACATACAGTGATCTACGACGGCAATCTCATCGGCGACGACTTTCACACCGGTCATGGAGTGCTGATCCGTGAGGACAACCGAATCGGCGACCAGGTCAGCATTGGCAGCCATAGCATTGTCGAGCATCACGTTGTCATCGGCAGTCGTGTGCGCATTCACTCTGATGCGTTCATCCCTGAGTTCTCTGTGCTCGAAGACGAGTGCTGGATTGGCCCATGCGTCGTCGTGACGAACGCACGCTACCCACGCCCCCCTCGGGGGAAAGCGACGCTATCAGGTGTGCACATTGAGCGCGGCGCTAGGATAGGCGCTGGCGCTGTGCTGTTGCCAGGCATCCGAATTGGGGCGCAAGCGCTGATCGGGGCTGGCGCTGTGGTCACGCGCGATGTTCCCCCGGGTGCAGTCGTTGTGGGCAATCCAGCGCGGGTGATCAATCACATCAGTCGAATTGCAGAATATGCAGAGCTTGACCCGGATTCCTCTCGTTGACCTGAAGGCACAGTACCGCTGCATCAAGCCAGAAGTGGATGCGGCGCTGCAAACCGTGCTCGAGAGCGCTGCGTTTATCAATGGCCCTGCCGTCGCCGAATTTGAGCAGGCTTTTGCTGCATTCTGTCAAGTTCGCTATGCAGTTGGTGTTGCCTCGGGCACGGCTGCGTTGCAGCTAGCGCTCAAGGGTCTTGGCATCGGCTCAGGCGACGAGGTCATCACCGTCGCTCACACATTTTGTGCTACGGCTGAGGCAATTGAGCACGTCGGCGCGCGCCCTGTGTTTGTTGACATCGATCCGAGCACCTACACGCTCGACCCGAACTTGGTCGAGAGAGCGATCACGCCGCGCACGCGAGCCATCCTCCCAGTTCACCTATACGGTCTGCCAGCGGGCATGGATGCGATCAACGAGATTGCAGCCGCGCATGGACTATACGTCGTCGAAGACGCAGCGCAAGCGCATGGCGCGAGATACAAAGGCAGAACGGTTGGGGCGCTCGGTCATGTCGCCTGCTTCAGTTTTTATCCAGGCAAGAACCTAGGTGCATACGGTGATGCAGGTGCTGTGACGACAAACGATCCTGAGCTTGCGCTCCGCGTTGCCGCGCTGCGTGACCACGGGCGGATGATTAGCGCCGATGGCAAACGCGCCAAATATGAGCACGAGCTTGTCGGCTACGGTGAGCGACTAGACACGCTCCAGGCTGCTATTTTGCAGGTGAAGCTTCGGCATCTGCCGGATTGGACATGCGCAAGGCGCCAAATTGCGCAGACATACCGACAGGCGCTCGCTAGTTGCTCTGCGCTCACCCTCCCCTGTGAGCCAGAGGGCTACGAGGGGGTTTACCACCTGTTCGTTGTGCGCACGCCTTACAGAGACGCGCTGCGGCAATACATGCGGGAGCACGGCATTGAAACTGGCGTTCACTACCCTATTCCCCTACACTTGCAACGGGCGTTTGCTCACCTGGGATACAAGCAGGGCGACTTGCCCTGCACAGAACAGGCAGCGCGGGAAGTTTTGTCTCTGCCAATCTACCCCGAGCTCAGCGAGGGTGATGTCCAGCGTGTAATTGATATTGTGCTCAGCTTCTTTGCTTCTCGGTGAGCCGCAGCCATTGCTCAGCCGCAATCCAGCGCCATACAGTAGCAGCTTGCTGACTGTTGAGCGGCTGTTGAGATGACAGGACTTTCCGTACGAGGTGAAGGTCGAGCCACGGCTCGGAGCGAGGCTTGTCTGCGAATAGGGCTAAACCTGCTGGTTTGAGCGCCTCAACCCAGCCTGCCTCTGGCGTGGTAAATCCCTTCTTGTCCCTACGCCATACAACTGCTTCTGGAAGCAATTGACTCATCGCTTGGCGCAGCACGTACTTCGTCCAGCCCTTGTGAATTCGGTATACCGCGGGTAGTTGGCTGACATACTCCGCCAATCGGAAATCGAGGAAAGGGGTGCGCGCTTCGACTGAGAAAGCCATCGAGCTTCGGTCCTCGGCGCGCAGCAGACGTGGCAGATTGTATGCTGCCAGGTCTGCAAGGTGGAGGGGCAAATTGCTGCGGTTTGCGTCGAACAGCTCTTGATGGCGCCGAGTTGCCCGCGCAGCAACGTCTGGTTTCAGCCCTAGCATCCGCGCGCGGCGTAGGGTTTGAACTCGGCGGCGTGCTCCTTCGGGAAGGCGAAGAGCGAGCATCCGCATCAGCACCTCTCGAATAGGACGGCTGTTCACTCGCGCTACCTCGCGCAATTCTCGCCAGAAGCGCGACCAGTCATGCGTACTCAAAATCTGCGAGAGGTAGATGTCAAAAGGCAGGTATCCCGCCAGCAGCTCATCCGAACCCTGACCGTCGAGCACAACAGTGACTCCCTGCTCGCGCACGAGCCGCATGACGCACCATTGCGCGTAGAGCGATGTGCTAATCGGCGGCTCGTCGTGATGCCAGATGAAAGCTTCCAGGTCAGCTTGCAAAGTGTCTGCTGTAGGGAACGTGACATGCCAGGTTGCGCCTGTCTGCTGAACAATGAGTTGGGCGAATCGGCGCTCATCAGCCACTGGGTCGTCGTAAGCTGCGGTGAAGGTCTTCTGGTGTTCTCCGATTTGTGCCCGCGGAATGTCGTGCTCCTGCTGCATGAGCTGGTTGACCAGCACAACGATTGAGGATGAGTCCAGCCCACCGGACAAGCATGTGCCTACGGGGACATCGCTGCGCAGGCGCAAGCGGACTGCGTCGCGCAGCAGCTCGAGCGTGCGGCGTGCCGGCTCGGCTTCAGGTTGCTCTGGGCCGAGATCTGGGTTCACAGGTAGAGACCAGAACCGACGGACTTCGAACCTGTCTTCCGACACGACCAGCAGGTGTCCGCCCGGCAACTGCTGGATGTGGCGGAACATCGTCCCGTCAAGGCGGCTGCTTTCATAGCCAGCGAGGAAATCTTCCAGCAGGGCTTCGTCGAGGTCTACTGCGACGACCCCACTTGCCCATAGCGCCTTTGGCTCTGAGGCGAAGGCAAACTGCGTCGCTGTCTTGGTGTAGTAGAACGGCTTCACGCCGAAGCGGTCGCGGCTGCAAAACAGAATTCGCTGATGAGCGTCCCATATCGCGAATGCCCACATCCCGTTGAAGCGTTCCACGCACCCCGTCCCCCATTGGCGGTAAGCCGCGAGGATCACCTCGGTGTCGCCCGTGCTGCTGAATGTGTAGCCCAGGCTCTTTAGCTCTGCACGCAGCTCGACGTAGTTGTAGACCTCGCCGTTAAAGCAGATCGTCAATCGTCCGTCAGGGGTTGTCATCGGCGTGTGTCCAGCGGGTGACAAGTCGAGGATTGCCAGCCTTCGCTCAGCTAATCCCAGATTAGCCTTCAAGCTCTTCGCAGAGCGGATGTCAGGCAGTTTAACCCCTGGTGGCGAGTCCGGTCCACAGAAGTGGAAAGCCTCTCCTGTAGAGGTGTTGAACAGGGCGTATCCTTCGTCGTCCGGCCCGCGGTGGTGCAGCAGGTCAGCCATTCGCTGAAGCTGACTGATTGCAACTGGTGCGCCGTCTAGGTTGAAGATGCCTGCGATGCCGCACATCAGAGTTGATTGTGCACTACACGTCCCCCCACAAGTGTCAACACGCTGCGCGTCTCCACAAGCGCGCCTGGGTTGCTGGCAACCTCGAACAGGTCGCGGTCGAGCACAATGATGTCGGCGAGGTAGCCTGGTGCGATCATTCCGCGCGTATCCTCGGCGAATTCGAAGTAAGCAGCGCTGCGCGTGTAGCCATCAAGAAGCTGGGGCAAGGTCAAGCGATGCGAGGCTGCGTCAGCGCTCAGGGGCTGGCGGAATAGACCAGCGCGCATGCCCTCGTAAGGGTTCATCGTCACCACAGGCCAATCGCTGCCAAACGCAATCGGTGCGCCGACGTTGAGCAGGTCGTGCCAAGCGAAGCCGAAAGGTAAACGTGATGCGCCGACTAGCTGTCTCCACAGGTCTGCGCCATACTCAGCGTGCAGGGGCTGCACTGAGCCAAGAATGCCCAGTTCGCGGAAGCGGTGCAGGTCTGCGGGGTGGTACACCTCGATATGCTCGATGCGGTGGCGCGAATCTCGCTGCCCGTTGCGCTGGGCGGCTTCTGCAAAGGCGTCCAGCGCCAGCCGAACTGCGGCGTCGCCGATGGCGTGAACGCAGACCTGGTAGCCAAGCGCGTCAGCCTTGCACACGAGACGCTTGAACTCGCTTGGCTCGAAGTTGGGCGAGCCACGATCGCTGCTGCCGTCGGCGTACGGTTCGACCATCCAAGCTGTCTTTGCCTCAATCACGCCGTCCGCGAAGAACTTCATACTGCCTGTGCGCAACAGTGCTTCGGGTGAGCGGCGATCTCGCCTTAGCTCGCCTGTTTGTGCCTCCCATTCCTCCAGCGCCGACTCTGGCATCCCTGGCTCAACGCTGAAGGGCAGATAAACCCGGACTGTCAGTTCGTTGCGCGACTCAAAGGCGCGCAGCACGCGCAAGCCGTCGTCCCAGTTGTCCATGTTGTGCACAGCGGTGATCCCGTAGGCAGCGCATTCGCGGAGCACTTGCCGCAGAAGTGCTGACTCGTCATCCTCCGAAAGGGGGGGAATGAGACGGCGTACCAAGTCCATTGCAGGGGGTTCGCGTAGCTCACCTGTTGGCGTGCCGTCGGCGTCCACTACGACTTGCCCAAAATTGAGGGAAGTAGGCGCACTGTCGAGCAAGCCTGCTAGCTTCAGCGCGCGCGTGTTCACCCAGGCCGTGTGGCCGTCAAAGGCGTTGAGAAATACAGGTCGGTCAGGTACAACTTCGTCCAGCAGTCGTCGGTGGATTGGTGTTTCACCAAAGGCGGAATACTGCCAGCCGCGTCCCGTGATCCACGGGCGATCAGGGTGCGCCTCAGCGAAGGCGCGGACGTGTGTCTGTAGCTCAGGCACGCTGCGAGCTGCGTCGAGCTGGACGCCGAACCGCCACCGCGCACCGGCAACCAAGTGGAAATGTGCATCTATCAAGCCGGGCAGCATCAACCGCCCGCTGAGGTTGATGGCTTCTGCTGCTCTTGGTGCGTTTGCGGGCAGGTCATCTTCCCTGCCGACCCATGCTACCCGACCCTCCTTGAGGACGGCTGCCTGTGCCCAAGGCTGGCGGGGGTCAAGGGTGTAGATGCGGGCATTGTGGAGGACGAGCGTTGACATGTGTTGCCTGAGCCGTAATCATACCTATGGTTGCCCTTGTGGCTAGCGCGCGTGCGCTTGCGGGTTGTTCCGGCTTGGTTTGCGGGTGGTGTTTCCCTTTTGGGGTTCTTCTGCCTTCTCTCAGGTGTGTTTGGGCTGGCAGTGGGGTCCCTTGACAGTTGCCTATGCGAAATTTGAGGCAAAGAGTCGAGCCGACGCTGTGCGTGAGGCAGTTCAACTTAGGTCGATTGCGCTCTAATGAGTCCAGCCACCCTACGGCTGCTGGGGTGCGCCCTGCCCTTCCCAGAGCAGACTCGGCGCGTTAGCGAGCGACTCTGGTAGTGGTGTCTCCCAATCGTTGTAGTGTGCTAGCTCTGTGAAGGGTCGGCGCTGGTTGCTTGTCCAATCGATCGTGTTGCGCGGTGCGTCTGGATCTTTATAGCCTATGCGAAATATGGCAACCAGCTCCTGAGTGTCGGGGATACGCAGCAACGACACCAGACGCGCGCGGTGGGGTGGTGATTCTAGCGCGACGCTGATGAACTGCATCCCCATGTCCAGCGCTGTGGTGACCAGCCAAAGGGTCTGGATCACCGCGCCGAGGGTGATGGAGGCATATAAGCCACACAGCTCACCGGGCTTATATTCCTGCTTGTCCAGCGTGATC
>JANWZM010000189.1 GCA_025054635.1 Thermoflexales bacterium
CTCCACTCTCTATATTTCTTGGAAAGAGGGGCGCAGGGGCGAGGCAACGCACTATGCACCGTGCATTCGAGCCCAGACACTCGCCTTATGAACGCGCTCTGTGTGATAGGATGACGGCGTGCCTTTGCTTGTAGATGGACACAACGTGATTGGGCGCTCGCCTCATCTCTCGCTCAGCGACCGCGATGACGAGGCGAAGCTCATTGCACAACTGCGCTTGTTCGTCGCGCGCACGGGCAAGCGGCTGACAGTTGTCTTTGACCCCTCACCCATGGGCAACCCTCCAGCCCTGTGGGGAGATGACCAGTCTGCTCAAGGCAACCTGGAGATCATCTACGCTGCAAGCGGTCGCACAGCCGATCAAGTGCTGCGCGAGCGCATCGCCAGCGCGAAAGACAAGCAAGGGCTAATCCTCGTGACCTCAGACGCAGCCATCGTGGAATTTGCACGGCGCTGCGGGCTGAAGCAAATCCGTCCCGCAGAATGGTTGGTCCGAGCGCTGCGCCAGGTCGCACAGCCACCTAGACCTGACGACAAGCCCGCGCGGACGGCTGACCTTGATGAATGGCTCAAGCTCTTCCCCGAGCCGCTGCAACCTGCCGTGCAGCCAAAGCCGCCGAAGCCTGATGCAGCTGCGATCAAGCGCCAGCGCCGCTTGGAGCAGCTCCGGCGTCAGGTCGAGCGCCAACGTCGTCTGCTCGGTCCAGGCGAGTAGGTCGCAGGCGCGAGTTGCTGTCAGGCAACTTTGCCAGACTGGCGCTGCGCGCGGGTGGGTTTCCCTCGAGCTTGGGGCGCGCACATGCACTGTGCGCGTTGAAGTCGGATAAGGTGCGGCGCTCGCCGCGAGTCTACTGGTCGTTTGATGCTGCCTCAACCCAGGTGCCGCTCGACCCGCTGAGCAGGCTATCCAAGTCGGCAAGCGCTCCGATCACAGCAGGGCGACCAGTGTGCTCAACGAAGTCGATCGCGGCTTGCACTTTCGGCCCCATCGAGCCAGGCGGAAAGTGATGCAGGTGCTGACGGAGATGTGCGGGCGTTGTGCGCCGAAGCATAGACTGGCGCGAGGTCCCGTAGTCCAGGTAGACCCCATCGGATTCAGTAGCAATGATTAACATCTCTGCACCGACCTCGCGCGCCAGGAGGGCACTGGCTAGGTCCTTGTCGATCACCGCCTCGACGCCCATCCAGCCTCCGTCAGCCGTGCGCGCCACAGGTATTCCGCCACCGCCCGTGCAAATGACGATTGCGCTGCGCTCGACCATCCAGCGGATGACCTGCAGCGGGAGGATGTGCTTCGGCTGAGGCGAGGGCACAACGCGCCGCCAGCGTGTCCCATCCTGCTTGAAAGCCCATCCGTGCTCTGCCGATAGCCGACATGCCTCGGCTTCGGCATAACTCGGCCCGATGAACTTAGTTGGATTCTGGAAGGCGGGGTCGTCAAGATCAACCTCGACAAGGGTCAGCAGCGTAGCAATCGGTGCCGTGTCAGGGAGCACCGCGCGCAGTTCCTGTTCGAGCACATAGCCGATCAGCCCTTGCGTCTGCGCTCCGAGCACATCTAACGGGTAGGTCGGGGTGTGAGGTGAAGCGACTTGCTGCAGGGCGAGCAAGCCGATCTGCGGTCCATTGCCATGCGTGATCAGAACCTGATGCGCGGCTGCGAGTCGTGCAAGCGCCAGAGCAGCACGATGGGCATTTTCGCGTTGTACTTCAGCCGTCATAGGCTGGTCGCGTTGCAACAACGCGTTTCCCCCCAGCGCAACAACAATCAACATGTGCGCCTGTGTGTGCCGCAGCGTGAAGCGCCCCCGGCGAGACTCGAACTCACAACCAAAGCATTAGAAGTGCTCTGCTCTATCCGATTGAGCTACGGGGGCTCACTCGTCCGCTACAGGACGAATGCCATTATAAACAGCTCGCCCTCCAATCTGGGCAAGCACCTCCGCTGGACGGCGACCGAGCTGCGAGGCGATCTCTGCCGCAGTCATGGGTTGATTGTTGTTGAGCAGCAGCAAGCGGAACGCTGCTTCTGTGATCGGCATTCCCCGAGCGATGAAGTTCTTGTCTTGAGCGCGATAGCGTCGCACGAGATAGGCTATCTTCGGGATCGAGCGCACTTCCCCTGTCTGATCGTCCACCAAGTCAACCCAACCTTCGAGTTCCTCAGTGAGCGCCTCCTGGTATTCTGGAGGCAACAACTGCCTGAGCGAGTTGATGTTCTTGCCCTCGCGCTCGAACCAAGTGAAGTCAATGTGGAAGCGGGTGGACTCAGTTGGGTGGAAGAATTTCATCGCTCAGTGCCAAGTCAAGGTCAAGCCATTCGCCAGTAGTTGTCGCCGACCAGGACGTAGGCATTGCTGCTGACGAGCGTTGCGAAGACGTCCCGCGGTGTGCAGCGCACCAGCACATTAGCGGCTGCATAAAGCGTGCGCCCGTGCACGTTGCCTTGGGGATTCAGCCTCACCAGCTCAGGGAACACCTCACGCACCGCTTGGGCTACATCGCGCGGGCGATTCAACCGTGCCTCGGCAATTGCTGGTGGGTTATCCATGAAGACTGCCATCAAGTCGTCCACTTCGCAGCGCAGCGTGCGCTGCGCTGTCTCGAAGCCCAACCGTCCATTCTGCATCACTGCGACGCGCACCCACTCTCGATGGGGACGACGCCGACGATAGTCAACAACGAATGTGCCCTCACGGTCTCCTCGGCGAAGCCGGATGTAGGCGCCTGCAGGCAGATCGTTCTTGTCATACCACTCTCTCAGACCCCACACGTACCGCCCGTCACGCACTAGCCATACCACCATCGCTGACCCGCTCTCAGCGTCTATGAACCGAACCGAGGCACGCGGCTTATTCGGGTACGGCAGCAAACTGGCTACCCTGCACGACCAGCCTAATGTGCCAGCAAGGCGATGCGAAGGGGTTAGGATGACCTCAACACTTTCTGCTGGGCGAACTTCTCCGAGCTCAAGCTCCCACTCGTCATCAAGCTCCTGCGCGGCACGCAGCAGGTCGTCGTCAAGTGTGGCAGTCGCTCTACTGCGCACAACGGTCAACAGCGCTGGCGTTTGAAGCACCTCAGGCGGTTCTAAGCGACGCAGAAACCAGGCTGGCTTGTCGTTGTAGCCCACCTCGTCAAACCGCTCGTCGGCATAGAGCGCCATGTTCAGCGAGATCTGCTGGACATTCGGTGGGGCATTCTGCGGGAAGCCGATCTCGTGCAGAATCGCGCTGGTCTTGAGCGGGCCGCCTCCTGCCATGTCTAGTGCAGCCTCTGCCAAGTTCAAGTAGCCAACGCCGACCTCAACCATCATCTCGCGCACGAACCACTTGTCCCCTACGCGAACGAACTCCGCGTTCTGCGCTAGCGCCTCGTTGAGCGCCACAGCAATGTGCTCGCCGTACGCTTGATAGAGCGCTTCCGCGCTGAGGATGGGTTTGGCATCGAGCAGGCGCGTGAAATCCTCTTCGTTCAAGCGGTGGGGATGAGTGAAAGCCGCCGCAAACTGCCGGCGTCGCCCATCCGTCATCTCGACCTCGATGACCTCGAAGTTGCCAAGCTCTGGGTTGTGACCTGGGCGGACATTTACCACGCGACCACGTGCGAAGCGCAGTGCAGGGAAAGCAAGCGTCTCGCCTACAGCGTAGCGCTGCTTGGGCTGGTACACCTTATCGTTTGCAAACTGCTGTCGCAGCGTTGCTGCTTCCTGCTCCATGCGCCAACGGATCAGCCCGACAGCTAGCTCTTGGATAGAGACGGGCTTGCCAGCCTCTACAATCTGGCTGTAAATATGGTTGATGTCCTCCGCGTTGGGTGAGAATGCGGCCCAGTACTCTGGCGTTTGTGTCTGCCGATGGATCACGCTTAGGAAGCCCTTCCTATGGGGGAAGGGCACCCAAGATTATAAATCCCTGCAGATCTAGCTTACGTATGGGGAGTGGCTAGTCGAGCGTTGATCACAGCGCCGAAAATCGGTCTACAGCGGGACGAAGCAGTAACGTCCCAACTGGAATTAGCCACTCCCTACGTATGGGGAATGGCTAAACGGTTGATGCGAAGTCCCAAGAGTGCTGATGATTAAGAGTCACCCGCTTCGCCGTCTCACTCAGGCTTTGGACGATACAGCAAGATGGGCGAGGTGCTGCGCATGATTTTGTCGGCAACGCTGCCAAGCAGCAGACGCTCCAACCTGCGTCGAGCGTGCGTCGTCATTGCGACGAGCGTGCCGGCGAGGCTACGTGCCTCCTCGAG
>JANWZM010000247.1 GCA_025054635.1 Thermoflexales bacterium
CAACAGCACTGTGCTGGAGATCCCCATCGAAGAGAGCTTCGCGCCGAACGCCTATGTCTCGGTGCTGCTGGTGAAGGGGGTGGACGCCACAAACCCAGTGCCTGCCTTCCGCTTGGGCTACACCAGCTTCCGCGTCTCGCCAAAGCTGCTCACGCTGAACGTGCAGATCACGCCTGACAAAACGACCTACGCGCCCCGCGAGACAGCAACGTACGAGATTCGCGTTACCGACGCGGCAGGCAACCCCGCTCAGGCTGATCTGTCGCTGGCGCTCGTGGACAAGGCGGTGCTCGGTTTGTTCGAGCAAAACGTCCAACCTGTCGTGGATGCGTTCTACGGCGAGCGCGGCTTGAGCGTGCGCACCGCAGATACGCTCAGCGTCAATGTGGACCGAGTGACCGAGCGGCTTGCAGCTGCGCAAGCTGAAAGGAAGGGTGGCGGCGGCGGTGACGACATGGCAAGTGTTGAGTTCACCCGACAACTCTTCAAAGACACCGCATACTGGAGCGCCACCCTGCGCACGGACGCAAATGGCATCGTGCGCGTCCAAGTCCCCTTGCCGGACAACCTGACAACGTGGGTGATGACTGCGCGCGCAGTTGGGCGAGACTCGCGCGTCGGCGAGGCGACAAGTGAGGTCGTCGCCACCAAGCTCCTGCTCGTGCGCCCAGTGACGCCGCGCTTCTTCGTTGCAGGTGACGTGGTGACCCTCGGCGCAGTCGTCAACAACAACACGACCGAGCCAATCAGCGCACAAGTTGCCATTGCCTCAACGAATTTGGTTCTCGTTGAGGGTCAGCCCATCCAGCGCATGACCGTGCCTGCGCGCGGAGCAGCGCGGGTGAACTGGCGCATGTCTGTCCAAGACGCTGACCGCAGCGAGATCACCATGACCGTTAGCGGCGGCGGGTTGTTCGACAGCACCCAGCCTGGGCTACAGACGGCTGAGGGCGGCGGTATCCCCATCTTGCGTTATGTCGCGCCGGAGACCATCGCTACGGCTGGCGACATGGCGCAGCTTGGTCGGCGCGTCGAGCTGATCGCGATACCGCCTCGCCTGAACACGGGGCGCGGCGACCTCACTGTGCGCGTGGATACATCGTTAGCTGCAGCGGCGTTGCGCAGCGCCAAGGCGGTGGAAGCGTATGAGTTCGAGAGCACGGACTGGGCAGCCACGCGCCTGATCATCGCCCTGGCGCTTGCTCGCGCGCGCAACCAGCAGCCCGATCAAGGTGTGGTGAGCAGCGCACTACAACGCTTCTACGCCACCCAGCTTCCCAACGGCGGTTGGGGATGGTGGTTTGGCGATCAGTTCAACCCGCTGGTGACGGCGCATGTGCTGTTCGCATTGGCGCAAGCCCAGCAGGCAGGCGTTCCCGTCAACGCGGATGCGTTGAACCGCGGCGTAGATGCGCTGCGCGCGCAACTGCTGCCCGCGATTGACCTGCCCTCGATGGAGCAGGCTAATCAGCAAGCGTACTATCTGTTTGTGCTCGGCGAGTTGGGTCAGACCGACGCAGCTCAGGCGAACGCACTGTATGAGCAGCGCGTCAAGCTGGGGCATTACGGGAAAGCCCTGCTTGCCCTAACGCTTAACCGATTGCAACCAGGCGACTCGCGGATCGCCACACTTCTGGCAGACATAATCAGCGCAGCCGCGCTCAGCGCGACTGGCGCTTCATGGCGCGAGCAGGAGCTGCCTTGGGTCAACCAATCCAGCGACACGCGCAGCACCGCTATCATTTTGTATGCGCTCGCAAGGCTCGACGCACAAAACGCGCTTATCCCCAACGTCGCTCGCTGGCTCTTGTCGGCGCGCTCAGGCGATAGCTGGTCGTCGTTGCAAGAGACCGAGTGGGCGATCCTCGCCTTGTCGGCTTGGCTGCAAGCCAGCGGCGAGGGCAGCGGTAGTTTTGCGTGGCGCGTGACGCTGAACGACCGCGCGATCCTCAACGGCTTGGCTGCAACGCCGGACGACGCACAGACAGTCCGCCTTGCTGTGGCAGAACTGTTCAGCGACCGCGTCAACGAGCTCGCCTTCGAGCGCGCAGCCGGTCAGGGCAGGCTGTACTACACGGCACATCTGCGCTTGTTCGTGCCTGCAGAGAGCGCTCCTGCGGTGAATCGCGGGATTGCGATTGCCCGCAAGTACGAGCGCGCGGACTGCACGCCGAAGCTGGACAAGCCTTGTGAGGCAATCACGAGTGCGCGAGTGGGTGAGGAAGTGCGCGTGCGCTTGACCATCGTAGCGCCGCGCGACCTGCATTTCGTCCGCTTGATTGATCGCCTACCTGCAGGCGCTGAGGCAATCGACACCACCCTGAAGACAACAGCGAGCCTGCGCCGCGACTTACCCATGCTCGGCGCATTCAGCCCAGAAGGATGGGGCTGGTGGTGGTTCGGTCATCAGCAGGTGTACGACGACCGCGTGGCGGTATTCGCTGCCTTCCTGCCGGCAGGCACTTACGAATACACCTACCTCTTCCGCCCGAGTCTTGCTGGCGAGTTCCAGACCATGCCCGCGAGCGTCGAATTGGAATACTTCCCTGAAGTCTTCGGCAGAAGCGCGGGCGCGCGCTTCGTGATCGCGCCGCGGTAG
>JANWZM010000252.1 GCA_025054635.1 Thermoflexales bacterium
GGCGTGGCGATGGTTGCGCTCAATCGCCCTGCAATGATGGCAGCAGCACACCACGCGCTGAGCAGCGCCCTATGGTTAGCAGCCGTCGCTGCAATGTTGCTCGGCGCGCGACTGCCGATGCGCCTGCCCGAGCCAGCGCCCAAACCCAAGGCTGCGTGGATCGCCCTGATTAGCGACTACATCGCGCTCACCAAGCCGAAGGTGATCTCCCTCTTGCTGTTCACGACGTTGGCGGGGATGTTCCTCACGCCTGCGGGGCTGCCGCGATTTGAGCTGGTGTTTTGGACGATGATCGGTGGCTACCTGATGGCAGGCGGCGCAAACGCAGTGAACATGGCGTATGACGCCGACATTGACGGGGTGATGGGACGCACAGCGAAACGTCCTACCGTCGCTGGGCGAGTGTCGCCGAAGCGGGCGTATGCCTTTGGCGTGGTACTCGCTCTCACCTCGCTGGCGATCTTTGTGCTGTTCGTCAATGCGCTCGCTGCTGCGCTGGCTGCAGTTGGGTTCTTCTATTACACAGTGGTTTACACCCGCTGGCTAAAGCGCAGCACTTGGCAAAACATCGTCGTCGGCGGTGGCGCGGGCGCAATTCCACCGATGATCGGCTGGGCAGCTGCAAGCAACCAACTTGACCTAGCGGCATTTGCGCTGTTCGCTCTCGTGTTCTACTGGACGCCGCCCCACTTTTGGGCGCTCGCCTTGATGAAGCGCAAAGACTACGCGGTGGCTGGCGTGCCTATGCTGCCAGTCGTGGCAGGTGAACAGGAGACAGCGCGCCAGATGTTTTGGTATGCCTTGGGCACTGTGGCGCTGTCGCTGATGCTCACGCCTCTCGGCGTCGCCGGCGAGCTATATCTGGCGTTAGCGCTCGTGCTCGGCTTCAGGCTGCTCTGGCTGACCTGGCAGGTCAACCGAAGTCATGACCAGCAGACTGCGCTACGGCTATATGTGTACTCGCTGGTGTACTTGTTTGCACTGTTCGGCGCGATGGTGCTCGACCGCGCCGTGCGCTGGTTGAGCTGATCAACAAGGCATTCTGTGTCGGAGCGCCTGCGCGTTTACACCACGCTGGCGATTGTGCTGCGCCGCCGCGACCAGGGCGAGGCAGACCGCGTGTTGACGCTGCTCACCCCAGAGCGCGGCAAGCTGAACGCGATTGCCAAGGGGGTGCGAAAGGTGCGCTCGCGCAAAGCAGGTCACCTGGAGCTGTTCGCCCGCGCCCAGCTCACGCTCGCCAAGGGGCGCACCTTCGACATTATTACCCAGGCTGAGCTCGTTGAACCACACCTGCGCCTGCGCGAGGACGTCGAGCGCGGAGGTCTGGCGCACTACTTGTGCGAGCTCACCGAGCAGTTTGCCCCAGAGGGCAGTGAGAGCGCCGCGCTGTTCGACCTGCTAGCAGAGGGGCTCCTATGGCTGTGCGAGGCAGCCGATCCATTCACTGCGGTGCGCGCTTATGAGCTGCGCTTGCTCACCCTGGAAGGCTACCGCCCTCAGTTGTTCGTCTGTGCCCAGACTGAGCGCCCCTTAGAGATAGACAGCGACCCGCAAGTAACACAGGTGATCTTCTCGCCCCGCAGCGGCGGCGCGCTCAGCGCAACCGCAAGCGAACACGCCCGCGACGGCTTCTCGATCTCTCGAGAGGCACTGCTCGCGCTGCGCCGCCTACAGACGAGCCCAGACAACCAGATCCTGTCGCTCACGTTGCCCCAAGGCGTGCGTACCGAGGTGACCCGCACAACACAGACCTACTTAGCGCACATCCTGGAGCGACGGTTGCGCTCCCTCGCTGTGCTGAGCCAACTCCAAGCGCGCTAGTGCGGTCGGTCACGTCGAAGGATTGCCCACAGCCCAAGCGCCATCGGCGCAGCAAAGACAAGCAGTACAAGGAGCGCCGCGCGTGGCTGCTGCAAGAGCACGCCCGCGGCTGCTGCCAACACCAGGGGCAAACCAAACAACGCCAATCCAAACAACAAGCGCTGCCTGCTTAGATCTTCCAAACCAAAGGCTCCATCGGGTCGTGCGCCAGCCGTTCCAGGGCGAAGTTTGCCAGTGCCCGCGCCCGCCT
>JANWZM010000001.1 GCA_025054635.1 Thermoflexales bacterium
AGCTCAGGCAGAGCCAAAAACCAAGAAGCGCACGACCAAGGCTGCCAAAGAGGACGTGCCTGAGCGCAAGGGCAAAGCAGCCAAGCGCTCCAAGGCGGAGAAGGCGAAACCTGCAGCGAAAACCCAGAAGCGCAGCAAAAAGCGCAGCAAGAGCAAATGAGCGTGCTCCAGGCAGCGCTGATTGCGCTGATGTATGCCTTTGCGCGGTCTGCGTTCAACGCTGGGCTTGGGGGCTATGTGCTCTCGCAACCGCTCGTGGCTGGCACGCTTGCAGGTGCGCTGCTCGGCGATCCGCTGCGCGGGGCGCAAATTGGCGGTGCGTTCAACTTGGGCACACTTGCCCTGAGCCAGCTTCGCGTGCGCTTAGGACCAGACATCGCGCTAGTGGGTTACGTTGGCGTGCCGCTGATGCTGTTGAGCGGGCTGCGCCCTGATGAGGAGGCGACCGCAGCGTTGTTCGGCGCGCTGCTCGTCTTCGGCACCGTCCTCAGCTTCGCGCGCGGTCTGTTCAACACGCTGATCGCGCACTGGGTGGATTACTTCGCCGACCGGGGGCAAATTGAGGCCGTCGCCATTGTCAGCGTTGTGCCGACCCAGATCTGGACGGTGCTCACCGCGTTCATCCCCGCATTCGGGATGCTGTTGTTTGATGCGCCTACGCTTGGCGGGATCGCTACCTCCATCCCGGCGTGGCTGCAAGCCGCGCTGCGCCTGACGCAAACCTTGCTTGCAGCGCTCGGCATTGCCGCGAGCCTGCGACTGGTCGCGCAAGGGAGCGGGTTCGCATACTTTCTCCTCGGTTGGGCGCTTGCGCCCTTTACTGGGCTTGTCCAAGCAACGCTGCTCGGCGTCAGCGCGGCGACGATCCATGCCTACCTAACGCGGCGGACGCTCAGCGCAGGTCGGGATACGCTGGTGACGGACGTGCTGCCCTCTGAACAAAGCGAGGTTTACACCGCTCGGCGGCAGCTCGCCTGGGCTGAAGCACAAATGGCGTTCCTGCTGTGGATGTTCTTCCACGACGCGGGAGCAAACTTCGAGCGGCGGCAGAATCTGGGCTTCGCTGCAGCGCTGGCGCCTGTGGGGCGCGCGCTGTGCGAGACGCTAGAAGAGCGGATCGCGCTGCTTCGACGCACACTCACGCTGTTTGCAACGGAGTGGACGTTTGGTGCAGCGCTGGTCGGCGCCGTTGTTGCGCTGGAGGAGCGCCGCGCCAACGGCGAGGCGATCAACGACGCTGAGCTGGTCGGAGCAAAGCTAAGCGGCATGGCTGCCCTGAACGCGCTCGGCACGGCAATTATGACCAACGGGCTGGCCTCGCTGTTGGTTGCGATCGGCGTGGACTTAGCGAACGCTGGCTCGCTGCTCGGCGTGGCGTTGTTTGTCGTCGTGCAGTCGCTTGCCGTGATCGGGGTTGGGTTTGCCAGCTTCAACCTCGGCTTCGGCTACGTGCGCCGCTTTGCGGAGCGCGCTCGGCTGAACAACTGGTTGCGCCCTGCCTTGTTCGGCGCGACTCGTCTAGGGGCATTTACGCTCGGCTTGCTTGTCCCGGTATTTGTGCCGCTGAGCTTGCCCGAGGGTGCAGCGTTGACCATTGGCTCAGTCGTTTGGTCGCCCCAGACGCGCGTGCTGGACGCCACCTTGCCGAACGGCATCCCCCTGTTGCTCACGCTGAGCTTGTGGGTGCTGCTGCGGCGGCGCTGGCAGCCGCTCACCCTATTTGGGGTGTGCCTCATCGCGGCTGTGTTCGGCGGGGCAGTGGCAGAGCTGCTCGGTTGGTTCTAGCAAGCTACCCCCTTACCTTCTCCCCAAGGCTTGCGAGCGCATGCGACGCGGTTAGCGGACTCTAAGGCAGAGCCCGTGATCTTTATAATGCCGCATACCCGAAATTTGTCACCCCCTTAGGACCCAGGAGGACAAGCATGGCGAAGAAGATTCTCTTTCTGGTTGGCGACTACGTCGAGGACTACGAGGTGATGGTGCCGTTTCAGGCGCTGGCTGCGCTCGGCTACGAAGTCCATGCAGCCTGCCCCGACAAGGCGGCCGGCGACTTTGTGCGCACCGCCGTTCACGACTTTGAGGGCGATCAGACCTACAGCGAGAAGCGCGGTCACAATTTCACCCTCAACAAGACCTTCAGCGAGATCAACGAGGCTGACTACGACGCCCTGGTGATCCCTGGTGGGCGCGCGCCGGAGTACATCCGCCTCAACAAACGCGTGCTGGAGATCACCCGCCATTTCTTCGAGACAAACAAGCCTGTTGCGGCAATTTGTCATGGGCTGCAAGTGCTCGCCGCGGCTGGTGTGCTCAAAGGGCGGCACTGCACAGCCTACCCTGCCGTCGGGCCAGACCTCGAGCTCAACGGCGCGGTTTACTGCGACATGGCGTCGCACGAGGCAATGACCGACGGCAACCTGGTCAGCGCTCCAGCGTGGCCTGCCCATCCGCAGTGGCTGAGCCAGTTCCTGAAGGTGCTCGGCGCACGTATCGAAATCGAGCCTGAGCCAGCCCTGGCGTAAGTTGTCATCTTAAAGCGCGGGCAGCCTAGTACACCGCCTCCCGCCGTGCGTGCAGGGTGCACGTTGTGCTCACGCTGGGCTGCGTGTGCTTCGTTTGAGTGTTGGAGGTGTGTGTGAACAAATTTCGTCTTGCCTTTGTGGCAACTCTCGGTTTCGCAGCAGCAGGATTGCTGAGCTCGAGCTGTGCGCAGCAGCCCCGCGTTGCTGAGCGGACGCCGACTGAGACGCGCGTGGTGTCCCCTTCTGCTGAGGAAGCAGGGCGCTACCTCATCCTGATGGGTGGGTGCAACGATTGCCATACGCTCGGTTGGGAGCAGTCCGGTGGGAAGATGCCTGAAAGCGAGTGGCTGACGGGCAGCCCAGTTGGCTACCGCGGGCCGTGGGGCACGACCTACGCGACAAACCTGCGCTTGTATGTGCAGGCGGTCAGCGAGGACGAGTGGGTGCGCATGTTCCGCGAACGCAATGAGCGTCCCCCCATGCCGTGGGTGAACTACCGCACCATCCACGAGAGCGACCTGCGGGCAATTTACCGCTTCATCCGCAGCCTCGGTCCAGCCGGCAAGCCAGAGCCAGACTACGTGCCCCCGGACAAGGAGCCGATGACCCCCTACCTCTCCTTCGTGCCGATCATGCCTGCGAACGGCGGGCAGTGAACGCACTGGCTGCAAGCAAGCAGCGCGCTACGCGATCTCACCCCCATTCCCTCTCCAAAGGGGATGGGGGTGAGAGCTGAAACCCTATCCGTAACCTGGTTTTCGTCGAGGGGGAAGTCTCTTGGGTAGAGACCCATCATCCATTCTGGTTGGCGCGCGCCCAAGCGTCCTTGAGGGTGACTGAACGGTTAAACACCAGGTGTCCCGGGCGCGAGTCGGGATCGACAACGAAATACCCTAGCCGTTCGAATTGGTAGTGCTTGCCTACGGGCGAATCAGCCAAGCACGGCTCGGCAAACCCGGTGACTACTTCGAGCGAGCGTGGGTTCAGGTAATCGAGAAAGGTTTGCCCCTCTTCTGTGTTGTCGGGGTCAGGGCGCGTGAACAGGTGGTCGTAGAGCCGAGCTTCGATTGGGATTGCGTGAGCTGCGCTAACCCAGTGGATGGTTGCCTTGACCTTGCGCCCGTCGGGCGCGTTGCCACCACGCGTCTGCGGGTCGTAAGTACAGCGCAATTCGACGATGTTCCCTTGGGCATCTTTAACAACGTCCACGCAGCGGATGAAGTACCCGTAGCGCAGGCGCACCTCGCGCCCTGGGGCTAAGCGGTAAAACTTCGGCGGCGGGTTCTCCATGAAGTCGTCCTGCTCGATATAGAGCACGCGGCTGAATGGCACAAGGCGAGTGCCTGCGCTGGGGTCTTCGGGGTTGTTTATCGCCTCAAGGTGCTCAACTTTGTCCTCGGGGTAATTCTCCAGCACCACGCGCAGCGGGCGCAACACAGCCATCACGCGCGGCGCAGTGCGGTTGAGCTCGTCGCGCAGGCTGTGCTCGAGCATGGCGATGTCAACCATGCTATCGGCTTTGGCAACACCGATGCGCGCGCAAAAGTCGCGGATGGCGCTCGGCGTGTAACCGCGCCGGCGCAAGCCGCGCAAAGTCGGCATCCGCGGGTCGTCCCACCCTGAGACGTAGCCTTCACGCACAAGCTGGATCAGCTTGCGCTTGCTCAGGACTGTGTAGCTGAGGTTGAGGCGTGCGAACTCGATCTGGCGTGGGGCGAAGATCTCTAGCTCGCGCAAGAACCACTCGTAAAGCGGGCGGTGGTCTTCGTACTCCAGCGAGCACAGTGAGTGGGTGATCCCCTCGATGCTGTCGCTCTGACCGTGGGCGAAGTCGTAGGTCGGGTAGATGCACCACTTCGTCCCTGTGCGGTGATGCGGGGCGCGGATGATCCGGTACATGACTGGGTCACGCAAGTTGATGTTGCCCGACGCCATGTCGATCTTCGCGCGCAGTGTGCGGCTGCCCTCTGGGAACTCGCCAGCACGCATTCGGGCAAACAAGTCCAGGTTTTCCTCGACGCTGCGGTTGCGCCACGGGCTTTCGCGCCCGGGGGTAGTCAGCGTGCCGCGATACTCGCGCAGCTCATCTGGCGAAAGGTCGCACACATACGCTTTGCCCTTCTTGATCAGCTTAACTGCGAACTCGTAGAGCTGCTCGAAATAATCGCTGGCGAAGAAAAGCCCATCCCACTGGTAACCCAACCAACGCACGTCTTCGATGATGGCGTCAACGTATTCCTGCTCCTCTTTAAGCGGGTTGGTATCGTCGAAGCGCAAGTTGCACGTGCCACCGAACTCTCTGGCGATCTCAAAGTCGATGTGCATTGCCTTGGCATGACCAATGTGCAAGTAGCCGTTGGGTTCAGGCGGAAAGCGCGTGCGAACGTAGGTAAATCGCCCAGAGGCTAGGTCTTCACGGACTGCGGTGCGAATAAAGTCGGACTTGACAGCAGTCGTCTCAGCGCTCATCGGGAGCTAAGAGTATACCGTCTGGGAGATCTCTAAGAAGAGGGAATGGCTAAAAACGCGAAGTCTTGACAAAGACGACGCCCTGAAGACCTGCGCTGCGCCAGACGCGCCTGATTTCGGCAACCTGCAAACAACCACACCCTAGCCGCTACCGCCGAGTGTAGTGCGCCGTGCGTCGCTGCATTACGCGCTGTGCCTTGCTTCGAGCGCAGGCAACCGCTACAGCCGCTCGCTGAGCACAGCAGGCAGTGCTGCGTAGAAGTTCGTCGCTTGAACCACGTCGTCTAACCGCACCTGGTCGAGCACAGTGTGAGCGTGGCGCTCGTCGCCCGGTCCAAACCCAATGCAGGGGATGCCTGCAATGCCAGCCCAATACGTGCCGTTGGTTGAGAAGTCCCACTTGCCAGAGCTTGCTCGCTGCCCGAACACCAGCTCAGTTGTGTCGAGCGCAGCTCGAACCAGCGGATGTGACTCCTCCAGCGCCCAAGCAGGGTAGTACTTGTCAACCTCCAGCACAAACCCATTCCAGCTCGGCTCTGCATACTTGAGCATGCTCAACGCGACTTCAGCAGGGTCAACGCCACTGCGATCAATGATCGCCTGCACCTCAGCAAGCGCGCTTTCGACGGTATCGCCGAAGGTCAACCGGCGGTCGATGTAGAGTGTCGCCTGGTCGGGCACAGCGTTGATGCTGGCGGTGCTGACGCGCATGTCGCTGACGGTGATCGTCCCTTTGCCCAAGAACGCATCCGTGCGCAGCGTGGCATCCAGGTCGCGGATGCCAGCGATGATCGGCAGAAGCTTGTAGATAGCGTTGTCGCCTAGCCAGTTGCTTGCGGCGTGCGCGCTGCGCCCTTTAGCGACAACCTGCATCTCGACACGTCCCTTGTGTCCGCGATAGACTTGCATTCGGGTTGGCTCGCCGATCACAACCACGTCGGGGCGCACTTTGGGGTCATGCTCGACAAACACGCGAGGAGCAATGCCGTCGCACCATTCCTCGATATTGCCAAAGTAGTAAGCCGTCCAGCCTTCCAGCAGTCCCAACTCGCGGGCGAGGGCGATGCCATAGACCATGCCAGGCGTGCTGTTTTTCTCATCGCATGCACCGCGCGCGTAGAGAACACCATCTTCCACCTTGCCCTCAAACGGATCCCAGCCCCACTGCGAGCGGTCACCGATGCCAACTGTGTCAATGTGCGAGTCGAACACGATCACGCGCGAACCGTTGCCAACCCGCCCGAGGAGGTTGCCCTGGACATCCCAGCGCACCTCGTCGTAGCCTAGCCGGCACATTTCCTCCCCGATGCGCTCGCCGACTGCTTTGATCTGCGAATCCATGCTGGGGATTGCACAAATCTCGCGCATCAGGCGAGTGATGTCGTCTCGATGCGCCTCCACGCGAGCGCGCAAGGCTTGAACGTGTTGAGGAGTAATCATCACAGCGCTTCATTCTAACGAGGTGGCAAGCAGAGAGCATGGAGGGAGTGTCTAGGCTCGAATACATGGTGCGTGGCATGTCGGTTTGCCCTCGCCCCTGCGTACCTCTACTCAAGAGAGGAAGGATACTTCACGCGCTGAACTACACTTACGCTCGAAGTGAGGGAGTGACGACTCTTGCAGGGCAAAACGTCTCGCTCTGCTCTCACTTCCGCCCCCTTTCCTGCAGGAGCGGGGGAGGGTGCGAGGCACTTCCCCGGGTTGTATGCCAACTCGAATCCTCACCCTGACCACGAACGACAGGCTTGACCGCGCGCTCGCTGCTGTGCTGCCTGAGCTCAGCCGATCCGCCATACAGCGCTTGATTGACCAAGGGCGCGTGCGCGTCAACGGCGCTCCGCGCCAAGCCTCCGCGCGCGTTCTCCCAGGCGACCAGGTGTGGATTGACCTGCCGGATCCTGAGCCTGATTTGCCTCAGCCGGAGCGGCTTCCCCTCGCTGTTCTCTACGAGGACGCTTGTGTCGCTGTAATAGACAAGCCTGCCGGGATGGCGACCCATCCAGCCGCAGGCAAGCGCAGCGGCACGGTTGTCAACGCCTTGCTTGCGCGTTTCCCCCAGCTTGCCGCAGTTGGCGATCCCTGGCGTCCTGGGATCGTTCACCGCCTAGACAAGGAGACCAGCGGCGTGCTCATTGTCGCCAAGACCGTCGAAGCCTTGTCCGCCTTGCAAGGGCAGTTCAAAGCACGCACAGTTCACAAAACCTATCTTGCGCTCTGTGTCGGTTGGGTTCAACCTGAAAGTGGTGTCATCCGCAGACCAATTGCACGTGACCCGCGCCACCGCCAGCGCATGGCTGTCATTGCTGGGGGGCGCGCGGCAGCGACGCAGTTCGGGGTGATTGAGACGTACGCCCTCGACGATAGTCAGTATCGCTACACCCTTTTGCGCGCCCACCCCCTCACTGGGCGCACCCATCAGATCCGCGTGCATCTAGCCGCGCTGGGCTTTCCCATCGTTGGGGATGCCACCTACGGTTCTCGAAAAGACCTCCTCACGCGCCGCTTTGCGCCTAGGCATCTGCTTCACGCAGCAGCGATTGAGTTTGTCTCTCCCGCAACAGGGGAAACTGTTCGAGTCGAAGCGCCGCTGCCAGCGGACATGCACGCCGCGCTCGAGCAGCTCAGGCGTGCAAAGTAGGAGGCGATAAGCCTAGCCAGGTTAACTCAGTTTCACTCAGCTTTTTAGCAGTTTGCAAGCTCGGCGTAAACTGAGGGTCACAGTCAATTTTGTCAGTCGTACTTCTCGCTTGGAGCAAGCGCCCGTAGCATACAAGGCATCTGTGCCGAACCTATCGCGCCTATCGTCGGCGTCGGTCGCCGTATTGGTGCTGCTCAAAGAAATCTTTCTGCTCTCGCTAGAGGGCAGACGGGTTACGCTGATCATCCTGGCAAAACAGTTGGGAGTAACTCCCCCAGCGATCTCGCGCCGAGCGCAGAAGTTGGTGCGACGGGGCTTGCTGGCGCGCGATGGTGCGTGTGGGTTGCGCTTGACTGAGACTGGGCGAAGGCTTGCGCTATACGCACTGCGCAAACAGGAAATCTTTGAAGCCTTCTTGGTTTGTACGCTGGGTTACCGTTGGGAGGAGCTAGGTAACGCTGGCGAGAGCGCGCTGCGCATGGACGACGAGCTTATCGAGCGGATGTACGCGCGCTCAGGTCGCCCAGCGCGCTGTCCGCATGGGCTGCCGATCCCAACTAGGGAGGGTCAGTTTTCCCTCGGCAACACGGTAGCCCTAGCTGTGCTTTCCCCTGGGCAGGCTGCACGAGTTAGCCACGTGCTGACGCGCGAAGGCACGCTGCTGAGCTATCTCGCCGAGCTTGGTTTGCGCCCAGGCAACCATGTCACTGTAGTCGAGCACATCCCTTTCGGTGACTTGCTCAAGGTGCGTGTCAATCGGGACGCTGCTGATCAAGAACACATCATCAGTGCGGCGCTTGCGCAAATCGTCTTCGCAGAGGTCAATCCAGCGCAGCCTAGTGACACTGCCCGCTGACTTAATGCGGAGCAGCCTCACCGAGCGCATGGGGTGTGCGTCTGTTGGCTCGCAGCGGCGAGCGCCAGCGCCAGACAAAACAGCATGACTGCGTTGTGAAAGTCAATGCTGAAGAAGTAGTGATCGAAGATGCCACCGATGAGCACACCAACGACGGCTGCATGTGCGCCGAGGAAGACCGCCGCGCGCGCGTCGTCTTGCGCTGCGCTGCGCCAGGCGCGAGCAGCGTAAGCGAACAAAACCAAGATCACCCCAGCAAAAGCGAGCAGACCAACCAGCCCCATCTGCTGTGCGATCAGCAGATACATCGAGGACACGCCGATATACAAGTCCACATCAGGAGTGCTGATAAAGCCGACGCCGAAGAGCGGGTAGCGCTCGATCAAGCGCAGGGCGTCCTTGTATTCCCCGAAGCGCATCTGCGTTGCCAGGTCGCGTCCCTGAAAGCCCTCAACGAAATGGACGACAAGGTCGCGCGTTTGTGGCAGCACCAGCACCAGCCCGATGCCCAGCGCAAGCAGCGCGAGGACGCTGCGGTAGCGCAGCATGCCCACCAGAGCTGCGGCGGCAGCAAACGCCAGCATCGCCCCACGCGAGACGGTCAACCCAAGCGCGAGGACAATCGCAGCTAGGCACAGCACGACGACGCCACGCGGCAGGAGAGGTCTGCGTGCGAAGGCTTGTGGCAGACCAATAGCCCCTACAACGAGCAAGAAGCCGCCGAAAGCGTTGGGGTCAATCCAAAGCCCTGTCGCGCGCTGCATCAGCGCGGGATCATCCCGAATGAAGCGCAGCACCTCTGGACCAGTCGGGTAGCCGAATGGGCGCAGGGCGGAAAGCGCACGGATGGCAAGGTCGTCTGGGATCAGGTAGAGCGCAATCCCGATCAGCGCTGATAGCCCGCCGATCAGCACGACCAGCCGAACGACGAGACGCTCCAGTCCTGCTTGCGCAATCACCGATGCAAGCAAGAGCACACTGAGCAAACTGAGCAGCAACTCAACAAAGCGGCGAAGCACCAACGGTGTGAGCGCGCCATTCGGCAACCCGATGACAAATGTGATAACAGCAACCAGAACGAGCGCGAGCAGCGGCAAGGTGATCGGGAAACGCTGCAAGGGCAGAGCAGGCTTGCCAAGCATCGGGCGCAGCACCCAAGCTACCCATACACCGATCAGCGCCAGGTCGAGGAACGTCGGCGTGAAGACGAACCGCACAGGCAGCGCGAAACGCGGCAACACGCCGATCACCACAACCAACAGGAACAGCGCTCGGCGCAGATCGGCTATACCCCACGCTGCGACGAGGGCGCCGCCGACGCCAGCAACCAGGAACAGGGGATTTGTGAAGACTGCTGCTGCACCGATTCCAACGCCAGCAAGTGCGGCGCAGAGCGCAACAACAGCCCACTCAGGAAAGTGAGCATGTCCTCTCGGCAGCGGCAGGGACGCCATGGCTCACGCAGCGCGGTCAAGTTGGACGCCGATCAAGCGACCAGCAGCATCGTATAGCCGCGGGCGGGACTGCCCTCGAATGGCTGGCGCGTCAACAACAACCCGGCGAATGTCGCGGCGCGACGGGACTTCGTACATCACGTCGAGCAGGACGCGCTCAATAACCGCGCGCAAAGCCCGTGCGCCGCTGCCCTGCTGCAATGCCTCGTCGGCAGCCGCAGCCAGCGCATCGTCGGTGAAGCTCAGCTCAACCCCGTCCAAGCTCAGCAGGCGTTGGTACTGCTTGACGAGCGCGTTGCGCGGTCGAGTGAGCACATCGATCAGTGCAGCGCGATCGAGCGCCTCCAGGGTCACCACAACAGGCAGTCGCCCGATCAACTCGGGGATCAAGCCGTAGCGCCGCAAGTCTTGGGGCAAGACGCGAGCGAGCAAGCCTGACTGGGGCAGCGCTGAAGCCTGCGTTGGCAAGCTCATCCGCCGCCGAACCCCCAGCCGCTCAGCGATCAGTGCCTCCAATCCGTCGAAAGTGCCGCCGCAGATGAACAAGATGTCCGTCGTGTCTATCTTGATCATCTCGGCTTGAGGATGTTTGCGCCCGCCATAAGGGGGCACATACACCTGGCTGCCCTCAAGAATCTTGAGCAGCGCTTGCTGCACGCCCTCACCAGAGACATCGCGGGTGATGCTGGGGTTGTCGGCGGACTTGCGTGCGATCTTGTCGATCTCGTCAATATAGACGATCCCGCGCTGGGCGCGCGCAACATCGCCTTCAGCCGCTTGCAGCAGACGGGTGAGGATGGTTTCAACGTCCTCGCCGACATAGCCTGCCTCAGTCAGCGCCGTGGCGTCAGCGATGCAGAAAGGGACATCGAGCAGCTTTGCCAAGGTCTGCGCCAGCAGCGTCTTGCCGCAGCCAGTCGGCCCGATGAGCAGCACATTGCTCTTGGCAATCTCGACATCCGTGAAGCGCGCTTTGTTCTCAATGCGCTTGTAGTGGTTGTACACAGCGACCGCGAGTGTGCGCTTTGCTTCCTCTTGACCAACGACGTGAGCGTCGAGATGCTTGTAAATCCGGCGCGGGGTGAGAGCGGTCAACCCCGGACGAGTGCTTGACGCGGGGGGGCGAGTTTCGTCGTTGAGCAGGGCTTGGAAGGTGCGGACGCACTCGTCGCAAATGAACACCCCTCGCGGACCTGCGATCAACCGATTGACGCTCAGCTCGCTCTTGCCGCAGAACGAGCAGCGCTGCGCTGGGGTCGCCGTCGCGCGGAGCACATTCGCAAGTATAAGCCTGCTGACAAGGAGTGAATGGGAGACGACTGCGTAAATACACGCAAGGGCGTGTTGTCCCGCTCTTACCCTCTGTTCCACTTCCCATCGAAGGATAGGGAATTCGCATCTTGCTTTAAGTCCAGATACTCCCTGTAGAATCGCCCTGCATGGACGACCTCAAGCGGATCGCTGACGAAGTGCGCGCTTGTCGCTTGTGTCCCCTAGGTGGCATGCGCAAGAACGCTGTCCCCGGCGAAGGCCCAGCAAACGCGGAAGTCATGTTGATCGGTGAAGGGCCAGGTTTCCACGAAGATCAGCAGGGGCGTCCGTTCGTCGGACCCTCTGGGCAATTCCTCAATGAGCTGCTTGCCATGGCGGGCTACCAGCGAGAGGAAGTGTTCATCACCAACGTGATCAAATGCCGCCCGCCGGGCAACCGCGATCCGCTGCCCGAGGAGATCGCTGCATGTGCGCACCACCTTGACCGGCAGATCGCGCTGATCAACCCCAAAGTGATCATCACGCTTGGGCGCTACTCAATGGCGAAGTTCTTCCCTGGCGCGAAGATCAGTGCAATCCATGGGCAGGCGCGCCGCGTGGACGGTCGAACCGTCGTCGCCATGTTTCACCCTGCGGCAGCGTTGCACCAACCTGCGCTGCGCGCTGCGATCGAAGAGGACTTCCGCCGCTTGCGCGACATTGTCCGCGAGGCAGAGCAAAAAGCCGAGCAGACAGAACAACCCGCTAAGCGCACCAGTGGCAACAGCGCGTCGGGCGGCGAACAACTCAGCCTGTTCTAGGCAGCGATGATCTCGCCTTGGATTCTAGCGGCTCGGCTGCGAACGCTGCCGGCTTCGGTTGCGCCGGTGCTGGTTGGCACTGCGCTGGCAGTGCGGCAGGGCATGTTTGACCTTCCGATATTCCTGGTCACCCTCGCCACAGCGCTTCTGCTGCAGGTTGGGGCTAACTATGCCAATGATGTCTTCGACTACCTGAAGGGTGCAGATCGCCAGCGCGTCGGCCCAATGCGCGTCACGCAGAGCGGGCTGTTGACGCCAAGGCAGATGTTGATTGGGACAGGTGTTGTCTTTGGGCTGGCGGCACTGTTGGGTGTTTACCTGGTTCTCATCGGAGGTGCACCGATTGCGCTCGTTGGGATTGCCTCAATTGTCTTTGCGCTTGCTTACACTGCTGGTCCAGTGCCGCTGGCGTATCGCGGTTTGGGCGAGGTCGCTGCCTTCCTGTTCTTTGGCTTAATTGCTGTCGGCGGCACATACTACCTGCAGACAAGAACCTACAACGTTGCAGCGCTTGTCGCTGGATTGCCGCAGGCGTGTCTTGCCGCTGCGATCCTGGTTGTGAACAACTTGCGCGACCTCGACACAGATCGCGCGGCGGGCAAACGCACCCTCGCGGTGCGCTTGGGCGACCGCGCCACGCGGGTTGAGTACCTCGCTCTGCTCAGCGGGGCGTTCCTCTCCTTAGCAGCACTTCGGGGCGTCGGCGGGATCGGCTGGGGCTTCGCCTTGCCCTGGCTCGCAGCCCCCCTCGCAGCTAGATTGGGACGGGCGCTTTGGCAAACCCCGCGCAGCCCAGCGCTGAACCCTATCTTGGCGCAGACTGCCCAGCTCAACCTCGTCTTCGCTGTGCTGCTCGCAGCCGGGCTGCTTCTGCCGATCTAGCTACAAAGGCTCAGGCGACTTGAAGTCGTAGAGCGCGCCTTCAACGCGCCAGCGCACCTTGTCCTGGTCAGAGATCAGCCAATCGCCCTCTCGCCGCACAGGTGCGCCAGAGATCGGGCTGCGGAAGATTGACTCGCACGGTGGCAATCTTGCCGCAGGTTGTCGCACTCCTGCGCGAAGGGACAAGAAAACGCTGGGCGCAAATAGCGCGCGCTGCCCAGCACGCTGCAGCATGGCATCCAAGGAGACCATCAAGCTCAGCGGTAGGATGCGCTTGAGAAGGTTCAAGCGCAGAAACGACACGGGCAGCGCCGACTGGACGACGAAGCCTGCTTGCTGTGCTTGGAGCTGCATCCAGCGCGGATGGAAGTCAAAGTGCAACGCGACAAACTCGACTGGCTCGGGCGTGTATGGGCTCCAAGGTTGGCGACGCAGCGCGTGGCGCAGCATCGCCTTTAGATTGCGCTTGTTGGCGAACTCCAGCACGAATGTCCCGCCCTCGGCTAAGACGCGACGGATCTGCTCGAGCGCGGCAGGCACATCAGCGAGATGGTGAACGACGCGGATCATCGTCGCGGCATCGAACGCGCCCGCCGCGAAGGGCAAGCGATACACATCAGCAACGACAAAGCGGAAGCGCGGGTCACTTCCCCAACGCGCAATGGCGTCGTGCAGCATCGAGCGCGCGTAGTCGAGCAGCACGACCTCCTCGTAGCCAGCATACAAGTCTGCCAAGCGACCAAAGCCAGCGCCTAGCTCAATCAGCCGCTTGCCCGACGACGGTAACAGGCGGCGCAGCGCCACGCGCTCGACAGCGTCTTCGTAGGCGCGGTCAGCGTTCTGCCAGAAGCGCACCCGATAGTCTGACCCTTCGTAGTCGCAGCATGCGCTCATGGGTGCGGCGGCAGCAGCTTCAGAACATCCCCCAAACGGCGCACACGGCGGGCGTAGTAGTGCTCGAAGACATCGCGCGGATCAACTAGGATGGCGTCCATGCCGACGTTCAGCGCGCCAACGACATCGGCAAAAAAGTTGTCACCGATGTAAACCGCCTCCTCTGGTGGCACGTCTCCAGCCATTTCCAGGGCGCGGTAGAAGATACGCGGCTCAGGTTTGTAACAGCCCGCTTGCCCCGCCGACAACGTGAAGTGAAAGAACTCGCGCAAGCCATACCGCTCAACAATCGGGTCAAGCGGCTCTTCGCGGTTTGAGACCAAGCCGACGATGAAGCCTGCTTGGTACAACGTGCTCAACACAGGGCGCGTGTCAGCGAAGACCACGTCCTGGGGGTCGTAGTCCTCGAACAAATCTTGGATTTGCTGAGCACAAGTGGTGCAGTCGCGCACGTTCATCGCGTCGAGCAGGATTTGGTTGTAGTTCACCCAAAAGCTGCGCTTGTCGTAGCGCGCCAAGTCGATGTCAACCCGCGCGCTTGCCCAATAGCGGTGCGCCTCGCGCTCGCAGATTTTGATCTGCTTCTCGGACAAGGCGATGCCGACGCGCCCCGCGTACTCGATGAACGCCTCAAATCCCTCGGGCTGGTTTGCCCGCAACGTGCCGTCTAGGTCAAAGAGGATTGCCCGCATAGGAACTTCATGATGCGCGCAAGAATCGCTCGACAAGCCTTTCGTCCTTGCGCCAGCCTGGGCGTACCTTCACCCATAGTTCGAGGAAAACCCGTTGCCCAAGCTCACGCTCGATTTCGTGTCGGGCGCGCGTGCCGATTTGCTTGAGGCGCTCGCCCCCCCTGCCGATGACGATCATCTTTTGAGAATCGCGCTCGACGTAAAGTGTAGCCGCGATGAACACCACTCCGTTTGGGCGTTGCTGCCAGTCTTCAATTGCAACCGCAAGCACATGAGGCACTTCGTCCTCGAGGACGGCTAACGCCTGCTCGCGGACTAACTCGGCAGCGAGCATCTGTTGGCTTTGGTCGGTATGTTGCCCCGCAGGGAAGTAGCGCGGACCATAGGGCAGCCGCTCCAGTAACAGCGCCAGCAGCTTGTCCAGGTTGTCGCCGCGCAGAGCGGAGACCAACATCGCGGGCTGCTCGACAGGGCTGCCTTGATCAGTCAAGGGAGGCAGCTCAGCTTGCAGCAGCGCCTGATGTGCCTCAACGTGCTCGGCAAGCTGCTGTGGCTTGACCAGGTCGGCTTTATTCATCGCCAGCAGTTTGGGCTGAGGAAGGGCACGGATGCGCTCGGCGACACGCTGGTCGTCCTCGTTGGGCATGTGGCTGACGTCAGTCACAAACAGAACAATGTCGCAGTCCCTCAACGCGGCTTCTGCCTCGCCGACCATGAAGCGGTTGATCGCCTGGCGCGGCTGATGGATGCCGGGGGTGTCCACAAAGATCACTTGGGCTTCGGGCTGCGTGAGAATGCCCATCAAGCGGCGGCGGGTGGTTTGCGGCTTGGGTGAGATGATCGCCACTTTGTGACCAACAAGCGCGTTCACCAGGCTGGACTTGCCGACATTGGGCTTGCCGACAACCGCGACGAAGCCGGAGCGGTGGTCTGCGGGTAGGGCGTCTTGCTGACCGCTCAGGAACGCCTCGATGATGCTGCGGTTCTCGTCGTCGTGCGCTTCAGTGCTCATAAGCTAGTTGCTGCGCAGCGCGCCGAAAGGCGTCCAGGATGGCGTAGTAGCCCGTGCAGCGGCACAAGTTGCCGCTGATGCTTTCTTTGATCTGGGCTTCTGTCGGCTGCGGATGCTCCTCGAGCAGCGCGACGCCGCTCATGATGAAACCGGGGGTGCAGTAGCCGCACTGGACAGCGCCGGTGTCAATGAACGCCTGCTGCAGAGGGTGCAGCCCCTCGCCCTGGTTTAGCCCCTCGATGGTGACGACTTCTGCGCCGTGAGCGTGGGGGGCTGGCACTAGGCACGCCATCACTGCGCGCCCGTCCAAGATCACCGTGCAAGCGCCGCATTCGCCCTCGCTGCACCCTTCCTTCACGCCGACCGTGCCGCAGTCCTCGCGCAGCAGGCGCAGCAGCGTTTTGTGCTTGGCATCGGGGTTGTCAACTGTGTGCGCTTTGCCGTTGACAGTGAGCTGGATCGCGCCATTGAGCGGGCGCGGCGCGTGCACGGCGCTGCCGAGTTGCCGCAGCAACACGGGCGGCTCGCTCCAGCCGCGTCGCTCCTCCCCCGCAGCGATACGCTGGAGGGCGCGTTGCACGCACACCTTGACCATGTCGCGGCGATAGGCGGCGCTGCCGCGCACATCGTCAATCGGCGAGCTTGCCTCTGCTGCCAGTGCAGCCGCCTGGGCGATAGTCTGTGCATCGAGAGACTTGCCGCGCAGGGCTTGCTCAGCCCGCCGAGCGCGAATGATCGTCGGCGCGACTGCGCCCAGAGCAATCCGAGCCTCTGTGCAGCGACTGCCGTCCAGCGAGATAACCACCGCACAGTTGACAATTGAGATCGCCTGAGCGCGCCGCAGACCGAGCTTAAGGAAGCAGCCGCGCTGGTCGGAGCGCAGCGCAGGGAAGCTGATATCAACCAGCAGCTCGTCTGGTTGCAGCAGTGTTTTGCGCACGCCCGTGTAAAAGGTCTCCAGCGGCAAAATGCGCTCGCCGCGTAGCGAGCGCAGCTTGACCACTGCGTCCAGCGCGATCAGCGGCGGGATGGTGTCGTTTGCGGGCGAAGCGGTGATCAGGTTGCCTGCGACGGTGGCGCGGTTGCGAATTTGCGGCGCGCCGACCTCGCGACATGCCTGCGCGAGCGGCAGAGCGCGATCCACGCACAGCGCGCTGCTCACTACGTCCGCGTGAGTGGTCAACGGGCCGAGGTGAATCCAGCCGTGCTCGTCTAGAGTGATCTCGCTGAGCGCAGGCAGACAGGCAATATCGATCAGCGTGCAAGGCGGACGCACGCCGCGGTCAAACTCAACCAGCAGATCCGTGCCGCCCGCGATCACGCGCGCTTGAGGCGCATGCTCCGCCAGCAGCGCAAGCGCCTGGTCGAGGGATTGTGGGATGAGATAGTCGCGCCACATCAGATACACACTTTACAACATCAGCTCGCCAGGGCATTTCGGCGGGAAGTTCACCCCATGCACCAGCAAGCGCTGAAAGCCTTGCGCGTGAGAGGACATTCTGACTCGAAAGCGCAAGCGATGCCTGCGCGCGACGCACACGCTGCAACAGCACCTGCGTCGTGAAGCACAGCCCAAACGGTCGCTCGAGCACATGACGCTGCTTGCGCGAAGGTCGCGCCTGAGAAGGCGCAGACGTAACCAGTTGAAGCAAATGATGCTAAGCCGAGGCACAACTCGGCTGTGTTGACGCGACAGACGCACTGTTTTGTTGGTGGCAGATAGTAGCGCTGCTCGTGCGCTGCCGGAGTAGGTTATGACTTGAGAGGCGAGGGCTTGAGAATGAGCTTCACTTAATCGGTTGCGACGGTGATAGTTAAGATTTGCGCGATGGATTGGAGCGGCGCGGTTTTGCCCACCCTCTCGCGCTGGTTTGTGCTATCTGCGTTCATTGCGCTTTTTGGTGCGTTGAGTTTCCCCCCTTTGGTCATGCGTGGCGGTTCTGTGGCTGCGCTGCGCGCGCAGATCCAGCCACATGCAAGGCGATGGGTCTCTGCTTGGATCGCCATCGCAGCTACAGCAAGCCTGCTTGACGCGCTCGCCCAACGGACAGGATGGAGCTTCATCACGCTTGGGGCGCGCGTGATCCTGCTCGGAGCGTTGTGGATGTGTGTGCGCCGGTCACTAACGCTTCCAACGCTGTTCTTCGGTGGGCTGTTGCTGCTCTCGCAGAGCTTTCAGGGGAATGCGGCGCGCGAGGCTGCCTGGGCGCTAGCGGTGTTGGCTGACTGGGTTCACCTGCTGTTCTCAGCCATTTGGCTTGGTGGCGTCGCGTTCCTTGCGGCTGTGGTGCTCCCGCAGGCACGGCGAGACGCAGCTTCTCTACGTCCACTTGGCAGAACGGTCGAAGCGTTCTCACCGCTGGCAGTGATGAGCGTGCTCGCCATCGGTTTGACCGGCATCATGCAAAGCGCCAGCCTGATCGGCAGTGTTGAGGCACTCGCAGGCACATTACACGGCAGAGCACTGCTTGCCAAACTGGGCGGTTCTGCCGTGCTGATTGGATTTGGGGCATTCCATTTGCTGGTGATTAGCCCAAGGCTAAATGCATGGCGCGCGCAGGCAGAGACGCTCGCGCAAGCCGCACAGCGCTTCAGCGTGAGCCTTGTCGCCGAGGCTGCTACTGCGCTGTTCGTGATTGCTGCCGCGGCCGCGATGACCATCCTCCCTGCGGCGCGCGATGCCTTCCAGCCCTAATGGAGCGACGGGACGGCTAGTCGCTCTTCTCAGCGGTTGCCGCTGGCTCCTTGTCGGCTGTCTTCTCACCCTCGGCTTTGCCGTTCCCGTCGCCGTTTTTAGCTGCCTTGCTGCTCTGTCGGCTGTCCGTGATGTACCAACCGCTGCCCTTGAACGTAATGGCGACCTTGCTCACAACACGATAGACGCTCTCTCGGCTGCACTCTGGGCAGACCCGAACTGGATCGTCGGTGAACCGTTGCACGCGCTCGAACTTGTAGCCACAGTCAGGACAAGCATACTGGTACGTTGGCATAGCGGCTCGGATTATAGGGATCGCTGCGTTAGCAGAACATTAGGGGGAAGTAGGCTGACTTTAGTTGATGGGCTGAAGTCCTGCCCTGCGGTCAGCTATCGTCCTGTCCTCGTCCCCGCTCCTCATTGCGACCACGCCCAGCGCAATTGCCAGTGTGCCTTGACCTGAAGCGTGCCTGTTACGATGAATGCGGCAGTCACGACTGCAACAACAGTGCGGAACCACTCGGCAACACGGGCGTCCATCTGCCGAAAGGCAACCTCATCCACGACCTCGACCCAGGACTTAGGCATCAGCGGTGCTTGCCGCCGACGGCAAGGGGCTGCGCAGTAGCGCTGAGCAGCGCGCGGGCAGAGCCGCGCTGCGGAGGGTGACGGCGTACGCCACGCAGACGGGCGTGGTGCTAGCGCAGGAAGTAGTGCGCGCAAAGACACCAGCAACAAGATTGCGGCGTTGCCCAATGTGCTGGCACAGGTTGAACTGTGCGGTCAGGTGGGGAGTGACCGATGCGGCGCATGCACAGAAGAAGCGCATTCAACCTATCCAGCGCCCATGTTTTTGAAGCAAAGCGGCAAGCAGCCCGCAAAGCACAGAGAAATGGCAGGGGGTAGGGCGCGCACGGCGCACCTGCGTTCAAGCACGATGGGGCGCACACGATGCGCTCCATCGTGCCTGTCGCTCCAAGCTGCTGTAGGGGCGCGTTGCACGCGCTCGCCTAGGGCGCGCTGCGCATGCCGCATGTTCACCCCTGCTCCTCTCACAGAGAGCTGCCTGACACAGACTCAGGGGCAAGGCAGCGCGAGGAGCGCCATGCACTTGGAGCTGAGCGCTGCTGAGGACTGAAAATAGCTACGGCGTGTGTGTCTCTCTCAGGGGGACGAGCCACCTACTTCCGTGCGCCAGTGTTAATGCGGAACGGCAAGTAAGCCGGGCACACCCCGACCAGGCTGGTGAGCAAGAACATCACTGCGACTACGCCCAGCACAACTGCAAGCGTGCCCTGAAGCGTGCCCGTGACGATGAGCGCAGCAATCACGACTGCAGCAACAGTGCGAACCACACGGTCAATCGTGCCCATGTTCTTAACCATCGCGCTTGAACCTCCTGAGCAGTTATTCTGATTGGAGTTTAGCAGGCAGGGTGCGGGCTGTCTGTGACTTTGTCACACTTGCTTCAGAACAACCGTTGCGCTCAGGCGACTTGCGCACGGCGCTGCAAGCTGTCTCGGTTGCGCAAAAGAATGAAACCTCTACCTGTCTCAACCATCCCATCTGCGACGAAGTCCTGCAAGATGCGGCTGACGACCTCGCGCGACGTGCCGAGGTCAGCTGCAATTGCTTGATGAGTGGCTTTCACTTGGTCGCTGCTGCCTGCATGCACGAGTAGCCACTCGGCAACACGGGCGTCCATTTGCCGAAAGGCGACCTCATCCACGACCTCGATCACTGCTGCCAGCCGCTGTGAGAGCAGGTTGAACACGTAGCTCCGCCAGAAGGCATAGCGGTCAATCCAAGTGCGGAATGCCTCGGCTGCAACCATCACTGCTTCAGCGTTTTCCTCAGCAACTGCAACAGCAGGAAACTGTCGGTTGCCCAGAATGCAGTTGATTGTCAGGATGCAACTCTCGCCGCGTTCGAAGCGATAGAGGGTGATCTCGCGCCCGGTTTCGCTGACCTTAAACACGCGCACCACACCTTTGAGCATGAATGCGAGCGCGTTGCACTCGTCGCCCTCCGCGAAGATCTGAGACCTTGCAGGCACTCTAATTACGGTCGCATGATCTCGAAAGTCGCAGAGGAGGCTGCTGCTCTGCGTAGCGAGCCCAGGAAGAGCGTTCAGGGCTTGTTTGAACTCTTGATCTGTAAGCACGATGAGCGCGTGGTGCGTTGACTTGCGCCTGGTAACGCTTGGGCGACTTGTCAAGTGCGACGCCCCGTGTTCTTCTTTGGCGGCGTCGGCTCGCTCTTGCTTGGCTCGATCAGGCTGCTGTACACGATTGCAGCAAGTCCACCGCCAAGCACTGGGCCGATCAAGTAAATCCAGATCTGGCTGAGGTCACCCGCGATCAACGCAGGGCCGAGCGATCGGGCTGGGTTGAGCGAGGCGCCAGTCAATGCGCCGCCAGCAAGGATGACGCCAGCCAGCGTCAAGCCGACCACAAGCCCAGCCAGATTGCCTGCGCGCCCCTTGACTGCAGCCTGCAGCACGACGAACGCAAGCAGGAAAGTCAACACCGCTTCTACGAACAGCGCGCCAATGCTGTTCACGTAAAGCGCGTTATACGAAAACGCGCCGAACTGGGCGGCAGGTCGCAGCCCCCCTTGTCCGATCAGCAACGCATTTAGCAGCAGCGCAGCGAGGATGCCAGCGACGAGCTGAACCACGACATAAATGCCTGCTCTAGCCCAGTCGATCCCTCCAGCGATGGCGGCAGCAAGCGTTACTGCTGGGTTGAGCAGCGCCCCACTGATGTGCCCTAGCGAATACGCAGCAAAGACCACGACCAAGCCATGAGCAAAGGCAGGCACCAGCGGCCCGCCCGCATACCCAGTCTGCGAGGAGACCCAAACGGCGGCTGAGCCGACGAACACAAGCGCAAACGTGCCGATGAACTCTGCAAGGAACGCTCTCAGGTCTTTAGAAGCCATGATTGATTGATCTCCGATGATGAGTTTCTGTGTCCCAGTAGGGTGTCCAGACGAGCTAACAGGGCTGGGTTAGGAAGTGCAGGGCACGCACGGCGTCATCGCAGCGGTCTTCAGCAACGATGAAGCTGATGGCGCACTCGGATGACCCCTGGGCAATCGCATATACGTTGATGTGATGCTCGCCGAGCGTGCCGAACACGCGCCCGCTGACGCCTGGGGTCTCCGAGATGCCTGCGCCAACTACAGTGATGATTGAGGCGCGGTCAAATGCCTCAACGCCGTCAATCTCGCGGTGCGCGATCTCATCTTGGAAGGTTTCCTTCAGCGCAGCAACGATGTTGGCGGCAGCAGCGCGCGGCACAACAAAGCAGATGCTCTGCTCGCTCGACGCCTGCGAGATCATCAGTACGCTGGTGCCTGTGCGCGCGACAGTGCTGAACGTGCGCGCAGCGATGCCCGGAACGCCCTTCATCCCTGAGCCGGCGACTGTGATCAGGCTGACGTTTTTGATCGCCGTGATCGCCTTGATTGCGCCGTCCGCCTTTGAAGCGTCTGCTTGGTAAACAATCAACGTCCCAGGGTGAGTGGGGTTGAAGGTGTTCTTCACGCGCAGGGGGATGTTTTTCTCGATCAGCGGCGTGATGGTCATTGGGTGCAGCACAGAAGCGCCGAAGTAAGCCATCTCGCTGATCTCCTGTGCAGTGAGTGTGGCGATTGTGCGCGCCTCGGGGACGATGCGAGGGTCTGTCGTGAGCACGCCGTCCACGTCAGTGTAGTTGAAGACGATGTCGGCGTCGAGCACGGCTGCGATGATGCTGGCGCTGTAGTCGCTGCCGCCGCGCCCGAGCGTCGTGGGCACGCCGCTCTGCGTTGCACCGATGAACCCTGTGACGACCGGAACTAAGCCGCGCTCGAGCATCGGCAGCAGCCGCGCGCGCGTTCGCTCGCGGGTCAAATCCATCAGCGGGCTAGCGGACTGATAGCGGTCGTTGGTGACGATCAGCTCAGTCGCGTCAACGGCTTCAGCCGAGATGCCTGCGCTGCGCAGCGCGCCCGCAAGCACGCGCGCTGCCATGCGCTCGCCCAGCCCAGCGATTGTGTCGAGCGCACGCGGCGTGACTTCGCCGAGCACGCGCACGCTGGCGCATAGCGCCTCGAAGCCGTCCAGCAAGTCGTCAACTTCATTGCTGATGTCGCGGCGGTCATCCAGGTTTGTCACAAGCGCGTCAATCGCAGCGTGGTGCTTGTCGGCGAGCAAGCGACGGGTGCGTTGGTAGGTGTCGGCGTCGCCGCCAGCAGCGCTGCGCGCTGCGTTCAACAGCAGGTCGGTGACCTTGACCGTGTCCTGGGGATCAGGAGACTTACCCATCGCCGAGGTCACGACGACGACGTGGTCGTAACTGGAGACCGCCTCGCGGACGATATGCGTCACCTGGCGCATCGCCTGCGCGTCGCTCACCGAGGTGCCGCCAAATTTAAGAACAGCGATTGACATGGGCTGTGCAGGTTTAAACCTAGTGAACTCAGAGACTGCGCCTGCTTGATCCTTAAGCGCTGGGATTATAGGGGTGACCTGCCTCGCTGCAGCCTGCAAGAGGTAGTACCTGGCTAGTTACGCCGTTGCTTGCGACTGCGCGCTTGCAGGGACAGGCTATTCCCACTCCAACTCAACCCACTGCACTTCAGTTGTCTCAACGAAGGCAAAGCCGTGCCGACGAGTTGAGGCGCGGTAGTTGTCGATCCAAGCCACGAACCCAAGTGGCTCGCTTGGTGGATGTGCTGCGCGCAGCACTTCAATCCCATCCACGCTGAAACGCGCTGCATCGGGACGCCAATCCAGCTCAAAGGCGTGCCACTCGGTGAGGTCAAGCGAGATCGGCGCTTCGCGCGCGCGTAAGGCATGTTTAGCAAACCCAGCTGCAACCTCGCGCACCAACGGCAGGCGCAGCACTGCGTTAGCAAGCGTCTGCGCCCCTCGCGCCTGAAGCAGACGTGTAATCCCCGGTCTACTGGCGTTTAGCACTGAGGCTTTCAAACCCCAACCAGGCATCCCTGGAGCGAGCGCGAGGTCGCTCTCGGGCGAGTTATAGAAGAACCACACGTGCTGGGGCGGCGCGATCACATCGCCGCCGCGCGTGAAGGGGTGATTCCAAAAGCCAAATCCTGCTGTGCCCTTCAACCTGCCCGCGGGGTGCGAGCAGCGCACCCGCACACACAGGCGCAGCGGGGGGTGGCTAATGAAGACACGCGGCAAGGCGTGAGGATAGTTGTCCAGTTGGGCGTCCGCGTAAGTTTGGCTGGAAGTTGGCGGCAGAACCAAACGCGCGCGATTGCCTGCTCGCTCAACGCGCCCGCCGCCGACCAAGTGATCCTTCAAGTCCTCCAATCGGATCGTGTTCATGGCGTGTCCACGCGCTGCTTGAGCTGCATCCACTCCTGTCGCGCTGAGCGCAGTTGGCGGCGCACGGCTTCGGGCGCAGTTCCACCGTCAACAGCACGCGAGGCAAGTGACTGCCTGAAGTCGAAGACCTGCGCGACATCCGTCCCGAACTGCGGGGAGATCGAGCGCCAGTCGGAGGGAGTCAGGTCTTGCAGCGAGATGCCGCGCTGCTCAGCCAGCGCAACAGCGCGTCCAGTGAGGTGATGTGCCTCGCGGAACGGCACGCCTTTGCGCACCAGATACTCCGCGACGTCCGTCGCCAGCATCGCAGGCTCGAGCGCTGCCGCCATGCGCTCAGCGTTGACGCGCAAGGTGCGCACTGCGCCGGCAACGACCGGCAGCGTGAGCCGTAGCGTGTCCAGCGAGTCAAACAGCGGCTCTTTGTCCTCCTGTAGGTCTTTGTTGTACGCCATCGGCAGCCCTTTGAGCATCGTCAGCACGCTGACCAGATTGCCAATCAGCCGCCCACTCTTGCCCCGCGCGAGTTCCATGGCATCGGGGTTTTTCTTTTGGGGCATCAGGCTAGAGCCAGTGGCGAAGGCGTCGTCGAACGTGACGAAGCCGAACTCAGCCGTGGAGAACACGATCAAATCCTCGGCGAGCTGGGAGAGGTGAACGCCGATGAGCGCGCAATCGAACAGCAGCTCGGCGACGAAATCGCGGTCGCCGACACCATCAATCGAGTTTTGGGTGATGGCGTGGAAGCCAAGATCGCGCGCGAGCGCATGGCGGGCGATGCCAAAAGGGTTGCCAGCCAGCGCGCCAGAGCCAAGCGGCAGCGCCGCAGTGCGCCGTGCACAGTCCAACATCCGGTCAGCGTCGCGGGCAAGCGGCCAGAAGTGGCTTAGGCACCAGTGCGCAAACGAGACTGGCTGGGCACGCTGAAGGTGGGTGTAGCCTGGCATCAGGGTCTCGGTGTGCGGCTCAGCTTGCGTCAGCAGCGCCTCTTGCACCTTGAGCAGCGCGCCGATCAGCTCATAGGTTGCCTTGAGCGCGAACAACCGCAGGTCAGTCGCCACCTGATCGTTGCGGCTCCGCCCCGTGTGCAACTTGCCGGCAACCTCGCCGACGAGTTCCTTCAGCCGTCGTTCGACCGCAGTGTGGATGTCCTCATCTGTCGGCTGGACGGCGAACGCGCCTTGAGCAAACTCAGCGCGGATGGCGGCTAGCCCATCGAGCAGGGTGCGCAGCTCGTCATCCGTCAGTAGCCCTGCGCGCGCTAACGCACGCGCATACGCCATGCTCCCTGTGATGTCCGCCTCCCATAGTCGGATGTCGAAGCTGATGGAGTCGTTGAACTGTTTCATCTGAGCGTCCAGCGCGCCGCTGAAACGCCCGCCCCAAAGTGTGCTCATGGCTGCTTCTCTTCAATCGGTCGCAGACGGTAGTCCGGCGCGCGGTTCTCAACCACGCGGCACAGGCTAGTGTCCTGCAAGCGCGAGGCGAGCCGCTCCTCGAACTGACTCGGGTGCACGTTGGTGGCGATCATCGTCGGCAGACGGTTGCGCCAGCGGTAGTCGAGAATCTCGAAGATCCAGCCCTCGCTCAGCGGCGAGTTTGCCTCTGCCCCCAAATCGTCGAGGATGAGCACGGGCGCGGCCTTGAACACCTGCTTGCGGCGCTCCAGCAGACTGCCGCCGTCCTCGGTGCGCGTGTTCATTGCCTCGAACAGCGAGGCGATCAGGTCGGGCGCTGAGATAAACAGCGAGGGCACGCCGCGCGCCATCAGCGCGTTGTCCACTGCCGCGCACAAGTGCGACTTGCCGCAGCCCCGCGCGCCGTGTATCACAAGCCAGCTGTCTTCTGGGTCTTCGGCAAACCGTTGTGCTGCGCGCAGTGGGGTGAGCAGCAATGGCTCGGGGCGTCCGTTGAAGGTGGTTTGGAAGGTGTCGAACGTCTGCTGAGCCGAGAGCGCGCTGCGCGAAGCGTAGGCTTGCAGCGCGCTGACGCGCCACTCCTGCACCATGTGGCACTTCGGGCAGGGCTTGAGGTTGCCGTGCGCGTCCAGCACGAAGCGCCGGTTCTGGCAGTAGTCACATTCCGGTCCGCCGTCGCGCGGGGGCAGAGGTGCGTCGGGGTCGCTCAGGTTCATTTCGACTTCTTCTTCCTGTCGAAGAACGCATCAATCTGGGCAAGCTCCTCGTCCACTCTCTGGCGCGCAGCCTCGCGATCTGCCTCGGTGTAGGAGACCTGCGGGAGGCGTCGCCTACTAGCTCGCCCGCGGGCAGATTTGCCTACTGCGCTTGGCTCGTCCTCCACGACCTTGCGGATGTAATCCCAGCGTAAGGCGTTCGCCTCAGCCGCCTTGTCGAAGGCAGCCTGCCAACGGGCGAGGTCGCTGACGCGCTGCGCAAGCTCGTTGATCTGGGCAGCGATCTTCGGGTCGAGCTTCGGGTTGACGCGGCGGCGGTACTCGTCGAAGGCGAATCGTGCTGCCTCGTTAGCGGGCTCAGGCAGAAAGATGGAGGAGCTGGGGTCTTTGAGCAGTTTGCGGATGTAAGCCCAGCTCCGCTTGCCTCGCGCGCGCGCATGCGCGAAGATGGCAGGCCACTGGTCGAGGGTGTTGTGCTCTTGCAGGATCGAGCGCATCTCCTCAACGATTGCGCTGCTTGGCGGGGCGCCGAACGCGGCTTCGTAGTATTGGATCGCCCGCTGAATCTGTGCGTCCGCCTGCACGTATCCAGACTGCAGTGCGAGCGCAGCCTCTTCGCGCTCCTGCAAGCGTGAGAGCAGCTCATCCATCCTCAAGACACCGTCGCGGACGATCTGCTTCAGCGCCTGGATGACGGTCGGCTCGCCGAACAACGCGATCGCGTGTTCGAGCAGTCTGTATTCGTGCCCTGTGGGCAGACGCCCCACAAGGTCACGGAAGGCGATCACTCCAAGCGGCGCTGCACCAGCGCCTTGTTTGAAGTAGTAGAACGCCGAAGGCTGAGCAGGCGGCGTTGACTCGATGGTTTGGCGGCAGTGATACAGCGTGCGCGGAGGTAGGTTGGCTGGGCGCGGGTCGAGCAGCGCTGTTTGAATGCGGTCGAGCAGCTCTTCGAGCACATATCCATCGGCGAGCCACTCCTCGACAAGCTCAACCTCCGCGGGCGTTGGTACGTAGTCCTCAGCAAGCTCCAATTCGGCGACCCTCTGGCGCAGCGCCTCGACAGCGCGTTCCAAGTCGAGCCTGAGCGTCGCGGTCAAGCTGTCTCCGTTCGCGCCGGCAAGCTGCTCAGCCGCCTGATTGCCGCTAGGTGTGTTGGGGAAGAAGCAGGCTTGCTCGCCGACCTGGGCGCAAACCAGCGCGCCGCGCTGGACCGCGCGCTGGAGCGACGGCTTGACGCTGAGCGCAGGGAAGCTCACCCCCTCCTGCACGAGCGGGTGACGCTGCACTTCTGCCTCGGTAACGAAGGGCGCGGCGCTTGGCTTCTGGCTGAGCAAGTGTAACGCTGCCAGGGTCACTTTTGCCTCGGTGAGATCGTCCACCTCAGGCAGAAAGCGGATGATGAAGTCCTCAATGAGATTCATGGCTACAGTTCGACCCTCTCGCGCGCAAGGTTCTTGAACGAGGTCAGGCGCTTATCGAAGAACAGCATCACTTTGCCTGTCGGACCGTTGCGGTTCTTAGCGACGATGATTTCGGCTATGTTCTTATACTCCGTCATTTCATTGTATATCTCGTCACGATAGATAAAAATAACGATATCAGAGTCCTGCTCAATGCTCCCGCTCTCGCGCAGGTCGCTGAGCATTGGGCGCTTGTCGCTGCGCTGCTCGACAAGACGAGAGAGCTGGCTGCCAGCAATAAGCGGCACACGCAGCTCGCGGGCGATGGACTTGAGGGCACGCGAGATATAGCTGATCTCCTGCACGCGATTGTCGCCGCGGCCGTTTTGGTCGCCTTGCATCAGTTGCAGGTAATCAACGACGATGAGGTCAAGTCCGTACTCCTGGTAAATGCGACGGGCTTTGGTGCGCAGCTCGAGTGGGCTGAGCGAAGGCGTGTCGTCGAGGAAGATGTGCAAGTCGGCAAGCTGCATGGCGACGCGAGTGAGCAGCCCCCACTCCTCATCGCGCAGGTCAGCCATGCGCAACCGCTGCGAGTCAATTCCCGTCTCGCTGGCGACAAGGCGATGGACGAGCTGCTCAGTGCTCATTTCCAGGCTGAAGATGGCGACGCGCTGGCGGTAGCGGCGCGCAGCTTGATACGCAATGTTAAGCATCAGCGAGGTCTTTCCCACACCCGGTCGTGCAGCGATGATGATCAAATCGCCCTTCTGCAAACCACCAGTCAGGCGGTCGAGGTCGTGAAAGCTGGTGGGGATGCCGAGCGGTTCGTTGCGGTGCTCGTGCATGTATTCCATCCGCTCGTAAAAGGCGCTGATCGCTTGACGAAGGGTCACCATGTGCCCTTCGCCGTGCCCCTCAGTGGCAGCGAAGATAGCCGCCTCGCTGCGCTCGACAACCTGCTCGATGGGCAGCGACTGGTCGTAGGCAATGCGCGCGACTTCGCTCGCAGCCGCGATCATGCGACGGCGCACTGCCAAATGCTCTACGGCTCGAGCATACGCCTCGACGTTGAGCGCCGTTGGGACAACCGTGGTCAAATAGGCAAGGAACGCCTCTCCGCCAACCTCCTCTAGCCGATTTGTCCGCGCAAGCTCCTGAGCGACGGTCAGTAAGTCAATCGGTTGACGCTGCTCTTGCAGGGTCAACATCGCCCGATAAATCCACTGGTGCTTGATGACATAAAAATCCTCGGGTCTGAGGCGTGCCATCACGCGCGGCAATGACTCTGGTTCAATCAAGATGGAGCCGAGCACGGCTTCTTCAGTTTCGACGCTATGAGGAGGCAAAACGGGATCAGCCATCGGCAGCGGGAATTATCTACCCGTATTCCAACTCAGAACGCCCGAGAAGATTCTCAGCGGTGCACGAATTGTCTCGCTAGTTCGGTCGAGCCTCCGAGCAAGATTGCCAGGGGCGGGTGCTGAGTTCGGCTTTTGCAGCGACGACAACGACTGCGCTTGCAGCACAGAGATAAGGCTATCCAGTTCCGACTCGTGGAAATCCAGCGCTGATCGCAGTTGCACGAGGAGCGAAGGGGTGACGCCTCTGTGCGAGGGAGGGGCATCCTGTTGCCGTTGCCGCACTGCGTGCGCTCGCCTAGTGATGCCCCCCTGGGTTTATCCCCCGCTTGGGAACAACCCCAGCAAGCGCGCAAGGCTCGCAGTAACAAACGTCACGAGGAAGGCTGTGCCCAGTGTGATGACAACGCTGACTGCAGCCCAGAGGCGCGAGCGGGTCTCCTTGTAGATAGTGATGATCGTTGTTGCACAAGGGTTGTGCAGCAGCGAGAACAGCATCAGGTTCACCGCTGTCAGCAGCGTCCAGCCGTGTTGACCGACAAGCAGGGCGCGGATCGCCTCGGCGCCCTCGGGCGCCTCGATCATCCGACCAGCACCTGTGTAGATCATCATCATCGTCGGCACGACGATTTCATTGGCAGGGATGGCGATGATGTAAGCGAGAATGATCGTGCCGTCCAGCCCGAACAACCGCCCGAATCCGTCCAGCGCTTGGGCAATCGCGGATGCCAGGCTGGACTCGCCGAACGGGATGTTGCCGAGCACCCAGATCACCGCACCGGCAGGTGCAGCTGTGCTCATCGCGCGCAGCAACACAAAGATCGTCCGGTCAATCAGTGAGGTGTACAGAATCCGCAAGATGTTTGGGCGGCGGTAGGGGGGCAACTCCAGGGTGAAAGCGGAAGCTTCCCCGCGCAGCAGCGTCCGCGACAGCAGCCAGGACATCAGCAGGGTAAAGCCGACGCCGATCAGGACAACCGCAACTACCGCGCTGGCAGCGATGAGCGCTGTTGCAGGCCCGCTGAACCCCGCTGCGACAAACACCGTCGCCAGCATGATCAAGGTGGGGAAGCGCCCGTTGCAGGGCACGAAGTTGTTCGTCAAGATGGCGATCAGTCGCTCGCGCGGCGAGTCAATGATTCGCGTAGCGACCACGCCTGCAGCGTTGCAGCCCAGCCCCATCGTCATCGTCAGCGCTTGCTTGCCATGCGCCCCAGCTCGCTTGAACAGCCAGTCCAGGTTGAACGCGACGCGCGGTAAGTAGCCCAAATCCTCTAGGATGGTGAACACCGGGAAGAAGATCGCCATCGGCGGGAACATCACCGAGACGACCCAAGCCAGCCCGAGGTACACCCCGTCCCAGACAAAGCCGGTCAGCCACCATGGCGCACCGACCTGCTCGAATAAGCTACGCCCCAGGTCACCCAAACCAAACAACAGATTTGCCAGTGCTTCAGAGAGGACGTTCGCTCCCGAGACTGTCAGCCAGACGACTACTGCGAGCAGCACGAGCATGACGAGCAGACCAGTCACCGGCCCGGTAACGATCTGATCAATCCACTGATCGAGGTCGCGTCCGCGCTGTCCTCTTGTGTGAACGGCACGACGGGCGATTCGGCTGGCTTCAGCGTAGAGCGTTTGCGCGATCGCGTCACGGAAGTCGGACGGCAGCGCGCGGCGCAACGCCTCTGCGCGGCTCAGCACGTGCTCAGGCGATGACATCTCGCACCCTCCCTCTCTACTGTTGTCCAACGACGGCGATTTGGCGACTCAAGCGCGACTCGGGCACGTGCTGGCGGCGGGCGATCTCTGCCAGTTCGCCGCTGAGCAGCGCTTGTTGCAGGCGCGCATCGCCATCAAGTAGGCGCAGCGCGACCCACCGCGCGTTGGGCAACCCTGGCGCCAACGACTCAATCAGGGGGACAAGCTCGTCCAGCGCGGCTTGGAGCTGCGGGGTGTAGCACACGCGGCGAGGCTGAGTTTGCAGACGCCCGGCGATCACATCAGCAACGCTGCTGAGCAGCGCCATCACCCCCTCACCGGTGCGCGCGACGATCGGCACGGCTGGCACACCTAAGTCGCAGCTGAGCGCGCGCGTGTCCACCTCAATTCCCTTGCGCCGCGCTTCGTCGATTAGATTGACCGCGACGACCGCCTTGTCGGTGATCTCCAAAATTTGCAAGATCAGGTTCAGGTTGCGTTCGAGCGCGGTCGCATCAGCGACGATGACCGTGCAGTCGGGCTGCCCAAACAGTAGAAAATTGCGCGCCACTTCCTCGTCCTGCGAGGTGGACAGCAGCGAGTAGGTGCCTGGCAGGTCAACCAGCTTGTAGCGAACGCCGTTGAACTGATACCCGCCCTCTGCTCGGCGGACGGTCTTGCCAGGCCAGTTGCCGGTGTGCTGCTTCAGTCCTGTCAGCGCGTTGAACAGCGTTGACTTGCCCGTGTTCGGGTTGCCCGCCAACGCGATAACGTGGTCGAAGCGATCCATCTTGATGCCCATGCGCTCCAGTTGGGCGAAGGCAGGGCAGGTCGCGCACGATTCGCTGGGGACAAATGCAGCGTTCTTCATCGTCAGTAATGCGCAATCGGTCGGACAAGGATGTGGTCAGCCTGCTCCTTGCGCAGAGCGATCAGCGTGCCTCGCACGCGATAAGCGCGCGGCTCACCGACGAACGTCTGCATCTCTGGTCGGACGGTTGCGCCAACTGTCAGCCCGAGGTCGAGCAGCCGTCGGCGCGTCAGTCCTTGCAGTGCCGGGTCAATCTGGACAACTTCACCCTCTCGGTGCAGGGGCAACTTCGAGAGCGGCAAGGCGTCGCCGTCGAAAACTCGCTCTGTCGGCAGCAGTGGGCTAACGCTGACGTTTGCGGCAATGGCAGGTGCAAGACGATACTCGTTCTCGCCATCGCTGATGGTCAGACGCTGCGGGGTTCGCTCCAGCACGCGCACTGTCTGACCGAGCTTCAAGCCTGCCGCAGCGATCTGCTGGTAGGCAACTGCAGGCTCATCCTCGATGTGCACGATCCGCCCTGGCTCGTCCGTGGGCCAGTCGGTGAGCGGGCAAGACGCACGGCTTGGCATCTCGCCAGCGCGATCAGGGATCGGATCGCCGTGGGGATCTTGCTGAGGGTATCCCAGATTTGCTTCGAGTGCCTCAACCTCCGCCTCACTCAAGGTGTGCTCGCGACGGTGTGCCTCGGCGTGAATTTGTGCCAGCGGCATCCTCGCCTCATCTGCAAGGTAGCGCTCCCACAGCCGATGGGCGCGCAGCACGTTCAACGCCCAGCGCTCACCAGCAGGCGTCAAGTGAAGCTGCTCCGCACGCGACTGGAGCAAGCCTTGCGCTTCCATCCGCTCAATCAGCCGAACGGTCTGCGCCCGAGACAGCCCCAGTGCCCCACTCAACGACTCTGGCGAAGCGTGCCGCCCCTGGTGCTCGCGGTTGAGCAAGTGCTTGAGCGCGTCCTCGACTTGCTCGCGCTCTTGCTGTGCTCGCCAGGCACGATAGCTCGCTGCAAGCCTGCTCCTTAATGCGAGGGCGAGCAACCCTGCGAGTAGCACAACAGGGATCAACCACTCCATAATTTAGGCTTGCCTAAATTATAGCGCAGCGGCACTGCGTGCACCAAGCTGAGCTGCGGACAAAGCGCAACAAGACCTGATGGCGCAGGGTCTCTCAGTCATTTGTCTGTGCGGCGTATGATGTTCACGCATGGCATCTGTCGTAGAGACTGCCCCTTATGCCGACCAGCGCGCCACAGGCGTTTACCACCAAGTCGATGTTCCCCGCAACGTCGTTGCTTTCACTGCTGACATGGCAGCGTTCATGGTGGGCACATACTTCATTCCCGCCACCACTGTTCTGGTCGGCTTAGCTGCGCAGCTTACTGATGACAAGACGCTGATTGGCGCTGTGGGGATGGCTTGGCCTGTCTCGTGGTTTCTGCCGCAGCTCATTGCAGCACAAATCGTTCGGGGGAGACGGTGGCAGAAGCCCTACCTGGTTGTTCCGAGCCTGCTAGGGCGGAACGCGTTTCTGCTGATCGCGCTTTGGCTTCTGATTACCCAAGCCCAGGCGCCTGTGCTGACGATTTGGGTGTTGATCGGGGGCATTGCGCTGTTCAACCTATGCGATGCACTGGCTGGGGTTGCCTGGTTCGACATGCTCAGTCGGGCGCTCTCGCCGCGGGTGCGGGCGCGCGCTGTGTCTGTTGGCCAATTCGTGGGCGCTGTGCTTGGCGTTGGCGCTGGCATTATCGTTGAGCGTGTGCTCTCGCCACAAGGGTTGCCCTTCCCGCAAAACTACGCCCTCATCTTCGGCTGCACGTGGGTGTGCATGATGCTATCGCTGGGCTTGATCGCGCTGGTGCGCGAAACCCCGATGGACGAGACAGAAAGCGCCCACGCGCAGCGCCAAGGTTTTGTCCGTAGTCTGTTTGAGGCGTTGCGCACAGATCGCCTGTTCGTGCGAGTGCTTGTGGTGCGCTTGTTGACTGGGGTTGAGCTGATGGCAGCCTCGTTCTACTTGGTCTTCGCTCGCGATCAGCTCGGGTTAGGGAATTCAGCCACAGGCATTTTCAACATGGCGCTCATCATCGGGGGGATTGTAGGGATCGCGCTGTTTGGCTGGGTCGCTGATCGCTTCACGGCGCTCGGCGTGCTTCGCACAGCCGCGTTCATGCAGTTGCTTGCCCCATGCATTGCGTTCGCGTTCGTCTTCGTCAGCGCGGATGGGATATGGCAACTTGTCGGGTTGATCGCGTTCGTGATCGTGTTTGCCTTGCGCGGTGCGATAGAGCACTCGTTAGTGATAGGCGTCGTCGGCTACCTGCTTGACGCGGCTGCGGAGCGCCACCGAGCGATGTATGTCGGCGCGCTGAACACCCTTGGCGGCATTGTCGCGCTCTCTCCGCTGCTTGGCGGCGTCTGGCTGGATGGGCTTTCAGCAACTGGGCAGGGTGAGCTAGGGTACGCCGTGATGTTTGGCGGCGTTGCGCTGATTGCTGGCACGGGGGCGTGGCTCAGCCTGAAGCTGCCGCGCGTTTCCAGACAACCTTGAGCGCAGCCTTCAAGCGCGCAGTGCCGCGGCGAGGGCTTGGACGTGCTCTGGGCGCGTGCCGCAGCACCCGCCAATCAGTGTTGCGCCAGCAGCGCACCATCGCTGCGCGGCTTCAGCGTAGGCTTCTGGCGTATCGCCGCCGTCCATCGTCCACTCGCCTGTGTCTGGATCCACGCGCCCGGCGTTCGCATAAGCGCCAATCGGGATGTCAAGCGGCGTGACTGCGCGCAGCAGGCGCACGGCTGATTCAGTCTGCGCCGTCGGCACACAGTTCACGAGGATGGCTTGCGGCGCAAACGCCAGCACCGCGCGCACAGCGTCAGCGAGCGACTCGCCACTGAGCAGATCGTTCTGGGCGTTAAGGGTAAAGCTCACCCAAAATGGCTTGCCTGTCGCCATAGCTGCGCGCGCTGCAGCGCAAGCCTCGCGGAGCGTGTTCTGGGTCTCAATCAGGATCAGGTCCACACTTGCATCGGCGAGGTCACGGGCAAGCATAGCGTGCTCATCGTCGAGCGTTGCTTGGTCGGGGACAAGCTCGGGCATGTAGCAATCCTCGACAGGAGCGATGCTGCCTGCCAGGCGCACGATGCCGGTTGCATCTGCCTGAGCGATTGCAGCGCGCGCCAGGGCAACGGCGCGAAAGGTCAGCTCACGGGCGCGGTGAGCCATGTCTGCTTTTGCCAGCGCGCGCACGTTGGTGCGGAAGGTGTTTGCGGTGATCACCTGCGCCCCAGCGCGCACATACTCCACGTGAATTTGCTGAACGAGCGCTGGCGCCTCGTCCAGCGCGCGCGCAGACCACAGAGGTAGCGCGATGTTCGCGCCTCTGCGCCCAAGCTCAGTGCCCATCGCGCCATCGAGAAGTATCGGCTTCACTGCCTGGGTCATTCCTCAATCATCCACCACGACACTCCCGAGCTTGACCTCTCCAGCGCCAAAGCGTGTTGGGCGGCGCTGCCCCGTGTTCGGGTCGTACCGACCGACAAGCAAGGTCAGCGCGCCGCGGTAGTTGTCGGGC